>NZ_AP024897.1:633526-950289 GCF_024529975.1 Vibrio quintilis | reverse complement strand
CCGGTGGAACATCCAGTGTTTGCAACCCCGGCGTAAAACGCTCTTTTTCGCCATCGTATTGATAGGAGAATACCGGCTTTGCAATCATTAACTGCTGATTTTTCCCAAGGATGGCAAACCAGTCTTTCCGGGTCGATTCTGCAAATAACCGCGGAATAAAATCAGCTTGCCGGAACAAGGTGAACGGATGAGAAGAAGTTCGGGAAACAAATGCCATATCACCGCGGCTTCCCAGAGTAAAAACATGTTGACCATGTTTATCTACGGCCATAAAAGCCGGGCGGGACTGACTATTCAGTTCAACGATCTGCGGGTCAGCTTTCATTTCAGCGGCAGAGAACAATGGTAAACCCACCCAGGCCAGATAGAAAAAAATCAGAATTAATGCACCAAAAACACTCCCGCCTCCGGCAGTTATTGCATAACGCATCAAACGATCTTTGATAAGACGTTTTTTATCTGCTGCTTTCAACGAAAAATGTATCTGTGACATGATGATTTTTAAATCCCTGAGATGATGTCAGCATATGTCAGTGACATGACATTTATATGACAAGCATCAAATAATCCACTGAAAAAGATACAATTTGTTTTCATCAATTTCAAATAAAGTGAAACACGTTACATAATATTCAAACCCAGCTGAATTAATTAATATTTCCAGCTTTTTCAGCATACTTAGCAAACAAACATTCAATAACTGAAATAAAAATGTAACACAAAAGTCCTAATTTGCTCCAAAGCCCATGATTAAATACTGCAGTGAAATCATCTTATCAGAACCCATACCATTCATCTTAAGTAAGTCAAAAGGTACAGGAATGCACACAGAAAAGTTATATATAGAGAAGGAGTTAAGCTGGCTCTCTTTTAATGAGCGGGTGCTTCAGGAGGCTGCCGACAAATCAGTCCCGTTGATTGAACGGATTCGTTTTCTGGGAATTTTCTCTAACAACCTTGATGAATTTTATAAGGTTCGCTTTGCTGATGTGAAACGCCGGATACTGATCGATCAGGAACATGGAAACAGCAGTAGTTTTAAACACTTACTCACGAAAATGCAGAATAAGGCCTTTAAACTGAATCAGGATTTCGAAAATTTATATAACGAACTGATTAAGGAAATGGCCCGGAGACGGATATTTCTTGTCAATGAATTCCAGCTGGATGAGTTCCAGGAAAAATGGATACAGAAATATTTCAGGAAGGAAGTCCTGCCACACATTACCCCCTGGCTGATCAATGAAGAAGCCAATGTGCTGCAATATCTGAAAGATGAATACGCTTATATTACTGTTGAACTGAGAAAAGATGATATTTCCCGCTACGCGCTGATTGAAATTCCCACCGATTACCTTCCCCGATTCATCATGCTGCCAGAACAAAAAGGTAAACGGCGAAAGACAATCATTCTGCTGGATAATATTATCCGCTACTGCCTGAACGACATTTTTTATGGCTTTTTTGATTATGATGAACTCAATGGTTACGCCATCAAAATGACCAGAGATGCAGAATATGACCTGAGTAATGAGGTTGAGCACAGCTTGCTGGAACAAATGTCCGAAGGGTTGAGCCAGCGTTTAACCGCGATGCCGGTTCGCTTCGTCTATGAGCAGGATATGCCGGCGAGCATGCTCAACTTTCTGTGTGACAAACTTGAAATTTCCAACTATGACAGCTTATTACCCGGCGGCAGATATCATAACTTCAAAGATTTTATCTCTTTCCCGAATGTCGGCCGGGAATATCTTGAAAATAAGCCGCTTCCTCCAATGAAATCTGCTGATTTCGAAGGGTATGCAAACAAATTTGAGGCCATCAAAGCTCAGGATATTCTGCTCTATTATCCGTACCATACTTTTGGACATATGACCGAACTGGTTCGTCAGGCTTCATTTGATCCGAAAGTTATCAGCATTAAGATCAATATTTACCGGGTTGCGAAAGAATCAAAACTGATGCATTCACTGATTCATGCAGTCCACAACGGGAAAAAAGTCACGGTTGTTGTTGAGCTTCAGGCCCGTTTTGATGAAGAAGCCAATATTGAATGGTCCCGCGTATTAACCGAGGCTGGTGTTCATGTTATTTTTGGTGCACCCGGTCTGAAAATACACTCTAAGCTTTTGTTAATTAATCGCAAAGAAAACGGTGATATTGCCCGCTATGCCCATATCGGTACCGGTAATTTTCATGAGAAGACCGCCCGGATTTATACCGATTTCGCCCTGCTGACAGCGGATCCTGAAATCACCGGTGAAGTACGGAATGTGTTTGGCTATATCGAAAACCCGTATCAGCCGGTAAAATTCCGGCATTTAGTCGTTTCTCCCAGAAATTCACGCTTAAAATTATATGAACTGATTGAAGATGAAATCGAAAATGCAAGAGCCGGAAAAAAAGCGCAGATTATACTCAAAATAAATAATCTGGTTGATCGCGGCCTGATTAATAAACTTTACGAGGCCAGTATCGCCGGTGTTGAAATAAAAATGATTATCCGGGGGATGTGTTCTCTTGTCCCGGGGATTGAAGGAATCAGTGAAAACATTACAATCATCAGTATCGTTGATCGCTTTCTTGAACACCCCCGGGTGATGATTATTCATAATAACGGAGATCCGCTGGTGTATATTTCATCTGCGGACTGGATGACAAGAAACATCGATCACCGGATTGAGGTGGCGACGCCCATCCATGATGAGCGGTTAAAACAGCGTATTATTGATATCATCAATATCCATTTTACTGACACGGTCAAAGCCCGCTGGCTGGATAAAGAAATGACCAATACTTACGTCAGCCGCGGCAACAGAAAGAAAATCAGATCTCAGGTCGCGATCTACGATTACTTAAAAAATACAGAAAAAATGACCCGGAAACGGAAAAATACACAAGAAGTAAAAGCAAATGAAAGATGTTGAGGAAATCAGACATATCGCAGCCATCGACTTAGGGTCGAACAGCTTTCATATGGTGGTGGCAAAAGTTGTAAATCAGGATCTGCAACTCATCAGTCGCCACAAACAGAGGGTCCGGTTAGCCACCGGCCTGAATGATCAAAAAGTACTGGATCAGACTGCTATTCAAAGGGGCATTGAGTGCCTGGAAATGTTTGCCGAAAGAATTCAGGGCTTCTCTCCCGAAAATGTACGTATTACGGCAACGCATACCTTACGACAGGCTAAAAATACCGCGGAATTCATCGAACAGGCCAGACAGGTTATCCCTTACCCGGTTGAAGTCATTCCCGGCGCGGAAGAAGCCCGGTTAATTTATCTGGGCGTTGCTCATACACAGCCTCAGTCACAATCCATGCTGGTGATTGATATTGGTGGCGGTAGTACCGAGCTGGTAATAGGCCATGAATTTACGCCGGAGCTGGTCAATAGCCTGCAGATTGGCTGCGTCAGTTACACCAACCGCTTTTTTCCGGATGGAAAAATCACCCGCAAACGTCTGAATCAGGCCATTCTTGCCGCAGAACAAAAGCTGGAGTCTATCGTCCGTCAATACAGAAAAAAAGGCTGGGATACGGCATTCGGCTCCTCCGGTACGATCAAAGCGGTTCGGGATGTGCTGAGCGAATCCGGTGCTCAGGATGGATCAATCACCTTGTCCCGACTTGAAAAATTACAGGATAAGCTTGTCGAAGCCGGTAGTGTCGATAACCTGTCTCTGAAAGGCCTGAGTGAAGAAAGAAAGCCCGTTTTTGTTGCCGGGGTAGCGATTCTCTTTGCGATCATTAAGGATCTGAAAATCAGGGAGATGCACTTTTCACAGGGCGCGTTAAGAGAAGGGCTGCTCTATGAAATGGAAGACCGGTTAAAATATACCGATATCCGGTTAAGGACAGCTGAAAGTCTGGCACAGAAGCACCAGGTTGATATTGATCATGCCCGGAAAGTAAAAAAACTGGCGAAGCAATTTCTTGAACAGCTGGCTCCGGTGCTGGAGCTACCAGCCAAAAACACAGAATTATTTGATTTACTGGAATGGAGTGCAATACTCCATGAAGTCGGACTAAGTATCAACCTGCAGGGCTTCCACCGCCATTCTGCTTACATTTTACGTCACACCAATATGCCCGGGTTTAATTCCGAACAGCAGGAGCTGCTGTCCACTCTGGTTCGTTTCCATCGCAAAGCACTCAAGTTAAATGAAATGCCGGAACTCACTCTGTATAAGAAAAAGCATGTGATTCAGATCATCCGGATTCTCCGGCTGGCTGTGGTTCTGAATGGGCAGCGCAGTGATGATCCGCTTCCGGAACTGAAAATCATCATCAATGATCACGATAAGTGGACATTAAACAGCGTTGAACAAGAGTGGCTGGAAAATAATAAGCTGCTCCATACCGATCTCGAAACAGAGCAGCAGTACTGGCAGAGTGCCGGATGGACGCTTCAGTATGCTTAGGGGATGTCAGGCAGAAGCCAGGCGCAAAGATTAAAGCCCGACTTTTGCCAGTTCCCGTTTCGCAATTTCTGCTGAAACGGGAATATATCCGTCTTTGGCGACCAGTAACTGCCCCTGACGTGAAAAGATAAACCGGATAAACGCCTGTTCCACCGGTGACAGAGGTCTTGAAGGGCTCTTATTCACATACATATATAAGAAGCGGGAAAGCGGATACTGGCCTGACAGGATATTTTGCCGGGTCGGATAAATGTAATGGTTTCCGGTCCGGGCAACAGGAATTCGTTTCACGCCGGAGACCGAGTATCCGGCACCGGAATAACCAATGGCATTAATGGACGAAGCGACAGACTGGACAACCGATGCAGATCCCGGCTGTTCATTCACCTGAGCGTTAAAATCTCCGCCACATAATGCATGACTCTTAAAGTAGCCATAAGTCCCGGAAACCGAGTTCCGGCCAAATAATTGAATCGCTCTTCTTGCCCAGCGCGACTTAATCCCCAGCTGTGACCAGGTTTCAATCCGGCGAAGCGCGCCACAACGTAAGGTTGCAGAAAAAATGGCATCAATTTGTTCGAAATTTAATCCCCGGACCGGATTGTCTTTCTGTACAAATAAGCCAATCGCATCAATTGCCACCCTGAGTTCTGTTGGTTTATAGCCATATGCCTGCTCAAAAGATTCAATTTCACTCTTGCGCATTGCCCGGCTCATTGGCCCGAATTGTGCAGTTCCCTGAATTAAAGCAGGTGGCGCAGTGGATGAACCCGATGCCTGAACCTGTGCATTCACATTCGGATAATAAGTATGGAAAGCCTCCACCCAAAGCGACATTACTCCGGCCAAAGTATCAGATCCGACAGAAAGCAGGCTCCCGGAGACACTCTCCCCTTTGTCATAAACCGGCAATTGATCTTTACCGGCAGTTTTCTCATGAACAAACGACGTCACTTCACCTGAAAATGCGGTGACACTACAAATACAGCCAATCAACAAAACACAGTACAACAATTTCTGGTTCATGCAGATACAACTAACCTTTTCGGCAATATAAAGGAAAAAACACTCCCTGCTCCAACTTCGCTCTGTATATTCAGATGTGAATCGTGGTGAGACAGCGCATGCTTCACAATTGCCAGCCCTAATCCACTTCCCCCCGTATCCCGGGAGCGGGCTTTATCCACCCGGTAAAAACGCTCAGTTAAGCGATGTAAATGCTGTGGAGCAATGCCATCCCCTTTATCTTCGACCTCAAGGCAGGCCCCCTGATAAGAGTCGTACCAGCGAACAAATATTTCAGCACCCGGCGGTGTATATTTCACCGCATTGTAAACCAGGTTCGAGATGGCACTTCTCAGTTGATCTTCATCACCTAACACTTTTAGCGCTGAATCTATTTCAAAATGCAGCTGATGATGCGCATCTCCGCTCAGACTGGCCGCTTCTTTCTCAAGAACGCTCAGCATTTCCGGCACATCAACCACATCTTCCAGTTCATGCATCGGCGCGGCTTCTATCTTCGACAACGTCAGTAACTGGTTCACCAAGCTGTTCATCCGGTTCAGCTGCTCTGTCATCACACCATGAGCTTTAACCCAGACCGGCCCTGTCATCATATCCGGATCTTCAGTCATTTCCAGATAGCCCTGTAACACGGTCATCGGCGTACGTAATTCATGAGAGACATTGGCAAAAAAGTTGCGCCGCATCCCTTCCAGCTGTTTCAGCTGCGTCACATCACGCACAACAAGTAAATGCTCACCTTCGGTGTAAGGAACGATACGCAGTTCCAGCATTCTTTCCACATTCAGCGGAGAATGAATTTCCAGAGGCTCAGAAAAATCTCTTTTATTGAGATATTTAATAAAATCAGGCGCACGAAGTAAATTTGAGATCGGCTGTCCTTCATCTTCAGGCCAGCGAAAACCCAGTAAATGCTGGGCGAGTTTGTTGCACCAGACAATATTTCCTTCATCACGGAAGACAACAACTGCATCAGGCAAGGATTCTGCACCGTTACGAAAACGGCGAATCAGATTCGTCAGCTCTTTGCGCTTTTTTCGCTGCCGCTGTTGTAAACGGTAAATCCCGTTAAACAAAGATTCCCAGTTACCTTTTCCTGATGGAGGCGTTAAACGTTTATCATCCCACAACCAAACAGACAGCTTCATCTGATTATTCAAATGCCAAATCAACTGAATAGCGGTCGCAAACAACAGCAACCAGGGCATAAAACCAAAAACCCAGCCAATCACCAGCCATGGAGAGTAAAAAAAAGTCAGCCCCCAAGCCAGCCTTTTCCAGGTTAAACGTTCAACCATTGTATTCCTTAGTTCCGGCTTTAAGATTTAACAGAAAAACGATATCCGGCACCACGAACAGTCTGAATCAGCTTATCATGGCCAGCTTCTTCCAGTGCTTTACGCAAGCGTCTGATATGAACATCCACAGTCCGGTCTTCCACATAAACATTCGTACCCCAGACATTATTCAGCAGCTGTTCTCGACTATAGACCCGTTCCTGATGGGTCATAAAGAAGTGCAGCAGCTTGAATTCTGTTGGCCCCATTTCCAACGCTTTATCATTGGCAGTCACCCGGTGTGAAACAGGATCCAGTTTCAATCCCTGTACATCAATCACATCTTCCAGTGCAGTTGGTGTAACCCGGCGAATCACAGCCTTCAGGCGGGCAATCAGTTCCTTGGGCGAAAATGGCTTAGTGATGTAATCGTCAGCACCGACCTCAAGACCACGAACTTTATCTTCTTCTTCACCGCGTGCAGTCAACATCACGACAGGTATATTTCTGGTGAGCTCTTCACGCTTCATATACTTAATGAAGTTAATGCCACTTCCTCCGGGAAGCATCCAATCAAGGAGCACCAGATCAGGGAAAGGTTCAGCCAGTTTCGTTACCGCAGTATCATAATCTTCTGCTTCAACAGCCTGGTATCCTTTCTGCTCGAGTACAAAGCACAACATTTCTCTGATAGGTGCTTCATCCTCAACCACGAGAATCCTTCTTGACATAACAGATTAGCCTTTATCTTTTATCAACGTCCTGCATTATTAAAAATAATTATGACACTTTTGTGACCTTTGAAAACAAATTTTCATATAACTTTCGTATTCACTTCATGTTGCTTTTTTTAAAACAAGCTATGCATTTCATCAATATTTCCCCTATGATATTCGGTTTGAAAGAAAGATAAGAGAATACTTATGTGGTTTAAAAATTGTGTAATTTATCGCTTCAATCGTGATATTGAATTCAACGCTGATAAGCTGGAAAAGCAGTTGGCTGAATTTCGTTTCACGCCCTGTGGCAGTCAGGACAAGCAAAAATCGGGATGGACCAGCGTGCTTGGGTCCGGAAGTGAAATGATGACACATGTATCCGAAGACCGTATTCTTATCTGTGCCAAAAAAGAAGAGAAAATCCTGCCTGCATCCGTGATTAAAGATTCCCTGTCAACCAAAGTCTCGGCACTCGAAGCGGAGGAAGGCCGGCCGTTAAAGAAAAAGGAAAAAGACACTCTGAAAGACGATATTATTATCGATCTGCTGCCCAGAGCTTTCTCCAAAAGTCAGTTAACTTATTTGCTGATCATGCCTTCATTAGGGTTATTAGTGGTCGATACCAGCAGTTATAAGAAAGCTGAAGATCTGGTTGCTCTGCTCAGAAAAACCATGGGAAGTTTGCCAGTCATTCCAGCCATTTCTGAAGAGTCTCTGGAAACCGTGATGACCAGCTGGGTGCAAAATGGCAACCTGCCCGAAGGGCTGCAGTTACTTGATGAAGCGGAATTAAAATCCATTCTTGATGATGGCGCCACCATCCGTTGTAAAAAGCAGGATTTAAACACGGATGAAATCCTCAGTCATATTCAGGCGAATAAGGTCGTCACTAAACTCGGTCTTTCCTGGTGTGATCGCGTGTCATTTATCCTTTCAGATGATGCGATTCTCAAACGGGTTCAATACAGTGATGATCTGACCGATCAAAATGAAGATATTCCTAAGGAAGACTTTGCCGCACGGTTTGATGCAGATTTTTCACTGATGTGCGGAGAATTATCTCTGTTACTGCCTTTCCTGTTTGAAACCTTTGGTGGCCTGCCAGAAGCCGGTTCTTCCTGAAAACCGAATATTGAAGTCTGAGGTGCGTCAGCACCTCATCAAAACCCGGAAAATCAAAGCTGGGATCCCTGCCCGTTTTAACGTAAAATCACCGCCCTCTGACACCATCTGGTGGTGTCAGCCTGACTTGAAATCAGATTTGGAAAAAGCAATGACGAAAGAAAATGTATTTGTTCCTGAGCTTCTCTCACCAGCAGGAAGCCTGAAGAACATGCGTTATGCATTTGCCTATGGCGCAGATGCTGTATACGCCGGCCAGCCCCGTTACAGCCTTCGGGTACGTAACAACGAATTCAATCATGAAAACCTCAAAATTGGTATTGATGAAGCCCACGCGCAAGGTAAAAAGTTTTATGTGGTTTGTAATATCCAGCCGCATAACTCCAAACTGAAGACTTTTATCCGTGATCTGAAACCTGTGGTTGATATGGGGCCGGATGCTCTGATTATGTCAGATCCGGGTTTGATCATGATGGTCCGGGATGCTTTCCCTGAGATGAGCATTCACTTGTCGGTACAGGCAAATGCGGTGAACTGGGCAACCGTGAAGTTCTGGGCAAAAAATGGGGTTGAGCGGGTCATCGTCTCGCGCGAGTTATCTTTAGAAGAAATAGAAGAAATTCGTCAGGAATGCCCGGAGACAGAACTTGAAGTTTTTGTCCACGGTGCGCTTTGCATGGCTTATTCCGGTCGTTGCCTGCTTTCAGGATACATGAACAAGCGGGATCCGAATCAGGGAACCTGCACCAATGCCTGCCGCTGGGAATATAAAGTCGAGCAGGGGAAAGAAAATGATGCCGGACAAATCGTTGAACAGTTCACGCCAGACACAACTCAGGCGATAGATGTAAAGGAAGAACGTCCGGAAAATACGATTGGTCTTGGTAAACCAACCGACGAAGTCGTATTGCTGTCTGAAAGCCACCGTCCGGAAGATAAAATGGCCGCATTCGAAGATGAACATGGTACTTATATCATGAATTCGAAAGACCTGCGTGCAATCCAGCATGTTGAGCAATTAACCCGCATGGGGGTTCACTCATTAAAAATTGAAGGCCGGACGAAGTCATTTTACTACTGCGCCCGTACTGCTCAGGTGTATCGTAAAGCGATTGATGATGCGGTCGCAGGCAAGCCATTTGATCCAACACTGATGTCAACACTTGAAAGTCTGGCGCACCGTGGCTATACCGAAGGGTTCCTGCGCCGCCATACTCATGACGCTTATCAGAATTACGACTATGGCTATTCCATTTCTGATTCACAGCAGTTTGTGGGGGAATTTACCGGTCAGCGCCGTGGTGATTTAGTTGAAGTCCAGGTGAAAAATAAATTCTGTCTTGGCGATAGTCTGGAACTAATGACGCCGAGCGGTAATATCCATTTCAATCTGGAAGTAATGGAAAACCGTAAAGCAGAAGCCATTGATGATGCAAAAGGTAACGGGCATTTTGTCTTTATTCCGGTTCCTGAAGATGTTGATCTCGAATTTGCGCTTCTGATGCGTAATTTGGGTGAAGGACAGGATACCCGGAATCCAACGGGTAAATAATATGGCACTCTTGATTACCAGCAAGTGTACCAATTGCGACATGTGCGAACCCGAATGCCCTAACGGTGCGATTTCGATGGGAGATTCGATCTATGAAATCAACCCGGCGCTCTGCACCGAATGTAAAGGGCATTATGAAAAGCCGACGTGTGAGTCCGTGTGTCCAATTAACAACTGTATCATCACCGACCCTGAGCATATCGAAACCGATGATCAGCTTCTTGAAAAGTTTGTGATAATTCAGGGATTAGCTTAACACGTTACTTTAGTGGTGATACAAAGGCCGCGTTCAGTCAGTGGACGCGGCCTTTTCTATATCTTATACCCAAGGGTTCAGTGAGATTTGTCTGGCTTTGAGACAAAGCACTGATTTGAAAATAGAGTCATTCTACGTTGAAAATCAGTCACGCTGTATCAAAGCCAGACAAACTCACCCGCAGGGCGTGAGCTGAATCATGCATCTTCAGGTTGCTTGGGTATAGATATCAGCAGATTTTGTGAAATGAAAGAATTATCTGCGAGCCAGTCCTTTCCGGTTGAGATAATCCAGAATAAAGGGACGAGACTCTTTGCTAAGCTTCTTCGTTACCTGATCTGACCACCCCTGCTGTTTAGTATTATCAGAACGTGCCTGATAATATTGCTGCATCACCTGATCATATTCTTTCACTTTTTGTTGATCTAAAGGCTGGTACTGATTTTCATGTACAATAACATCCGGAGACAACCGGGGTTTTAATTCGGGCTGTTGATCCGGTACACCGAGACACAAACCAAACATCACTGCTGTATGCTGAGGTAAACCAAGTAGCTCATCAACCTCGCTGGGTGAATTTCGGAGCCCACCGATATACACACCACCTAAACCTATAGATTCTGCAGCAAGTAAACAATTCTGCGCCATAATTCCGGCATCAATGGCACCGATCAATGTTAATTCGATAAAATCGGGCTGAATATCTGAATTCAGTTCATAATGACGCTGATAATCAATACAAAAAACCAGAAACTCAGCAGCAGTCTCAACATAAGATTGATGACCCGCCAGCTGGGCCAGTGTCTTACGTTTATTTGTATCCGTTACCCGGATCACAGACACAACCTGCATCAAACTTGATGAAGAAGCCGCAATACCAGCCTGAATAATTCGCTCCAGCTGCTCTGAAGATACCTCAGTATCCTTAAATGCCCTTATCGAGCGATGTGCTAAAATAGTATCTATAACGTTGTTCATATCTCACCTCAGTAATGACTGCCATTATCATAATATTGTCCTGGCTGGAGCGCAGTAAAAACAACAGCAACATCCAGTTCAGGATCAGGCATAGCTGCCCTGATTCGCTCAGTAATTGTCACAGCGACCTGATCCTGAATCGCCTGCCCCCGATCGAACCATAAAACTTCAACAAAAGGATACATCGATGCAGGTTCACCTTCTGCATAGAAAGTTGTATGGATTAATTCGAACGTGAAATCTTCACGGGGAGATTGCATCGGTTCCTGAAAGTCATCAGTGAGCGTTTTTGAGAGAGATTGAACAATCCCGGACGGTACAGCCCGAAAACGAAAATGAGGCATGTTTTACTTCCTGTGAATTTTTTATGCATCATAGCAACATAAATCCATCACGGCGACATAACCTGCATTTTCTTTTCTGTCACAATTCAGGAAAGGTGTGTATCAAAAAATTTTAGCATTCTTTCCCAGGCTAATTCAGCCGCAGGTTCGTTATAACGGGCCGTTGAATCATTATGAAATCCATGGTTCACACCTTTGTAGATATAAGCCTGATAATCCGCTTTATTCTGTTTTAGTTGCTGCTCATAACCGGGCCAGGTTTTATTGACCCGCTGATCAAGCTCTGCAAAATGAATCAGTAACGGGCCTTTTACCTGAGATACCAATGCCTCTGCTGCCGGAGTTCCATAAAAAGGAACACCTGCATCTAAATCTTCATGCATTTCTGCTGCAAGCAGATTGACAATGTAACCACCAAAGCAAAAACCAACCGCTCCCAGTTTTCCATTCCCTTTCGCATGCCCTTTGATAAAACGGGCAGCAGCAATAAAGTCTTCTTCCATTTTGTCCCGACTCAGGCTCTTTTGCATTGCCCTCCCGTCATCATCATTACCGGGATAGCCGCCAAGAGGAAAAAGAGCATCCGGAGCAAAAGCAATATAACCTTTTATAGCTAACCGTCTTGCTACATCTTTAATGTAGGGATTTAATCCCCGGTTTTCATGAATAACCAGAACTGTTGGCAGTTTTTTATCGGGATTGCGGGGCATGACTAAATATCCACGCCCTTTTCCATGACCTTTTGGGGAATCAAATTCTATATATTCAGCTTTAATCTTTGGATCATTAAATGACACCTGTTCTGCCTGCGCATAATCCGGTATTAAAGCTGCAGTAAGAGCCGTCATACTCCAACCCAATACAGCTAACCCAGACAATCGCTGCATAAACTCCCGACGGTCAATCAAGCCATGTGCATACTCATCATACCAATCAAATGCTTCCTGGGGGATTTCTCTCTCAACACGACCTGATGACGGCACCAAATGATTCTCAGACATAATAACTCTCTACTGAATTTGTGATGGACATCTTTCCAGAGTAGCTTACTCACTTCAGAAAGTAGAAATTTTCTGATAATCATTCTCATGCTCATAGTGTAAAAAGGTAAGCTTTAACATCAGAACCGCTTGATAACCTGAAATATCAAGCTCAGTATACAGACAAATGGATCACTAAGATTCCTGTCTGTATGACCGGCTCAACCATATGGGCTTCAAACGTTTATGGGCAGAAAGAGAAACCCGCCCAAGAGCCGTGAAGCAACAACTATTTAAGTATACCTATCTGTTTGGCTCAGTCTGTCCCGGCAAAAGCACTGGTGAGTGCTATAGTCGTCCCGTGGGCCAATAAAGGCATCATGATACAGCATTTAAAGCAAATATCGGTAGTCACAGAAAAGGGACATCACGCAGTCGTTGTTATGGATGGTGCAGCGTGGCATACGCGGAAGACATTGCCAATGAATTGAATAACGTGAGTGTTAGCAAACTACCACCATACTCCCCAGAGTTGAACCCGATAGAACAGGTATCGAGTTGGTTGAGGCAACGCTATCTAACCAACCAATCTTTTACTGATTACGAGGACATCATCTCCAAAGTCTGCGATGCATGGAATAGTTTTTGGGATTGATCCAAAAGAGTCACCAAGATGTGTTCGAGAAGATGGATAGACCTGACCAGTTAATTTTCCAGATTGGTATTAGCCCTTTCCTTTCAAATCTCTTCAAGCAATATTTCCCACTATAAAGATCTGAATTTTTCTTAGCTATAAACGCAAAAAACCCGCTCAATGAGCTAACTCCGATCAGTTAAGTAAATGATCAGTTGAACGATCCTGTGGTTGGTTGAAAATACCCTCAAGCATTTATGTTTGAGGGTATTTTTATGTTGGCTCACTGGCTTATTGATGTTGATGACTTTGCTTCTCCGGAATCTCTTGCACTCTTTCAAAAAGAGCTTCCACTAGAGTGGATAAATCAAGCACTTGATGAAACAAATAAAGCGAGCATGAGGCGGCGAAAGCTACCTGCTGAGCTCGTAGTCTGGCTCGTTGTTGGAATTGGTTTGTACCGTGACCGGCCTATTACTGATGTACTTGATAAATTAGATCTGAAGCTTTCTAATTCTCTGGGAGAGTCCATTGCTCCAAGCGCTATACCCCAAGCAAGAAAGCGATTAACAGCCAAACCTCTCGAAGCCCTATTCTCTTTAACAGCCGAGCATTGGACAGGTGCGGAAGACAATAAAGATACATGGTATGGGCTGAGACTTTTCTCGGTCGATGGCACCCAGTTTAGAACGCATGATACCAGTCCTCTGGCCGAACATTTTCATTACGTTAAACACAGCAAAACTCGCCATACCGAATACCCTATTGTCAGATTATGTGCACTTTGCTCCCTACGCAGCCGTCTACTCTATAATGTTGCTTTTGGCCCAAGTTCTACAGGCGAAGTGAACTATGCAAAGCAGCTCATTCCCTCAGTTCCTGCCAACTCCCTTACTATTTTTGACCGATGCTACCTAAGTGCAGAGCTGATGATTAACTGGTCACGACAACACGGTTCAAGCCATTGGATGACCCCGATAAAATCTAATACTCAGTATGAAGTTATCGAACAGCTGGATGAGGAGGGTCGAGATTTAATAGTGGAGATGAGCGTCTCTCAACATGCATTAAGGCAAGACCCGAGCCTACCTGAAAAATGGCAAGCAAGGCTCGTTCTTTACCCGGAGCAAGAGCAACCCAACCATATCAAAGGGCTCCTTACCTCTCTAACCGACAGCCAGTATAGTCTCCAATCTCTGCTTGATGTCTATTTTGAGCGGTGGGAAGTTGAGAACAGCTACGGCGAAATAAAGCACGATATGCTTGAGGATGAAGTGTTACTGCGAAGCCAGTCAGTTGAGGGAGTGGAACAAGAAATATGGGGAATACTTATCGCCTACAACCTTGTTCGTTTGGAGATAAGCCGTATTGCTAAAGAGGCAGGGGTATCACCTTTGCGGATCAGTTTTATGATGGCGCTTCGAGATATCCAGGACGAGCTCATGTGGTGTGCAATAGCTTCACCAGGCTCGATCCCCAAAAAACTGAGGGCGATGCGTGAACGTGTAAAACGCTACATCTTGCCTGAGCGAAAAAAACGGCCCAAATCAAGGACCGTTCGTATAAGTAAGACCCGCTATCCAGTTCGCTCCAAGCACCTTAAGTGATAGGAGTTAGCTCAATGAGCGGGTTTCTGTTTTTGCATAATTATGCAATTTATAATGGCAGGGGTGGAGGGATTCGAACCCCCAACACGCGGATTTGGAAAACCCTTTACACCATTAATAAATCAATAGCTTACAAAAAGGGGAAATTTCGTTTTGGGCGTATGGGGGCGTAATAGTTCTTTAAGAAACAAAAAAAATATAATACATAGTGTTCTTATTTCAGAAGTTAATGAATAGTTATTCTCCTATGATAAGCCTTTCATCCCTGTCAACTGTTTGTTAATGACATTAATTATTTTATCACCATCAATTTCTAACTTATTAAAAATATAATTAGCTTGTAAAAGAAAATCTGACTCATCAAATTTAAAACTCTCCTTATTAGTACAGAACAAGTCAAAGTAATACAACACTGTCACAAGAGAGTAGATAATATCCAAACATTTAGCTCGATCAACAAGATAAAAAGCATTCGTTTTAATTAATTTTACTCTATCTATATCATAAGCATTTACCATTTCCCATTGATACTTGATGTTATGTATGAATTTACGATGTTCTACTGATGGTATTTTATTCGTTTTATATAACTCCATGAAAATGGTGTTAATTGTATTAAAATCTATATTTGAAGGCCCTGAAAAACTCTCACCTTTTTCATGAAATATTTTACTTCTTTTATATTCACTAACTACTGATATGAAAAAATCCTTCATATAAGAAGAAATAAACTCAGCTTCTTTATACAGTGAATCAGATAATTTTGATGTTGTCCTTCTTTCATTAAATAATAATGTAAAAAAACCGAATAAAGCGCCTAAAAATGCACCTACCACTGCTCCAAATATAGACCAAAAACCTTCATCAATTGCTGTATTAATAAATATCATAAAATACACCTTCACTACATAGATAAATTTACATTAATAATTAGACAAGTATATTTTATTCGATAAATGTAATTTCCTACAAAAAATTATTGATGTTCATTCAATGGGTTCAACTTAACCGCATCACTCAAATGACTGGGCGCCAAATGTGAGTACCGCATAGTGGTCGTGATCTCGCTATGCCCAAGAATATCTTTCAATACAACGATATTGCCACCCTGCATAACAAAATGACTGGCGAAGGTATGACGCAGAACGTGGGACATCTGCCCTTTGGGTAACTGGATCTGTGCTCTGGCAACCGCTTTACGAAAGGCGCTTAAACTGGATAGAAACAATTTTTCATCACCTCTCTTGCCAAGGCTAAGCAGTTCAGCAAACAGTGAATCATTGATAGGAACCGCTCTGTTTTTGCCTGATTTAGTATTGAGGAAAGTGATCTTACCTCCGGCGACCTGAGAGGCTTTCAGCGATTCCGCCTCACTCCACCGCGCCCCGGTCGCAAGACAGACTTTCACCACGTAAATCAGAGATGCATTACTGGAAAGCAGACAGGCGTGTAAAAGCTTGTCAATTTCATCATGCGTCATAAACCGTAGCTCACCATCACGCTCTTTAAACTGCCGGATATGTTGCACCGGGTTATCGTAATCAATCACCCCCAGGCGCTTTAACTCGTTAAACATCGCCCGTAAGTAAGCATGTTCACGGTTGGCCGTGGTGGTGGTAACTTCCTGCGTCCGCTGCTCCCGGTATTTTGCGAAATGTTCATTGGTCAAATCTGAAGCAATCGGATTGCCTAACCGCTCTGACATCCGGTACAAAAGCTTTCTCAGCCGGATATGGTCACGCAAGGTTTTACCATGCATCCGATACCAGATTGTAATCATCTCATCTAACCGGCGTGTATCCCGGTTCGGGTGTAGTTCCTGATCTCTTAATGATAAGGTGATTTCATGGTTTTTTGCGTCGCGCTCCCGGACAAAAAAACGGTTTGGATCATCGGTGGTATAAAACCCCCACTCACTGGACTGTATCACGCTCTTTCACCCTCTGAAGTACCCGCACCACCTGACCAATTACTTTGAAATCACCATCAAAATCATTACTCAACTGAAACGGTTTATATCGAGGGTTATCGCTAGATATCAAAAAGCTTTTCTCTGCATAGTCATATTGCACCCGCTTAACAAGTACGTCCTGATCCACACGAATCACACAGATACCATCTCTTGCTTCATCATGCCGGACAAGAATTAAATCACCATCGTAAAGGTTGGGTTCCATGCTATCCCCCATCACCTGAACAATTGAAAGTTGTCTTCCATGTAGTCCCTGCTGGCGTAACCAATCCTGACTGAAACGAAATTCTGCAACAGGCTTTTCATGTTCAACTAATGCACCGGCACCAGCGCTGACACATAAGTCATACTGATAAACGGCGACCATTCTGTCATCAGTGATTTCACCAGAGGCCAGCCATTCAATTGATTTTTCTGATGCAACTGATATCGCAGTCAGTCGATCCAGAGTCGGATATGTTTTCCCGTTCAGATATGAAGACAAGACAGATCTCGAAATGCCACTTTTCTCTTCAAAAGTCCTCAGTGTGTCACTTCCCATTGCATCTTTTAAACGATTAGGAAAATCTTTCAGAATTTTTTCTTCTTTATTTTTCAAATACATAAACCAATACCAACGCAATTGCCGTCTTTATTTCAAGACAAAAGATTGACTTGTCTTTAAATAAAGAATAAATTTATTTCCGTCTTGAATATAGGACAAAACCCAATACGACCGATTACGCCCGATATTAGGAGGTTTGATCCATGTCTGCAAGTGTCCAGACAATTAATAAGTTCTGTGAAGAAACCGGAATGAGCCGCACAAAAGTCAAAGAGCTGATTAATGACTGCGTGATTCCCGTTATTCCACAAGAGCGGTCAGGCAGTTTGGTTCTGATCAACAAGCTGGAGTTTGACCGCAGGATCGCAGCCAATCAGATCACCCTGCCCGTGTCGCCACGTAAGCGCAAACAGTTGGAAGAGGAATAACCATCATGCACCAAACCCCAATACACAGCATCAACATAGACTTTTCACACTCTGGTGAAGCGAAAGCATTGCTGAACGTTTTAGGTTCAGCAACACACCTTTCACCGCTTGAATTTCAGATGCGTGAGCGTGTGGTCAGGTCATTACTTGAAGCAGCTGAATTACTGGAATGTCTGGAGGAATAACCATGCATCTCACACCAGAACAGATTGAATGTGGTTTCCGGGGAATAGCCCGTTGTCGTGAAGTGCTGAAGCAACACAAAGATATGAGCCGGGAGAAACGTCAAAAGATGCTGGCGCGTATTGCAATTAAAGCGAATCAGTTACCAGACAGGATAATTTCAAGTCAGTGAAAAAATACACCAAACCAACAAACAACCCGTTAACCAAACTGCCGGATGCATTGCGTCAGGAGCTGGCAACCTATGTCATGAAAAACCAGCCCACAGCGCCACATCTGGCAATGGTTGCGGATAAGCATATTTCATCGTCCGGAAAGACCCCAAAAGAGCGGGTGTTTGAATTTGCCTGTCAGGTAGCCAATCAGTTTAAGTTACCTTCAGACATTCGTAATTATCTGGATAAGGCCAGTGCTGCCCGGTTCCGGAAATATGGCTTTAAACGGGCACTTCAATTTATTGAGTCACGCAGTCAGGCGGCTTTTGCTGCCCTGTCTGTCCTGCCTGAACCATTCTGGAAAATTGATACAGAGTTCAAACGCGCCCGGCTTGCCACAGAGCTTTCAGGCCGTGCGGGTTTTCACTTTGAAACATCAGTCAAAATGGGCTTATCTCCACAAGAGACGATCGCCCGGATTCATGAATTTGTCGGGGCGTCTTTATGGATGCCACAGTTTGAATTTGTTGAAAATGAAGAGAGAGCTTATTCAATACTGGCCCGTCTGCTTGATGAGTCGGTCTGGCGTCGCGCTATCGAGAAATCCACAATTGCAGCGTTTGAGAATGCCCGGCGTGCTGCCGGGATGATTTCCCCGCACATCTCGCCGTATGCGTCTATCTCTGCCTGTGAATGGCTCAAAGTGCGTCAGGACAGACAAAGAGAATGGCTTGAGCTGATGGCGATTGAATCAGAGCATGGTGATTGTGTCGATATGTCAGAAGTTCACGCTTCATCACAGGCTAACCCGGAAAACCGCCGCCATGAACTGATGACCCGGATCGCTGGTTGTCAGGAATACGCCGACGCAAACAATCATGCAGCGGTATTTATTACCATGACCACACCAAGCCGCTTTCACCGCCTGAAAAAGCGCGGTCATTACTGGATTGAAAACCCGGCCTTTGATGGCAGTTGTCCGCGTGATGCCCATGCATGGCTGAGCCTGAACTGGTCACGCTTTCGCAGTTGGGCAGACCGTCACGGACTGGATTATTACGGCTTAAGAGTGGTTGAACCGCATCAGGACGGCACGCCACACTGGCACGGTGTATTTTTCATGCCGCTGGATCAGACGGGTGCATTTATCAAAGCACTTCAGAATTATCAGTATCAACAAGACAGTGCAGAGCTTTACGACGCATCAGGCAAACCCAAACACAAGGCAATGAAAGCCCGGTTTGATGCCAAACTACTGGACGGCACCGAAGGCGGCGCCGTGGCCTATCTTGCCAAGTATATTTCAAAAAATGTAGACGGCTTCGGACTGGATGACCTCACCGATTCAGATAACCGTAAAGCCAAGCTTCAGGACACGGTGAAGAACGTCACAGCGTGGTCACGTCAGTTCTGTTTCAGACAATTTCAGTTTCAGAAAACCCCAAGTGTCACAGTCTGGCGAGAGCTGCGCCGGATTCAGGATAAGCAGGAATATTGCCTGTTTGAAAAAGCACGCCGGGCGGCGGATATGGGCTTCTTCTCTGCTTATTTTGACTATATGGGCGGTCACCGCCTGCCGCAATCATTGCGCCCGATTAAGCCACGGACAGAAGCGAAAGAAAACAAATACGGTGAAACCGTTCGTCACATCATTGGCCTTGAGGGAAGTGGTTTAGTGGTTCTGACTCATGAAACCGAATGGAAGTTAGTTAAAAAGCCTGCTGTGAAACAGGAGGCTTCTCAAGACGGCGGGAGCCGTCGCCCTTGGTCTGGTGGCAATAACTATACGCCAGCCGAAAAACCAACCAGACAGCAACAAATCATCAGTAATTTTCTTCTTCAATGCGAGCTGGACCGGTGTGGTCCACCCGAATATGAGGAATTTTTCTCAACCTAAAGGGGATACATGAGCAATCTTCAAACCGAAACAAACCGTTTACTCAATGAAATGGATACGGAATCCAAAGCATATAAGCCGCCAATGGGATTTGGTTTCATTAAACCTTGGCTGATGAAAACCATCTGGTTATTCAAAGCCTTTAATCAACGATTAAACACACTGGAAGGGAAGATCAATCATGACTGATACCACGGATATTTTAGGTTACGTACTTTGCAGAACCTGCCATCAACCCAAAGCCATTAAACAGGGGAAAGGTAAACGCGCCGCGTTCGTGCATGGCCGGTGTGAATGTGGCCCGGATACCCGCACCGGTAAAGCGGCACAGGCTGAAATGAAAGCTTATCAATCCCTTGAAGCAGTTCAGGCACAGATTGAAGCGATGAAGCAGCCAGAGCCGGAACAAACGGAATCTTTGCCTATCCAGACGGAAAAACAAACCCAATCCCTAACGGAACCGGAAACTAAACCGGAACCACAATCTCAACCGGTCACGACGGTGAAATGTGTGGGAATCGGGGCCGTTCTGGGGCTGGTCTGTGGTGGCATCATTAAAACAATCAAGGCGGTGGCGTAATGGAAAATCAAATCGACTATTCAGAAAACGAAGTACAACCAGAGGAAATCTTAGAAACTCATTCCGAAGCGGAAGAAAACGCATTGCTTCAGGAGCTTTCCGGGGAAGATTTTAATCCGGATACCGCAGTTCAGAAATCAGACCCGAAAAAAGAAGCGGCACTTGCTGCCGGGGAAGCAACCACAAAGGCCGTTCTGGGCGTGACGGAGCAAATCATTAAACAATTTGCCCATAAAGATTTTACTTTCGATACCGCGCAGATTGATAACGTCGCCACTGCTGCCGCGCCCCTGTTCGTCAAATACAACGGGGAGCTTCCGCCGTGGCTGGCGGCTTACCGGGAAGAGTTAACTTTCGTTGTTGCTGCCGGTGCGCTCGGTTTCTCTTCATTCACTCAAATCAAAGCCCTGAAAGCGATTGATCAAGCCAAAGATATCACCCCACAGGAGCAAGACCCACAACCACAGGAAGCCTGAGCCTATGCAGCCAATTAACCCGGATAACGCCCTGAAAAATGGTCATGTCTTTGCGGTTGGGATGAGCGGGAGCGGCAAGACTTCAGCGGCAAAAAAACTATTCATACAGGCGACTGATCAGGTCGCCATTTTTGATCCGATGGGCGATTACACCGGTCAGCTTGCCGGGCGTGTCGTCCGGGGCTATGAAAACATCAAAGACTTTGCAACGGCCCTGATAGCCGGGAGAAAGACCCGGCAGGGATTCAAGATTGCCTATCAGCCAAAACACGAAACCAAACCGAAAGACTTTGATCAGTTCTGTCAGGTGGTATGGGCGGTAGGCAACGGCAAACACAAAAAGCCCCTGAAAATCATCTGTGAAGAAGTGGCAGAGCACAGCGAAAACGCAGGAAAGGCGACCGGCTACCACGGCAAGATCTTACGCCTGGGCAGGAAGTTTAATCTTCACTCCATCAATTTATTTCAGAGAGGTCAGGAAGTATCAAAAACCATCATTGATAACTGTCAACGTGCTTGTGTGATGATGCAAAAGACCCGCGCCAGTGCAATTTATCTGGAAAAAATGACCGGGATATCAGCGGCGGATATCGATCAGTTGAACCCGCTTGAGTATCTCCTGCAAGACGGTAAACAATATCAAAAGGGGGTGATCCGCTGGTAAAATGAGACTCAAATCACATTTATTCTAAACCCGATTCTAAATCGGGTTAGGAACCGATTGTAAATATGATGTTTAAGTAGAGGCCGCCTGATGTTGGGCGGCTTTTTAATTTGAGGAACACATGGAACTAACCGGAAAAAATATTGCTGTAGTCGGCCTGATTGCTGCCGTTGTTGCTGCGGGTGTGGTTTGGGCATCGAACAATGTTGATGCTGTTGAAGATGCCATTGGTTAAGGGAGTTTAATTGATGAATTCAGTCATGAAATTGAACTCGTTTACCGGCGTTGGCTGGGGTGAAAAAGCATCGCTGACAATCCCGACGGGACCCGTCTATGAAGAGATTTTTCTCGAAACAAATCTGAAGCCGGAGCAAATCCACCGGGTGACAATTACGCTGAACGGGGATGAAATCATCGTGCTTGACGGGCAACTGATGAAAGCCCTTGAAGCATACAAAGGGATGCCCGCCTCAGATTTCTATCATATCCCGCTGGCCGATATTTCAGCCAAGACCAAGAACGGCATGAAATACACCGCGCTGGTTACAGAGCCCGGTGACAATATCATTTTGGATATTGATATCGCATCAAAAACCGATGCAGACCCGGCAACCGTCTATCTGAAAGGTCACGCCACCGTTTCACCGGCTCAGGGCGTGCGGGTACTTGTACCGCAAATCAAACGCCAGACCATGCAGGCCACTGCCACCGAAAACGAATTCCTTGATTTGGTTTCCGGGCCGCTGTTGCTGGTACGCCGGATGCACTTCTTATCAGAAGAGGTGAACGCCCTCGAAATCTACCGCGATTATGTGAAAGTCTATGACACTACCCGCCCGGTCGATACGATGCGTGCCAAACGAAATAAACGTTTCTGGCAATCAGGCATGTATCACTTTGATCCCATCATGCGCGGCTACTTTATTGATGAACTGTTTAAAACGGCCCATCTGAACGAGCTGAAATTCACGGTCAAAACTAACAAGCCGGTTGGCGCCATTCCGATTGTGGTTGAGTCCGTAAAAATCGTTCGTCCTGACCTGCTCCACTAAGGGGGACTGATGTCATTTTTAGATGATCTGGGTAACTTTGGCTCGGGTTTGCTTGATAGCGTTGGAGAGGGATTCGATAACCTTGTCGATGCGGCGACCAAACCCACGCAAAGCGTGAACTCAAAGACCGCCCCGCAAACCATGCAGCAGGCCGATGATAACGGAAACGCAGTCACCGCCAGTCAGGTGCAGCCTAAGACGGACAAGACATTGCTCTATGTCGGTGGCGGGGTTGGCGTTTGTCTTATTCTGGGAATTATCGTTCTGGCAGTGAAAAAGTAAGGGGGAGACATGCCTTTGATTTATCTGGCCCCGCTTGCTGCCGGGGCGCTCGGATTCGGGGCCGGGTTCTGGTCCGGCTCTGGTGTGACCAAATTGATTAAGCTCGGTGCTATCGGGGGCGGCTGTTATCTCGCTTACCGTGCCGTGAAGGGGGCGTGATGATTCCGAACCTGAATAACAGCGGTTCTCTTGACGGCGGTGATACATCGTCCGGGTTATCCAACTATAGCGGCGGTCTGACGGTCGGTGATATGTATGTGAACAGCAAAAAAAATCCATCTTTTCTCTGGATGTCTGCCACAGTTGCCGGTGTCTTGGGTGCTCTGTTTCTGATCTCGAAAGGAGGACATTAGCCGTGGGTTTCTTCAGTCATGATCACTCAGCAAGCACTGTCAATAATACCAATACATCCGGTCAAACCTCAGTCGGGGGTGACAACCTTGGTGTATTACTCAGTGGCGTCAATGACAGTACCATCAACGCCACGATGACCGATCACAACGCCATCAAAGCCGCTTCTGAAATAGCGGCTCAGGCGATTAAAGGCAATGCATCCGCCGTTTCTGATGCACTGAATTCAAATAACAAAACCACCAAAGAAGCGTTTGATTTTGGCAATCACTCGCTCGAATTTGGCAAAGACGCCCTGAAGACCAGCCAGAAAGCCATGAAAGAATCGCTGGGGTTTGGGCGCGATGCACTGGCGGCGAGTCAGGCCACGACTAAAGCGGCGCTTCAGTCGAATGAAAGCACCCTGAAACGTGCCCTCTCTAGCGCTCAGGAGTCCTTTTCTGATGCGCTGGATTTCGGGACGGCTTCAGCAAAGCGGCAAACAGAAACCGCAAAAGAAGCCATGCAGTCACTGCGTAAAAATAATGAAGACACGATTGGCGCCGTTCGTTCGATGGCAAGTCAGTCAAATCAGACCGCAAAATCAGCATTAATACTGGCGGACAGTGCTTCACAGCGTAGTCAGACGGGCAGTTCATCGGACATGATGAAAGTGACAGTTGCGGTCGCTGTCGTGCTTGGGGTGGCGATGATTGCCGTGATGAGGAAGTAACATGATTATCGAAGCGCATACAAAAAAACAGATTTCCGTCGGTGGTCGAGGCCGTTATCTGATTGTCAGGGCTTCTTCGGCCCCGGTTTATGTCTCTACCGATACATTGCGCCCTCAGCGTCTTCAGACCGGAGACCGGATCAATGTAGAACAGTTTAATGAATTGTTTGTTGAACATCATCAGGCCGGTGAGGTGACATTCGATTACCAGATTTCTGATTTAGAGCATAAACCCGCCGCCACGGACGACATAGTGATTAGAAAAATCATTGAGCCGATTCAGTTTGAAGCACACGTAAAGGTCAATGACGGGCTGAAGGTGAAAACCATCTTACCGGCTCAGATGAGCACGTTTGATGATATCACCATCCAGCCGGGTGAACGCGTCCGGCTCACCAGTGGCGGATTTCGTCAGGTCACGGTTCAGGTGATCAGTGATGCAATGACAAAAGTAAGAATTGGTGACAAGAGCACGACTGCAAACCGGGGATTGCTGGCAATGGGGAGTCAGTCCGCGATTGGTAGTTTGAGCATTGATTTCAGTGGTGAGGTGTATGGATATAACGCCAGTGAGACCACCGCAAAACTAACCGTTATGGGGGTCAAATGAGGATTAGTAACCCGGTAGACCTGTCTTCAGAATTTGCGGCGCTGGCTGCAAAACTGGTGCAGATGCAAACCGAATTACAAACCGGACAGAATCAATTCTCTGAAACCGTCACGGAAAAACTGAATACGGTCTCTGAGAGTATGACTCAGGGGCTGATTTCTGCCGGTCAACAGACGGAAACGGCGGTCAGCAATGCGAAAACAGCCATAGAAGCCGCGATTGAGTCAACCACAACGGCAGTTACTGCCACAGAAACGGCAGTGATTGACGTCTGTAGAAATGCCAGGGCAACCATACTGACAGCCATTAACAACCACAGTGTGATTCGACGTATCTATCAAATTACTACCAAGACAGGCAGAACCATCACCATTCCATCGGTTAATCCGGCGAAAACGTTTGTGAACGTGAATGTTGAAGACTCAGCTGGGTATGCAGAACTCACGTCAGCAACAACGCTGAAGCTGAACCGAATCGGCGGCACGGATAAATACATGAGGATACAGGTTATTGAATATGTTTAGCGTTCAACTTGATGAAAACAATATTGTTGTGGGCGTGATGTCATTTCCACCGCAAACTGAAAATCAAATCGCTGTGCCTGAATTTGACGATAGTTTACTGGGCCTTCAATACGTGAACGGCCAGTTCGTCGACCCGGAGACAGTCAGCAATGAATAAATGGGTGTTGCTCAGTGCTGCAATTGCGTCGGTTGCTGGTATTGGTTATGTCATATACCGGGCCGCTACCGGCAGCACTGCGACATCAGGAACAGGAGAAAATATAGTGAGATCAAATCAACCACGCGGAGTGAGGAATAATAACCCGCTTAATATCCGGGACAACGGAACAGACTGGCGGGGAATGTGTGAAATCAATACAGATCCGTCTTTTGTTCAATTTGAATCAGCAGAATACGGATTCAGAGCCGGAGCGCGAATTTTGCGCACCTACTACCGGAGCGGATACAAAACGCTCTCACAAATGATCAGCCGGTGGGCGCCCGTCAGTGAGAACGACACAGCAACATATATCCGGAACGTAAGCAACTGGACCGGCATCGGGCCTCATCAAACCATTGATGTCTATGACAGAAACACACTTTCAAATGTATTGCTGGCAATGAGTCGGCAGGAGTCCGGCCCGTATTATGATATTGGTACTGCAAGAGATGGGGTGATGCTGGCATGAGTATTACAACTAAATTTTATCTACAGAAAATAGCGCTATCGGTCGCAGGGGCAATAGTTGCCGCTTATACAATTAAAGGTCTTAAAAAGAGTGGATTATTATGAGTGATTTTTTAAAAGACAAATTCAATATCGATTTAAGTCAGCCTTCGACCCAGAAAGGGATCGCGTTAGTCGGTGCCGGGGCTGCTTTAGCGTTCGGTCACCCGGACTTATTAACGGCCAGCGTGACGGATACAGGGATTCAATACGGCGGAATTGTTGGAACCGTAGTTCCTGTGTTGATTGGTTTGTTTGAGGCAGTACGGGATGAGTTTAAGTAATGGCAGAATACCAGACTTTTATCGTGGCCGCTGTCAGTGCGTTGTTTAGTGGGGTTGGGGTTGGCGTGACGTTGAGAACTGATATGAAGTGGATGAAGGTCATGATAGAAAAAATAGATGAGCGATTAACCCGTCTGGAAATTGAAAGAAGGTAGCAAAAATAACTAAAAGCTCACAGAGCAAGTGAGCTTCCCCCTCCCTTAACGGAGTTGTTTCATATAAAATATTCAACTATTATATCGCACCAATTAAACAAAGTGCATATTAGTGATATTTATATGAGTATTTGCCGTTTCGATTTAGACAATTTTAATTACAATATTGAAAGCAATTTAGAAGCTATGGGGCTACCAACACCAAAATCAATATTTGGCTCTGTAGCTACAATGACAGGAACAATAGTCAGTATTGAAAGCGCATTAACTGCAAAGGCTTCTGATATTTCTCTGGTAGCGATCGCTGGTTCAGCATATAGAGCCAGACAGATTGCCGGGCTTGGAGCAGCTTTTTATGTTGGTGCAATTATTGGCTCTGCATTAATGGCATCAAAAAGAGCAACATCATGTAGTGCTTCAGAGCTAAAGCAAGCTTTCAGAGATCTTGGTTTACCGGTTTGGGCGGCTGATGATGCTGTAAGACATAGTGATAAAATTTTAAGGATGCACTAATAGCAATGATTGAAATATTGAAAGATAAAATAAAGCTGATTGTTGTATCGTTTATTGCTGCTGCATTAGCTTACTTATTTTGGTCCTCTTTGGGACAAGCAGCCTTTTATATTTTTCCCGCAATCGTATTAATTACTTATATAATCGAGCTGTGGGCAAAGAAATATAAGAAGTAATTTTAGGGGCTATTCCAGCCCTTCCCTTTCAAATCCCTTCAAACAATATTTCTCAATATAAAGATCTGATCTTTTCCTAAGCTACAAACACAAAAAACCCGCTCAATGAGCGGGTTTCTGTTTTTGCATAATTATGCAATTTATAATGGCAGGGGTGGAGGGATTCGAACCCCCAACACGCGGATTTGGAATCCGCTGCTCTGCCAATTGGAGCTACACCCCTAAAATTTTAACAATCTAAAATGGCGGAGCGGACGGGACTCGAACCCGCGACCCCCGGCGTGACAGGCCGGTATTCTAACCAACTGAACTACCGCTCCACTTCAGATTGTCTGTCAGATAAAGTCTTACAATAATCCGCTTCATCTAACTGGTATATAAAGCCTGGCAGTGACCTACTCTCACATGGGGAAACCCCACACTACCATCGGCGCAATTGCGTTTCACTTCTGAGTTCGGCATGGATTCAGGTGGGTCCACAACGCTATGGCCGCCAGGCAAATTCTTTAATTCAGAAAACTGACTATTCTCTACACATTCAATCTGTTCTTCATTCGAGTCCATCAAAACCCCTTGGGTGTTGTATGGTTAAGCCTCACGGGCAATTAGTACAGGTTAGCTCAACGCCTCACAACGCTTACACACCCTGCCTATCAACGTCCTGGTCTCGGACAACCCTTCAGAGCACTTAAAGTGCCAGGGAGAACTCATCTCAGGGCTCGCTTCCCGCTTAGATGCTTTCAGCGGTTATCGATTCCGAACTTAGCTACCGGGCAATGCGTCTGGCGACACAACCCGAACACCAGAGGTTCGTCCACTCCGGTCCTCTCGTACTAGGAGCAGCCCCCTTCAATTCTCCAACGCCCACGGCAGATAGGGACCGAACTGTCTCACGACGTTCTAAACCCAGCTCGCGTACCACTTTAAATGGCGAACAGCCATACCCTTGGGACCGACTTCAGCCCCAGGATGTGATGAGCCGACATCGAGGTGCCAAACACCGCCGTCGATATGAACTCTTGGGCGGTATCAGCCTGTTATCCCCGGAGTACCTTTTATCCGTTGAGCGATGGCCCTTCCATTCAGAACCACCGGATCACTATGACCTGCTTTCGCACCTGCTCGAGCCGTCACTCTCGCAGTTAAGCGGGCTTATGCCATTGCACTAACCTCACGATGTCCAACCGTGATTAGCCCACCTTCGTGCTCCTCCGTTACTCTTTGGGAGGAGACCGCCCCAGTCAAACTACCCACCAGACACTGTCCTTGTCCCGGATGACGGGACTAAGTTAGAACATCAAACATACAAGGGTGGTATTTCAAGGTCGGCTCCATGCATACTGGCGTACACACTTCAAAGCCTCCCACCTATCCTACACATGTAGGCTCAATGTTCAGTGCCAAGCTGTAGTAAAGGTTCACGGGGTCTTTCCGTCTAGCCGCGGGTACACTGCATCTTCACAGCGATTTCAATTTCACTGAGTCTCGGGTGGAGACAGCGTGGCCATCATTACGCCATTCGTGCAGGTCGGAACTTACCCGACAAGGAATTTCGCTACCTTAGGACCGTTATAGTTACGGCCGCCGTTTACCGGGGCTTCGATCAAGAGCTTCGCCTAAGCTAACCCCATCAATTAACCTTCCGGCACCGGGCAGGCGTCACACCGTATACGTCATCTTACGATTTTGCACAGTGCTGTGTTTTTAATAAACAGTTGCAGCCACCTGGTATCTGCGACTCCCCTCAGCTCCATCCGCAAGGGACTTCACCATGAGGAGCGTACCTTCTCCCGAAGTTACGGTACCATTTTGCCTAGTTCCTTCACCCGAGTTCTCTCAAGCGCCTTGGTATTCTCTACCCGACCACCTGTGTCGGTTTGGGGTACGATTCCTTACAATCTGAAGCTTAGAGGCTTTTCCTGGAAGCATGGCATCAATGACTTCACTACCTTAGTAGCCCGACATCGTGTCTCGGCCTTAAAGAAATCCGGATTTACCTGAATTTCAAGCCTACGCACTTGAACCTGGACAACCGTCGCCAGGCCCATCTAGCCTTCTCCGTCCCCCCATCGCAATTGTAAGAAGTACGGGAATATTAACCCGTTTCCCATCGACTACGCTTTTCAGCCTCGCCTTAGGGGTCGACTTACCCTGCCCCGATTAACGTTGGACAGGAACCCTTGGTCTTCCGGCGTGGGGGTTTTTCACCCCCATTATCGTTACTCATGTCAGCATTCGCACTTCTGATACGTCCAGCATGCCTTACAGCACACCTTCAACCGCTTACAGAACGCTCCCCTACCCAATACATAAAATGCATTGCCGCAGCTTCGGTTTATTGCTTAGCCCCGTTACATCTTCCGCGCAGGCCGACTCGACTAGTGAGCTATTACGCTTTCTTTAAATGATGGCTGCTTCTAAGCCAACATCCTAGCTGTCTGAGCCTTCCCACATCGTTTCCCACTTAGCAATAATTTGGGACCTTAGCTGGCGGTCTGGGTTGTTTCCCTCTCCACGACGGACGTTAGCACCCGCCGTGTGTCTCCCGGATAGTACTTACTGGTATTCGGAGTTTGCAAAGGGTTGGTAAGTCGGGATGACCCCCTAGCCTTAACAGTGCTCTACCCCCAGTAGTATTCGTCCGAGGCGCTACCTAAATAGCTTTCGGGGAGAACCAGCTATCTCCGGGTTTGATTGGCCTTTCACCCCTAGCCACAAGTCATCCGCTAATTTTTCAACATTAGTCGGTTCGGTCCTCCAGTTGATGTTACTCAACCTTCAACCTGCCCATGGCTAGATCACCCGGTTTCGGGTCTATATCCAGAGACTGAACGCCCAGTTAAGACTCGCTTTCGCTACGGCTTCCCTATCCGGTTAACCTTGCCACTGAATATAAGTCGCTGACCCATTATACAAAAGGTACGCAGTCACCCCATTAAAGAGGCTCCTACTGCTTGTACGTATACGGTTTCAGGTTCTGTTTCACTCCCCTCACAGGGGTTCTTTTCGCCTTTCCCTCACGGTACTGGTTCACTATCGGTCAGTCAGGAGTATTTAGCCTTGGAGGATGGTCCCCCCATGTTCAGACAGGATATCACGTGTCCCGTCCTACTCGTTTTCACCTTATTTGCATCTTCGGTTACGGGGCTGTCACCCTGTATCGCGGCACTTTCCAGAGCCTTCACCTGACACATATAAAACTTAAGGGCTAATCCGGGGTCGCTCGCCGCTACTGCCGGAATCTCTGTTGATTTCTTTTCCTCGGGGTACTTAGATGTTTCAGTTCCCCCGGTTCGCCTCATTTACCTATGTATTCAGTAAATGATATCTGCTGATGCAGATGGGTTTCCCCATTCGGAAATCCCGGACTCATGTGGGTCTTACTCCCTCATCCGGGCTTATCGCAAGTTAGTACGTCCTTCATCGCCTCTGACTGCCAAGGCATCCACCGTATACGCTTAGTCACTTAACCATACAACCCCAAAGGGTCTTACGGTCAAACAACCAAGGTTGTCTGCAATTATTTAAACATGATGCAGACTTTGATTTTGCCGGACTCAAATTTTTTCTTCTGCCAAAGCAGAAGCCAAGAACACTTGAATGTGTGTTGGTGTATTCATTTCTGAATACTTTGAGAACTTTTACAAACAATCTAAAAGATTGTTTTGTCAGCTTTCCAAATTGTTAAAGAGCTTGATTTGTTATTACAAACCATTTTAAAACATACTCAAATCAATACGCTTTGAAATGGTGGAGCTATGCGGGATCGAACCGCAGACCTCCTGCGTGCAAGGCAGGCGCTCTCCCAGCTGAGCTATAGCCCCATAAATATGGGAACATATCTTTAAAGAATCTAAGTTATATCAATAATAACAAAGGATATTATAAAGAAAATTGGTGGGTCTGAGTGGACTTGAACCACCGACCTCTCGCTTATCAGGCGAACGCTCTAACCACCTGAGCTACAGACCCAACGACTCTTTCTAAACCAAATCAATCTGTGTGAGCACTCATCAACGTATCTTTATCGTTAAGGAGGTGATCCAGCGCCAGGTTCCCCTAGCGCTACCTTGTTACGACTTCACCCCAGTCATGAACCACAAAGTGGCAAGCGTCCTCCCGAAGGTTAAACTACCTGCTTCTTTTGCAGCCCACTCCCATGGTGTGACGGGCGGTGTGTACAAGGCCCGGGAACGTATTCACCGTAGCATTCTGATCTACGATTACTAGCGATTCCGACTTCATGGAGTCGAGTTGCAGACTCCAATCCGGACTACGACGGACTTTTTGGGATTCGCACACTCTCGCAAGTTAGCTGCCCTCTGTATCCGCCATTGTAGCACGTGTGTAGCCCTACTCGTAAGGGCCATGATGACTTGACGTCGTCCCCACCTTCCTCCGGTTTATCACCGGCAGTCTCCCTGAAGTTCCCACCCGAAGTGCTGGCAATCAAGGATAAGGGTTGCGCTCGTTGCGGGACTTAACCCAACATTTCACAACACGAGCTGACGACAGCCATGCAGCACCTGTCTCATAGTTCCCGAAGGCACACTCGAATCTCTTCAAGCTTCTATGGATGTCAAGAGTAGGTAAGGTTCTTCGCGTTGCATCGAATTAAACCACATGCTCCACCGCTTGTGCGGGCCCCCGTCAATTCATTTGAGTTTTAATCTTGCGACCGTACTCCCCAGGCGGTCTACTTAACGCGTTAGCTCCGAAAGCCACGGCTCAAGGCCACAACCTCCAAGTAGACATCGTTTACGGCGTGGACTACCAGGGTATCTAATCCTGTTTGCTCCCCACGCTTTCGCATCTGAGTGTCAGTATCTGTCCAGGGGGCCGCCTTCGCCACCGGTATTCCTTCAGATCTCTACGCATTTCACCGCTACACCTGAAATTCTACCCCCCTCTACAGTACTCTAGATGACCAGTTTCAAATGCTGTTCCGGGGTTAAGCCCCGGGCTTTCACATCTGACTTAATCATCCACCTGCATGCGCTTTACGCCCAGTAATTCCGATTAACGCTCGCACCCTCCGTATTACCGCGGCTGCTGGCACGGAGTTAGCCGGTGCTTCTTCTGTGGCTAACGTCAAAAGCAAAGCGTATTAAACTCTGCCCCTTCCTCACCACTGAAAGTACTTTACAACCCGAAGGCCTTCTTCATACACGCGGCATGGCTGCATCAGGCTTGCGCCCATTGTGCAATATTCCCCACTGCTGCCTCCCGTAGGAGTCTGGACCGTGTCTCAGTTCCAGTGTGGCTGATCATCCTCTCAGACCAGCTAGGGATCGTCGCCTTGGTGAGCTCTTACCTCACCAACAAGCTAATCCCACCTGGGCATATCCCGACGCGAGAGGCCCGAAGGTCCCCCTCTTTAGTCCGTAGACATTATGCGGTATTAGCCATCGTTTCCAATGGTTATCCCCCACATCAGGGCAATTTCCCAGGCATTACTCACCCGTCCGCCGCTCGACGCCAAGAAAGCAAGCTTTCTTTCGTTTCCGCCCGACTTGCATGTGTTAAGCCTGCCGCCAGCGTTCAATCTGAGCCATGATCAAACTCTTCAATTAAAGTTTTTTGAAGCCTAAGCTTCGGCTCAGTGATTACTGAATTGACTGTGCCGCTATTCATTCCACAACTCAAAGCTGCTTCCTGATAGCTGTTGGTCACTCATTCTCACTGATAAATCTTTTATAAGATATCAATTAACGAGTACCCACACAGATTGATTGGTTTATATTGTTAAAGAGCTTTGCTTTCAGTGTCTTAGCACCTGACAGGACGCGTATATTACGCTTTCCTGACTGAAAGTCAACATAAAATTCTCATCAATTCGAAAATCTTATGGTGACTTCTTTCCACAACGTGAAAAGAAGCAAATATAAAGCCTGGCAGTGACCTACTCTCACATGGGGAAACCCCACACTACCATCGGCGCAATTGCGTTTCACTTCTGAGTTCGGCATGGATTCAGGTGGGTCCACAACGCTATGGCCGCCAGGCAAATTCTTTAATTCAGAAAACTGACTATTCTCTACACATTCAATCTGTTCTTCATTTGAGTCCATCAAAACCCCTTGGGTGTTGTATGGTTAAGCCTCACGGGCAATTAGTACAGGTTAGCTCAACGCCTCACAACGCTTACACACCCTGCCTATCAACGTCCTGGTCTCGGACAACCCTTCAGAGCACTTAAAGTGCCAGGGAGAACTCATCTCAGGGCTCGCTTCCCGCTTAGATGCTTTCAGCGGTTATCGATTCCGAACTTAGCTACCGGGCAATGCGTCTGGCGACACAACCCGAACACCAGAGGTTCGTCCACTCCGGTCCTCTCGTACTAGGAGCAGCCCCCTTCAATTCTCCAACGCCCACGGCAGATAGGGACCGAACTGTCTCACGACGTTCTAAACCCAGCTCGCGTACCACTTTAAATGGCGAACAGCCATACCCTTGGGACCGACTTCAGCCCCAGGATGTGATGAGCCGACATCGAGGTGCCAAACACCGCCGTCGATATGAACTCTTGGGCGGTATCAGCCTGTTATCCCCGGAGTACCTTTTATCCGTTGAGCGATGGCCCTTCCATTCAGAACCACCGGATCACTATGACCTGCTTTCGCACCTGCTCGAGCCGTCACTCTCGCAGTTAAGCGGGCTTATGCCATTGCACTAACCTCACGATGTCCAACCGTGATTAGCCCACCTTCGTGCTCCTCCGTTACTCTTTGGGAGGAGACCGCCCCAGTCAAACTACCCACCAGACACTGTCCTTGTCCCGGATGACGGGACTAAGTTAGAACATCAAACATACAAGGGTGGTATTTCAAGGTCGGCTCCATGCATACTGGCGTACACACTTCAAAGCCTCCCACCTATCCTACACATGTAGGCTCAATGTTCAGTGCCAAGCTGTAGTAAAGGTTCACGGGGTCTTTCCGTCTAGCCGCGGGTACACTGCATCTTCACAGCGATTTCAATTTCACTGAGTCTCGGGTGGAGACAGCGTGGCCATCATTACGCCATTCGTGCAGGTCGGAACTTACCCGACAAGGAATTTCGCTACCTTAGGACCGTTATAGTTACGGCCGCCGTTTACCGGGGCTTCGATCAAGAGCTTCGCCTAAGCTAACCCCATCAATTAACCTTCCGGCACCGGGCAGGCGTCACACCGTATACGTCATCTTACGATTTTGCACAGTGCTGTGTTTTTAATAAACAGTTGCAGCCACCTGGTATCTGCGACTCCCCTCAGCTCCATCCGCAAGGGACTTCACCATGAGGAGCGTACCTTCTCCCGAAGTTACGGTACCATTTTGCCTAGTTCCTTCACCCGAGTTCTCTCAAGCGCCTTGGTATTCTCTACCCGACCACCTGTGTCGGTTTGGGGTACGATTCCTTACAATCTGAAGCTTAGAGGCTTTTCCTGGAAGCATGGCATCAATGACTTCACTACCTTAGTAGCCCGACATCGTGTCTCGGCCTTAAAGAAATCCGGATTTACCTGAATTTCAAGCCTACGCACTTGAACCTGGACAACCGTCGCCAGGCCCATCTAGCCTTCTCCGTCCCCCCATCGCAATTGTAAGAAGTACGGGAATATTAACCCGTTTCCCATCGACTACGCTTTTCAGCCTCGCCTTAGGGGTCGACTTACCCTGCCCCGATTAACGTTGGACAGGAACCCTTGGTCTTCCGGCGTGGGGGTTTTTCACCCCCATTATCGTTACTCATGTCAGCATTCGCACTTCTGATACGTCCAGCATGCCTTACAGCACACCTTCAACCGCTTACAGAACGCTCCCCTACCCAATACATAAAATGCATTGCCGCAGCTTCGGTTTATTGCTTAGCCCCGTTACATCTTCCGCGCAGGCCGACTCGACTAGTGAGCTATTACGCTTTCTTTAAATGATGGCTGCTTCTAAGCCAACATCCTAGCTGTCTGAGCCTTCCCACATCGTTTCCCACTTAGCAATAATTTGGGACCTTAGCTGGCGGTCTGGGTTGTTTCCCTCTCCACGACGGACGTTAGCACCCGCCGTGTGTCTCCCGGATAGTACTTACTGGTATTCGGAGTTTGCAAAGGGTTGGTAAGTCGGGATGACCCCCTAGCCTTAACAGTGCTCTACCCCCAGTAGTATTCGTCCGAGGCGCTACCTAAATAGCTTTCGGGGAGAACCAGCTATCTCCGGGTTTGATTGGCCTTTCACCCCTAGCCACAAGTCATCCGCTAATTTTTCAACATTAGTCGGTTCGGTCCTCCAGTTGATGTTACTCAACCTTCAACCTGCCCATGGCTAGATCACCCGGTTTCGGGTCTATATCCAGAGACTGAACGCCCAGTTAAGACTCGCTTTCGCTACGGCTTCCCTATCCGGTTAACCTTGCCACTGAATATAAGTCGCTGACCCATTATACAAAAGGTACGCAGTCACCCCATTAAAGAGGCTCCTACTGCTTGTACGTATACGGTTTCAGGTTCTGTTTCACTCCCCTCACAGGGGTTCTTTTCGCCTTTCCCTCACGGTACTGGTTCACTATCGGTCAGTCAGGAGTATTTAGCCTTGGAGGATGGTCCCCCCATGTTCAGACAGGATATCACGTGTCCCGTCCTACTCGTTTTCACCTTATTTGCATCTTCGGTTACGGGGCTGTCACCCTGTATCGCGGCACTTTCCAGAGCCTTCACCTGACACATATAAAACTTAAGGGCTAATCCGGGGTCGCTCGCCGCTACTGCCGGAATCTCTGTTGATTTCTTTTCCTCGGGGTACTTAGATGTTTCAGTTCCCCCGGTTCGCCTCATTTACCTATGTATTCAGTAAATGATATCTGCTGATGCAGATGGGTTTCCCCATTCGGAAATCCCGGACTCATGTGGGTCTTACTCCCTCATCCGGGCTTATCGCAAGTTAGTACGTCCTTCATCGCCTCTGACTGCCAAGGCATCCACCGTATACGCTTAGTCACTTAACCATACAACCCCAAAGGGTCTTACGGTCAAACAACCAAGGTTGTCTGCAATTATTTAAACATGATGCAGACTTTGATTTTGCCGGACTCAAATTTTTTCTTCTGCCAAAGCAGAAGCCAAGAACACTTGAATGTGTGTTGGTGTATTCATTTCTGAATACTTTGAGAACTTTTACAAACAATCTAAAAGATTGTTTTGTCAGCTTTCCAAATTGTTAAAGAGCTTGATTTGTTATTACAAACCATTTTAAAACATACTCAAATCAATACGCTTTGAAATGGTATCCCGTAGGGGAGTCGAACCCCTGTTACCGCCGTGAAAGGGCGGTGTCCTAGGCCTCTAGACGAACGGGACACTTTCATATCTCTTTTCTAAACCAAATCAATCTGTGTGAGCACTCATCAACGTATCTTTATCGTTAAGGAGGTGATCCAGCGCCAGGTTCCCCTAGCGCTACCTTGTTACGACTTCACCCCAGTCATGAACCACAAAGTGGCAAGCGTCCTCCCGAAGGTTAAACTACCTGCTTCTTTTGCAGCCCACTCCCATGGTGTGACGGGCGGTGTGTACAAGGCCCGGGAACGTATTCACCGTAGCATTCTGATCTACGATTACTAGCGATTCCGACTTCATGGAGTCGAGTTGCAGACTCCAATCCGGACTACGACGGACTTTTTGGGATTCGCACACTCTCGCAAGTTAGCTGCCCTCTGTATCCGCCATTGTAGCACGTGTGTAGCCCTACTCGTAAGGGCCATGATGACTTGACGTCGTCCCCACCTTCCTCCGGTTTATCACCGGCAGTCTCCCTGAAGTTCCCACCCGAAGTGCTGGCAATCAAGGATAAGGGTTGCGCTCGTTGCGGGACTTAACCCAACATTTCACAACACGAGCTGACGACAGCCATGCAGCACCTGTCTCATAGTTCCCGAAGGCACACTCGAATCTCTTCAAGCTTCTATGGATGTCAAGAGTAGGTAAGGTTCTTCGCGTTGCATCGAATTAAACCACATGCTCCACCGCTTGTGCGGGCCCCCGTCAATTCATTTGAGTTTTAATCTTGCGACCGTACTCCCCAGGCGGTCTACTTAACGCGTTAGCTCCGAAAGCCACGGCTCAAGGCCACAACCTCCAAGTAGACATCGTTTACGGCGTGGACTACCAGGGTATCTAATCCTGTTTGCTCCCCACGCTTTCGCATCTGAGTGTCAGTATCTGTCCAGGGGGCCGCCTTCGCCACCGGTATTCCTTCAGATCTCTACGCATTTCACCGCTACACCTGAAATTCTACCCCCCTCTACAGTACTCTAGATGACCAGTTTCAAATGCTGTTCCGGGGTTAAGCCCCGGGCTTTCACATCTGACTTAATCATCCACCTGCATGCGCTTTACGCCCAGTAATTCCGATTAACGCTCGCACCCTCCGTATTACCGCGGCTGCTGGCACGGAGTTAGCCGGTGCTTCTTCTGTGGCTAACGTCAAAAGCAAAGCGTATTAAACTCTGCCCCTTCCTCACCACTGAAAGTACTTTACAACCCGAAGGCCTTCTTCATACACGCGGCATGGCTGCATCAGGCTTGCGCCCATTGTGCAATATTCCCCACTGCTGCCTCCCGTAGGAGTCTGGACCGTGTCTCAGTTCCAGTGTGGCTGATCATCCTCTCAGACCAGCTAGGGATCGTCGCCTTGGTGAGCTCTTACCTCACCAACAAGCTAATCCCACCTGGGCATATCCCGACGCGAGAGGCCCGAAGGTCCCCCTCTTTAGTCCGTAGACATTATGCGGTATTAGCCATCGTTTCCAATGGTTATCCCCCACATCAGGGCAATTTCCCAGGCATTACTCACCCGTCCGCCGCTCGACGCCAAGAAAGCAAGCTTTCTTTCGTTTCCGCCCGACTTGCATGTGTTAAGCCTGCCGCCAGCGTTCAATCTGAGCCATGATCAAACTCTTCAATTAAAGTTTTTTGAAGCCTAAGCTTCGGCTCAGTGATTACTGAATTGACTGTGCCGCTATTCATTCCACAACTCAAAGCTGCTTCCTGATAGCTGTTGGTCACTCATTCTCACTGATAAATCTTTTATAAGATATCAATTAACGAGTACCCACACAGATTGATTGGTTTATATTGTTAAAGAGCAAAATCCACCTTTCAGCCAGAGCTTCAAGAGGACGGACATTTTATCGATATAAGATTTAGTGTCAACCACTTTTTCTTGTTATTTTCTTAAGCATTTAAGAAACCGATAATCTGTTCGACTTTATCAGGCATCCCCTGACTCAGTGGGGTCGCATTATAGGGGGAAATAATTTCTTGGCAATAGAAAATTCACTAAATTTTAGTTTTTTCGTTCAAATGGCTAAAACTCCACCGAAAGCGCTATTTTTTGATACTTTATTGCCCAATAAACTCAAAATAATGTAATTTATACCCAGAAAAGTAAAAAGGAGATAACAGCGCATCTCCTTTCCTCTATAAGATAACCATTGTATTTATTGTGAAATCATTATCTCACCATCTTTAACTGATAACGAAATAGTTTTGTCAGGCTCAATACTTCCCTTCAAAATCGATTTAGCTAAGGGGTTTTCAACTGTCTGCTGAATTGCACGCTTCAGAGGTCTGGCACCATAGACAGGATCATATCCAACCCGGGCTATCAGTTCTAAAGCATCTTCTTTCACACTTAGCTGGTAATCTTTTTCCAGCATTCTCTGACTCAGACGTTCCAGCTGAATTGCCGCAATCGACTTAATATGCGCTTTACCAAGTGGGTGGAATACAATATTTTCATCCACACGGTTTAAAAACTCAGGCCGGAAATGATGACTAACAACATTCATCACCTGCTCCTTCATTCCCTGATAATCTAATTCCCGGAAATACTCCTGAATTTGTTCAGAGCCCAGGTTAGACGTCATGATTACAACAGTGTTACGAAAATCAACCGTTCGCCCTTGTCCATCCGTCAGCCTTCCATCATCTAGTACCTGAAGCAAGATATTAAATACATCAGAATGCGCCTTTTCTACTTCATCCAGCAAGATGACAGAATAAGGCTTTCTCCGGACAGCCTCTGTCAGATAACCACCTTCTTCATACCCAACATAGCCGGGAGGTGCTCCCACAAGACGGGCAACTGAGTGCTTTTCCATAAATTCAGACATATCGATACGAACCATCGCGTCGTCACTATCAAACATAAACCCGGCTAAAGCCTTACATAATTCGGTTTTACCTACCCCTGTAGGACCAAGAAACAGGAAAGACCCAATAGGGCGATTAGGATCAGATAATCCGGCTCTGCTTCGGCGGATTGCATTAGAAACAACTTCCACAGCTTCAGTTTGTCCGACAACACGTTTGTGCAGGACATCTTCCATCCGCAATAATTTTGCTTTTTCAGCCTCCAACATTTTAGAGACCGGAATCCCTGTTTGTCTGGACAGAACCTCAGCGATTTCATTATCGGTCACTTTATTCTTTAGTAAAGTCATGTCCTGCATTTCAGCCTGTGCAGCTAAATCCAGTTGCTTCTCTAATTCAGGAATACGCCCATATTGCAGTTCAGACATTCGACTCAGATCACCGGCTCTTCTCGCCACATCCATATCCAGTCTTGCCTGTTCTAATTCAGATTTAATGTGTTGAGCACCGGAGAGAGCTGCTTTTTCAGCATTCCAGACTTCTTCCAGCTCTATATATTCTTTTTCTTTTTCCTGTAACTCTTCATTAAGAATATTCAGACGCTTTTCACTCGCATCGTCTTGCTCATTCATTAAAGCCTGTTGTTCAATTTTGAGCTGGATAATTTTACGTTCAAGTTTATCTAAAGCCTCTGGTTTAGAGTCCATTTGCAACCTGATACTGGAAGCCGCTTCATCAATCAGATCTATCGCTTTATCCGGTAACTGGCGATCAGAAACGTAGCGATGAGATAAACTGGCTGCCGAAACAATCGCCGGGTCCGTAATTTCAACATGATGGTGCAGTTCATAACGCTCTTTCAAACCACGTAATATGGCTATCGTATCTTCAACGGAAGGTTCATCTACCAGTACTTTCTGAAAACGCCGCTCCAGGGCAGCATCTTTTTCTATATACTGACGGTATTCATCCAGAGTAGTCGCACCAACACAGTGTAGCTCCCCTCTTGCCAGTGCCGGTTTCAGCATATTTCCGGCATCCATAGAGCCTTCACCTTTGCCGGCTCCAACCATTGTATGCAACTCATCAATAAACAGAATGATGTTGCCTTCTTCTTTTGCCAACTCATTTAGTACAGACTTCAGACGCTCTTCAAATTCTCCCCGGTATTTCGCTCCGGCAACTAAAGCTCCCATATCCAGAGAAAGTACTCGCCGGCTACGCAACCCTTCCGGCACTTCATTATTAATAATTCTCTGAGCTAAACCTTCAACGATAGCCGTCTTACCAACACCAGGCTCACCGATAATAACCGGATTATTTTTTGTTCTGCGCTGTAATACCTGTATCGTACGACGAATCTCATCGTCCCGGCCAATGACAGGATCAAGTTTCCCTTGTTCAGCCCGTTCAGTCAGATCAATTGTAAATTTCTCCAAGGCCTGACGCAGTTCTTCAGCATTGGGATCATTAACTTTTTGTCCTCCTCTGATTTTCTCAATCGCCTTCGACACTTTTCTTTCTGTTAAGCCTAGTTCCTTTAAAAGCTGCCCTAGCTGACCTTTATCTTCAAGAACAGCTAACAAAAAGATTTCAGAGGATATATAAGAATCCTGACGTTTTTGAGCAATCTTATCGCACAGGTTAAATAAGGTTCCCATTGCTCCGGAAAGCTGCACATCTCCGCCAATCCCGGTTACTTTGGGTAAACGATCGAGAATCTCTCCTAATTTAGAGCGCAGATGCATGACATCAACGTCAAGCATCGTGAATAAAGGGCGAACAGGGCTGCCTGTTTGATCTAATAAAGCAACCATCAAATGAACAGGCTCAATATATTGATGATCTCGTCCTAATGCTAATGACTGAGCATCAGATATAGCAACTTGAAATTTGCTGGTGAACCGGTCAAGACGCATACCAACCTCCCGCAGGGTAATCTTATGATTTACTGTTTAGAAAAATGGCTACGTCTGCGGCGTTTTTCAAGAGGAGAGGCAGGAACTTTGAACGAAAAACGCTATGTGATCCAAATAAATGATGCCTGCCGACCTGTCACACCATCTCTTCGGTAAGAGTAAAACTGATGAGGATTGCTAAAAGTACACAAATCTGCAGAAAAAACAGCAGACACACCCAGCCGGTTTAAACGTTGCTTAGCCAGTAAGGTTAAATCGGCCAGCCATTTGTCCTTCAACTGAGGATGTGGCATGAATGCATTGATTGCCTCTCTGTCAAAGGTAGCGAATGCTGCTACAACGTCTTCTCCGACCTCGAAGGCATCTTTACCAATTGCCGGCCCCAGCCAGGCAATCACTTCTCCGGAAAACAACTGACAGCATTGCTCAATAATTCCATCAGCCAGTCCGCGCCAGCCGGCATGAACTGCAGCAACCTGATTCCCGGCAGAATTCGTCAGCAGAACGGGCAGGCAGTCGGCCGTCATCACTGCACACACAACACCGGGTGTTTCTGTAAATACCCCATCTGCATCAGCAACAATACCTGAAGGTTGCGCCACCTGAATGACTTTGGTTGAATGTGTCTGATTCAGCCAGACCGGCTCACCCGGCATAGATGCCAGATCCATCATGATCTGGCGGTTACGCCGGACTTTCTCCGGAGAATCACCGACATGCATGCCAAGATTCAAACTCTCATACTTACCCACAGATACACCACCCTGCCTTACTGAAGAAACAGAGCGGACACAAGCAGGTACATTCCATTCAGGTATGATCATAGTTTTCAGTCTTCTGAACCATGTTGATTTGTATCATCTCTTAATGCTTCAGTCATTTCGACCATATCATCGGGAACCGGCGCGTGAAATTCCATCGGTTCTCCCGTTACAGGATGATCAAATTTCAACATGACCGCGTGCAAAGCCTGCCGATCAAACGAGCGAAGCAAACTGACTAAAGGCTCAGAGGCACCTTTAGGGATCCGAACCCGGCCACCATACGCCACATCACCAAGCAGAGGATGCTGAATGGAAGACATGTGAACCCGAATCTGGTGCGTTCTTCCTGTTTCCAGTCTCAAACGAATTCGTGTATGTTCACGAAAATGTTCGGCAACACGGTAATGCGTCACTGCTGGTTTTCCCATCGGTGTAACAGCCATCAGTGTTCTTTTGGTCGAATGTCGTCCGATAGGTTTATCTACAACGCCACCAGCGGTCATCGTCCCTGTTGCAATCGCTTCATATTCACGGGTAATCTGCCGTTTCTGCAATGCTCTGACTAACCGGGTTTGAGCCGGAACCGTTTTTGCGACAACCATCAGACCGGTCGTATCTTTGTCCAGACGATGAACAATTCCGGCCCTTGGCACTTCTGCAATATCCGGATAATAGTACAACAATGCATTCAATACGGTTCCATCCGGTGTACCGGCACCGGGGTGAACAACAAAGTCTCTTGGCTTATTTATCACCAGAATATCATCGTCTTCATAGACGATATCCAAAGGTAAATCCTGAGGTTCCCAGCGGTCTTCATCCTCCAGTTCAGCATGAAGTGTAATTTCCTCACCACCCATCACCTTATGACGGGGTTTCATGATGACCTCATCATCGACTAAGACTTTTCCGGCCAGGAGCCACTCTTTTAACCGTGAACGGGAAAAATCAGTAAATAATTCAGCAATCGCCTGATCTAAACGTTGCCCTAACTGTGTTACCTTTACTGTACTCTTTAATTCTATCTGCTGAGCCATATCGAACTTTTAAAAAAACTAAGAGACTAACAGTCTCTGGTATGGGTAAAATAATATCTTTATTGTATCTGTTACCACAAAGAAAGTAACGTAACCATTTTAGTTACCATAATACGCAGTAATCGCCGGATTAATATTTAACAATCTGAGCACTGATGTATTTCTGAACTATTCGACTATCAAGGAAGCCATTTCGGACATGAAATATCAAGCGTTATTAAGTCTTCTTGCTCTGACTTTATTTATGACTGGCTGTTCAAGCAAAAAAACGATTGTTCCAGACATGCCCCCATCGCAACTTTATTCAGATGCACAGACTTCTTTGCAAGAGGGTAAGTGGAACCGGGCAATAGAAAAGCTGGAAGCAATGGACTCCAGATATCCTTTTGGCCCTTATTCAAATCAGGTGCAACTCGATCTGATCTACGTGTATTACAAGAATGGTGATCTTTCGATGGCACTGGCGACCATAGATCGATTTATCAGACTCAACCCAACCCACAAAAAAATGGATTGGGTGCTCTACATGAGAGGCTTAACAAACTCGGCACAAGATACCAATTACATGCACGAATTGTTCAACACTGATCGTTCTGATCGTGATCCAGAGCCGGTTCAGGATGCATTTGCTGACTTTAAGAAACTTGTGAAGCGCTATCCGGATAGTCTTTACGCCAAAGATGCCCGACAACGGATGTTCTCTCTGAAGAAAAGACTGGCAAAATATGAACTCGCCACAGCTGATTTTTATTTGAGAAGAGAAGCATGGATAGCAGCCATTAAACGCTGTCAGGAACTGCAAAATAAATTTCCGGATACAGAATCTGCAAGAGAATCACTGAAAATACAGGCCGAAGCATACAAACGACTTGGTCTGAAAGAAGCGGAAGAAAGAACCCGTCATTTAATTGGACTGAATCCGGCTTAACCTCTGATTTTACTGATGCTCTCTGATGAAACTCAGAAGAGAGCATCAATTGCCTCATCAAATCATTCCATCATTATAGGGCGCTTGTTTTCTCAGGTCGAAAAACATCCCTAAAAAACCAGAATTTTTCAGCCCGACCTCCCCTTAAAGTATCGACATCAAAAATATTCTCAACTTTTTCAAGCGTTAATTTTCTCAGTCTTTGGTCAGGATCACGTTTAATTACCTCCCTGCATTGAACGGCAATTTCAGTGAACCTTGTCACATTTATTTCTACCTGAAACGTTAATCTGAAATTAACCCATAGGGAGAAATCACAGAGGAAAACAATATGAAAGTAAATATTATCGGTAAAAACATTGAAGTCACCTCTGCTATCCGCGATCACATTGAAGGGAAAATGAAAAAGCTTGAAAAGTGGCAGGTCGATATCATTGGATGTCAAACCAGTTTTCAGGAAGAGCCCAATAAAAAGAAAAAATTTGAAGCGGTTATCTCAATACCCAAAGGACAGTTAATTGCCTCTGCTGTGCATGAAGATTTATATGCAGCCGTCAATGAGGTTGAACAAAAATTAGAACGGCAACTGAATAAATTAAGACATAAACCTGAAGCAAGACGAGGCGAGAAAATTAGTGCTGAAACAGCATCAGAATAATCAAATTTCCCATCTGTTTTTAATAGCGCCGGACCGGCGCTATTTTTCTTGACGCCATACGCCTCCTTGCTTATTGTGTCATGAATTTGTAGCCAATTATTAGTATTGATTCATGACATAACTATCGCTCATCAGTAACATGGGTGATGTCTGTGCAACGAACCTGACATGACGAATAGTTCCCAGACTATAGTATGGAATGTTTTATATAGAGGAATAAGGTATCAATGGCCTCCCAGAAGTATTCTTTAGAAGATATCCGCCTGCGACTTAATGAACTGGATGATCAACTCCTGCAACTCCTTTCTGAACGCAGAAAGCTAAGTATTGAAGTAGTTAAAAACAAAGTTAAAACATCCAAACCAGTACGGGACGCAGTCAGAGAACAACAGCTACTGACTAAGTTAATTCATAACGGTCATGAGCATTATCAGCTTGATGCCCCCTATATTACGAAAATTTTTCATACTATCATTGAAGACTCGGTTTTATTACAGCAGTCTTATCTGCAAAATTTAGAAAATCCACCATCCGATCAAAGCCCTAAATGCCGGGTAGCCTTTCTGGGAGCAAAAGGTTCTTATTCACACCTGGCTACCCGTGAATACTTCAGCCGTAAAAATGTGGATTTAGTCGAGTTGAACTCTGAACATTTTAAAGATATCACTCAAACTGTTGAATCCGGACACGCTGACTATGGTGTCTTACCGATTGAAAACACCAGTTCAGGCTCAATTAATGAAGTCTATGATCTGCTGCAAAACACAACACTTCATATTGTGGGTGAACTGACACTGACCATCGAGCACTGCCTGCTATCGACTCAGGAAATTTCAATTGAAGATATCAGGGTACTATATTCTCACCCGCAACCTCTGAAGCAGTGCAGTGAGTTCATCGGCCATATGAAGGATGTTACGCTTGAATCCTGTATTAGCACAGCAAATGCAATGCAGAAAGTCGCAGAAATGAACAATAGCAATGTTGCTGCTATTGGTAATGCCTCAAGCGGAAAGTTATACGGGCTTCAGTCAATTAAAAGCAATATTGCCAACCAAACTGAAAATTATACCCGTTTCATTATTGTCGCCCGACAAGCAGTTGAAGTTTCACACCAGATTCCTGCAAAAACAACCCTCATCATGTCTACACCACAAAAGGCAGGTTCTCTCGTTTCTGCTTTACTGGTACTACAAAAATTAGGTATCAATATTACGAAGCTCGAATCCAGGCCCATCATGGGAAATCCGTGGGAAGAGATGTTTTATGTTGACCTTGCAGTACACCTGAACTCAGAACCGATGCAACAAGCATTGCAGGAACTACAGAAGTTAACCAACTATCTGAAAGTACTGGGTTGCTATCCGATTGAAAACATTAAACCAACAACGGTTGAATAAAAGGTACAGCATGGTTAACGTCATTATTGCCACCCGAAATCCCGCAAAAGTTAATGCTGTAAAAGATGCATTCAGGGAAGTATTTCCCGATGTATCTTTTAAATTCAAAGGCATAGATGTTGCCAGTGAAGTCCCGGACCAACCGATGTCAGATGAAGAGACACGTTTAGGGGCATTAAACCGGGTAAAAAACGCCAGACAGGCTTCTCCGGGCGCAGACTATTATGTGGGCGTTGAAGCAGGTATTGAGCAAGAGATGACTTTCGCATGGATGGTTATTGAATCACAAGATCGCCGGGGCGAATCCCGTTCATCCAGCCTGATGCTACCCAAAGAAGTTACAGCGCAGCTAAACACCGGCCATGAACTTGGAGACATCATGGACTCATTGTTTAATGAGAACAACATAAAACAGAAAGGTGGTGCGATTGGCTTATTCACCAATCAACGACTGACCAGAAGCTCTGTTTATTATCAGGCATTAATTCTGGCTTTAGTTCCCTTCCTGAATCAGGACATGATTTTTAATACCCAAAACTGATACAGCCAGGCATAAACCAGGAAGATAAATCATTATCTTCCTGAGCCTTGCCCCGTCAATCAGTGTCTGTCCGCAAACCTGACAACAATGACAGCAAGGTATCTTTTTCTTCCTCACTACATTCTTTCAGCCCGTTAGAACCACGGGTAATCGTGGCAACACCAACACCAAGCATCTGACTAATCTGACGTTGAGACATCTCACCGCTGAGTAACTCAAAGACGATATTCATCCTGGAAACCAGAGTATCCCGCTCATCAGTCGTCATCATCATGGCAAGCAACATCTCAAGATGTCCCTGTTCAGAAGCCTGTTTCACCAATTGCAGAAATGATTGCCAGTCCGTAAATTGTGGTTGAGTGGACATATATGTACTCGTTTAGTGATACACAGGAACATTGTAGAGAAATTTCTGCATAATGGAATCAGTATTTCAGCTCCAGTTCTGATGGGTACAAAAAATTACCTTCCATATCAAGCAGATAGCGGTAGTACGTTTCAAACATTAATATGTTTTGTACATAACCACGGGTTTCTCTGAATGGAATAGCTTCAATAAAGCGGTAAACATCCAGATTTCCTGACGAACGTTTCAGCCACAAATCAACTCTTGAAGGGCCTGCATTATAAGCAGCAAATGCCAGAATCCGGTTGCCATTGTAACGTTCCAGTAATTCTGTTAAATACTGGCTTCCCAACTCAATGTTCTTTTTCGCATTAAACAAATCACGGGAGTTTTTGTAATTCAGCTGGTATTTCTTTGCCATATACCTGGCTGTTGACGGTAAGAGTTGCATCAACCCTTTGGCACCAACCGGAGAGTAGGCTTGTACATCCATTGCACTTTCCTGTCGGGCTAGAGAAATTAATGTAACGGGATCGATCTTGTATTTGTCAGCAAAGAATTCAAACAGTTGCAAATACGCCTTAGGAAACCTGAGCTCCAGATGTTCCCACAGCTGAGCCTCAATCGTTGCAACAACGGTCAAATGATACCAGTGCGCAGCCGCTGCATATTGTGCCAGAACGATTTGCTCTTCGGGAGATGTACGGCCTAGTAACCACCGCCATTCACTTTTTGATGCCTCTGTTTTATTCCGATCAATCAGCTCCTGAATCCGATCTAAACTTGTTTGGTAAGGCTTGATTAAAGCAGGATTATATTCCAAAGGCTGCTCAGTATAAGCAAAGGATTGATCCAGATAACTGGCTGCAGCCACACTATAAAAATTTCTCTTTCCTGATAACTGTTCCAGCTTGTCCAGCCCTGATGCTCCCTGACCCGATTTAATTTCACTTAAACCCAGCCAGAATTGCCAGCGTGCAGTACTCTGTAAAGAGTGCGGCAATTTATTAACCCAATCATAAATACCAGACCATTTCCCATATCTGATTTCTTCACGTATCCGTCGCTCAAGCAAGGGGGTATTCTGGCTGGAAGAGATAACATTGTCCCGCCACTTCTTCATCGATTCAGAAAGTTTTATATCATCTTCATTAAGTAATATTCCGGCAAGATATTCGAAAAATGCGGTTCTGGCTTTTGAATCCAGATACTTCAGTTTCCCCTGCTGCACAAACTGGTAGGCCAGGGCCGGCTTTTGAAATGCCAGTTTCTTCAACCCTAATCCCACTAATCTGAGCATCTGCTCATTCAGCGGACCATGCTTCAGGAATTGATCCACATTCTCCGGATGTCGGTAAGTCGTCAATAACATCCCGGCCAGACTCTGATTATCGTCTGAAATTATTTTTTTCTTTAAAAATCTCATTAGTGAATATTGTCTTTGCTCAAAGGCAAGAAACATCCGCTCCAGTACCAGCTTTTCAGAGATCCCTTCTGATTTTTCCCAGGATGAAAATAACTCATTACACTCATCAGTGACACTCTTACCTGACAGCCATAAAGATTGAGCGCCACGAAAAGCTTCCGGTTTATTCCCGGTCTTCAGCTTTGCTGTATAGTAGTAGCAACGATACTTTTCCTGTCTTGGCTCCGTTCTTTGAAACTGAAGTAATACAGACCATTTTTTATGTCTGGCCAAAGCTTCCAGATAAGGGGCTGTAATCCGGTTTGAAAAAGGAAACTCGGCATGGCTGTTAATGAAATTACGAACCACAATTGGCGGCTTTTGCGCCATATTGATCAAAATAGAACGATAATCGAGATAAGGTGTGAGCGGGTACGCTTCGAGCCTGGACTTTACACGATAATACTTCCTGACGTGTTTATTATCCAGCCACTGCTGCGCCTGATCATACAACTGCCTTTGTTCCTCCAGACTCAGCTTCCCACCAGCGATAGCCGGAGAAACAACAACACAGCAGGCTGCGAGAATCAAACAAAGGACAACCAAATAACTTTCAAACCGATTTGACATCATGTCACTGCAAACACCAAAAAACCCATAAGTATATTTTACTAACAAAACTAAAATTATTTCATATTAAAACACATGGATTCACAGAAAATTAAAATTATTTTTCCCGCAGGCAACCCGGTAGGATCCTTATGAAAGCCCCATAAATCGATGACTTCAGTTAACAAATTTATGTGATTTAGTATAAAATAGACGCTTTGATCTACAGCAATGAATTAGGAACAAACCGGCAATGGCTGAATACGTGTATACAATGTCCCGGGTGAGCAAAATTGTCCCACCAAAGAGACAGATTCTTAAAGATATCTCACTAAGTTTTTTTCCTGGTGCAAAAATTGGTGTTTTGGGCCTGAATGGTGCCGGTAAATCAACTTTACTGCGAGTGATGGCTGGCATTGATAAAGACTTTGATGGAGAGGCCCGCCCTCAACCCGGCCTGAAAGTAGGTTACCTTCCCCAGGAACCAGTTCTTGATGAAGAGAAAACTGTACGGGAAGTGGTTGAAGAAGCTGTCTCAGATGTTGCCAATGCACTGAAACGTCTGGATGAAGTCTACGCGGAATATGCACTTCCGGATGCGGATTTTGATGCTCTGGCAAAAGAACAGGGCGAGTTAGAAGCCTTAATTCAGGCTAAAGAAGGCCACAATTTAGACAATGCACTTGAGCGTGCAGCAGATGCACTTCGGCTGCCGGAATGGGACGCAAAGATCAAAGTCTTATCTGGTGGTGAACGCCGGCGGGTGGCAATCTGTCGCCTGTTGCTTGAAAAACCGGATATGTTGCTGCTTGATGAACCAACCAACCACCTGGATGCAGAGTCTGTTGGCTGGCTGGAAAAATTCTTGTGTGACTATAACGGCACTGTGGTTGCGATTACCCACGACCGGTACTTTCTTGATAATGCTGCCGGATGGATTCTGGAACTTGACCGTGGTGAAGGCATTCCGTGGCAGGGAAATTACACGTCCTGGCTGGAACAAAAAGATGCACGTCTGAAGCAGGAAGCTGCTCAGGAAAAAGCCCGTCAGAAAACGATTGAGAAAGAGCTGGAATGGGTTCGTCAGAATCCTAAAGGACGTCAGGCAAAATCAAAAGCCCGTATGGCCCGTTTTGAAGAGCTCCAAAGCAGTGATCATCAAAAACGTAATGAAACCAATGAGCTGTTTATCCCGCCAGGTGAACGTTTAGGCGACAAAGTTGTTGATGTGAAAAACCTGACCAAATCTTTTGATGGCCGGGTTCTGATTGACGATTTATCTTTCAGTATCCCCAAAGGTGCTATCGTCGGAATTATTGGTGCAAATGGCGCAGGTAAATCAACACTATTCAAGATGCTTTCAGGCACAGAACAACCAGATTCCGGTACAATCGAACTTGGTGAAACCGTGAAATTAGCTTCGGTTGATCAGTTCCGCGACAGCATGGATGGCAGCAAAACTGTTTTCCAGGAAATCTCTGAAGGTGCAGATATGATCAAAATTAACAACTTTGAAATCCCGGCACGTGCTTATTGTTCCCGATTCAATTTCAAAGGTGTTGATCAGCAAAAAGTCATTGGTGAGCTTTCCGGAGGCGAACGCAACCGGGTTCATCTGGCAAAACTGCTGAAAGCCGGCGGGAACGTATTACTTCTGGATGAACCCACCAATGATCTGGATGTTGAAACACTCCGGGCTCTGGAAGAAGCTTTGCTTGAATTCCCCGGATGCGCCATGGTTATTTCGCATGACCGCTGGTTCCTGGATCGGATCGCAACACACATTCTTGATTACCGTGATGAAGGTCAGGTCAACTTCTTTGAAGGCAACTATACTGAGTACATGGAGTGGCTGAAGCAAACTCTCGGGGCTCAGGCAGCAGAACCTCATCGAATCAAATACAAGCGGATTTCGAAATAAGTTCTGACACCCGACTTGTTCATAAAGGCTGCATAATGGAAATGCAGCCTTTTTTATTACCGGAAGTTCAACATCTGATAAACAGCAAAAGGGAATATGTATGGCTGAGAAACGTCGCTTTTCACGAATCCTTTACCGGGCACCCGCACTTGTAACTCAAAATCAAATCAGGATTGCAGCCACTGTCCGGGATTTATCTCTGCATGGCATTCTGCTGGCTGTGACCGATGAGCCACGGTTTAATCCACAAAAAGAGGTAGAGATTGAGTTCCCGATTCCGGAGAGTGAAATTTCAATCCGGATGAGTGCAAAAATCATTTCAATGGATGATTATATTCTGCGGGCAAGTATTGATCATATTGATTTAGACAGTATCAGCCACCTGCGCCGTCTGGTCGAACTAAATGTCGGAAGTGATGACTTACTTCACCGGGAGCTGGAGTACCTTTCTGATCTTGGTGACGATAAAGATTAGACGGATTAAGCTCCCGGAGTAGTGTCTGCATTATTAATATCAGCGACGGGGAATAGTATCGCTTGTATGTTTCAACAGGTTCTGGCTCTCAGACATAAACTGCTGGGAGTATTCTCCGAACCATTGGCTTACATGGGTAAAGCTCTCAACAAAATGCTTTTTATCCCGCTTCTCAATCACCTGCATCGCCTCAGTAAAACACTGATAAAAACGCTGAATCATGTCTGTATTTTCTTCTGAAGAGAAGATTATATCCCCGTAGAGATTTGGATCCTGACCAAACAATCGCCCGACCATGATTAACTCTAAACGATAAATGGGTGAACTCAGTTGGAGTAAGTTCGCCAGTTGTGGGTTCTCTTTCGATAAATGCAAGCCATACACATAGGTTGTAAAATGCCGGAGCGCCTGAATCATAGTCATCCCATGATCATGTGATTCAGCATCAACAGCGCACAAACTCGCCCCCCAGATTTCTAACTGATCAATAAGCCATTGGTATTGTTCCCGTCCCCGGCCATCACAGTACACAATAACCTGCTTGGCCAGACTGGGAATATCCGGCCCGAACATTGGATGTAAACCAACAACCGGCCCACGGTGCGTTTTCAGCATCGCCTGCAGCGGTCTGGACTTAATCGAAGTCAGGTCGCACAAAATACAATCTTCAGGCAACTGATTCAGCTTTTCGATCACCTCAACGGTCAGATGAATCGGAACGCTCACCACAACCATACCGGCCTGAGCCAGCAGTTCACCAGCTTTGTCCCAGTCATTACGTCCAATCACTTCAACCCGGTAACCGGAAAGTTTAAGCATCCGGGTGAACAGACTCCCCAGTTGTCCATGACCACCGATAACAACTACGGTTCTCAGCTCCGGCTTCAAACACTTAAATCCGGCATCTTTTTCACTGGTATATGACTCACGCATCGTCCGGCGAAGAATATCTTCGATTAACTGAGGTGGCACACCTTGAGCCTCTGCTTCTTCTCTCCGGGAAGCCAGCATTGCAGCCTCACGTTCGGGCACATAAATCGGTAAACCATGCTGACTTTTTACTTCTCCGACTTTTTCAACCAGACTCAGCCGTCGAGCCAGCAAGTCAATCATCTGTTGATCAACTTCATCGATTTGATCGCGTAACTCATTCAGTTCAACTGTCATGAACAACCTCTTTAATTAATCCTGCAGCCTTTTTTCTAATACCGGAGAAAGTACATCACAAGCTTTACGTAATAAAGTCTCGGTTGTCTCCCAGTTAATACATGCATCCGTGATAGAGACACCATATTCCATTTGATCCAGTGGCAGGTCTGCAGACTGATTGCCCTCATTTAAATGGCTTTCAATCATCAGTCCGACAATCGAGCGGTTTCCTTCCCGGATCTGACGAAATGCATCTTCAGCAACTAACGGCTGGCGACGAAAATCTTTCCTGGAATTGGCATGACTACAATCAATCATCAGTGAAGGCTCAAGTTTTGACTGACGCATTTCTTCTTCACACTCAGCAACAGAAACCGAATCATAGTTTGTCTGTTTTCCGCCACGGAGAATCACGTGTCCGTTAAGATTGCCCTGAGTGGTTAACAGTGCAACCTGCCCTTCCGCATTAATACCCATAAAACGGTGACTGGAAGATGCAGCCTGCATGGCGTTAATTGCTGTCAGCAGACTACCATCCGTTCCATTTTTAAATCCAATTGGCATTGATAAGCCACTGGCCATTTCTCTGTGGGTCTGAGATTCTGTCGTCCGGGCACCAATGGCGGCCCAGCTGAATGTATCAGACAAATATTGAGGACTGATTGGATCAAGCGCCTCTGTTGCCAGAGGAATTCCCATTTCGGCTAACTCAACTAAAAGCTGGCGACCAACATGAAGGCCATGCTCAATATCAAAAGTTCCATTTAAATATGGGTCGTTAATCAGACCTTTCCAGCCAACTGTCGTTCTCGGTTTCTCAAAGTAAACCCGCATCACAAGGAACAACTGATCACTAACAGCTTCAGCCAGTGCTTTAAAGCGGCGGGCATAATCTTTAGCAGCATCTAAATCATGAATAGAGCATGGCCCGCAAACAACTAACAGACGGTGATCCCGCTTATGGATAATATCGGAGATCGTCTGACGTGACTGGTGAATAAACGCTTGTGCCTCAGCGCTCAACGGTAGTTTATCTTTTAACTGTTCGGGGGTAATCAGCACTTGCTGCTCAATAATATTTACATCGTTCAATTCGCTCATCATCTCTCACCGTAAAATAATATGTACAAATTTTAAAGCCACTTGATAAACAGCAGCAATCCATTCCCATAAATTAACAGCGACAACAAACTTTTCAAGTGTAAAATATAAAAAACATAAAATGTAAAAAAATATTTACACAACATTCTGTTCACAAAACTAACAATGAGAGATGTCTTACTGAAAAAGGTTCATATAAAATAAAGAGTTACAAGGACAGATGCTCATTGAGACTTTTATAACTATGGACCTAATCCTCTCTTTGCTACAACAGATGTGTGTCTATCTGGTTTTGGCGTATATGCTCAGTAAGACCCCACTTTTCCTGCCGATATTAAATATTTCATCCAGACTTGAGCATAAACTGTCCATTTACGTGCTTTTTTCCCTTTTCTGCATTCTGGGTACGTATTTTGGTCAACAGATCAACGACGCAATTGCCAATACCCGGGCTATCGGGGCTGTGATGGGCGGGTTACTTGGTGGCCCTGTGGTTGGATTTGCCGTTGGATTAACCGGCGGCATTCATCGTTATACGCTCGGCGGATTTACCGACCTTGCCTGTGCTATCTCTACCACAACTGAAGGCCTGATTGGTGGGCTGCTTCATTTATTTTTGCTCAAAAATTTCAAGAAAGAACGCCTCTTCAGTACCCCTGTTGTATTCAGTGTCACTTTTTGTGCTGAAATCATCCAGATGCTGATTATCGCCACTGTGGCACAACCTCAAAGACAGGCACTCGAACTGGTCAGCACCATTGCAGCACCAATGATGATAGCTAACTCGGTCGGTGCAGCTCTTTTCATGAGCATTCTGCAGGATAAAAAATCCATTTATGAAGCCTATTCCGCGGCCTTTTCACGCAAGGCTCTCAGAATCGCAGAGCGCTCAGTTGGCATACAATTTCATGAGTTCAACCGGCATCATGCACAAAAAGTTGCCCGGATTATTTATGAAGAAACTAATGTCGGGGCAGTTTCCATTACAGACAGATATAAGATACTTGCTTTCATCGGCGTTGGTGACGACCATCACCGCCCTAATACACCAATATCATCAGATAAAACCATAGAAGCCATTGAAAAAAATGAAATTATCTATCTGGATGGCAGAGAGAATCCTTATCAATGTTCATTATCAGCGTCATGCGAACTGGGGTCAGCATTGATCATCCCGCTCCGGGTCGATGATCGGGTCATTGGCACAATTAAATTATATGAGCGTAAGAGTAAATTATTTTCTTCCATTAACATGTCGATGGCCGAAGGGATTGCCCAGTTATTATCCAGCCAGATACTGCATGGAGAATATCAGCAAAAAAAAATTCTGCTTTCCCGCCTGGAAATGAAGCTGTTACAGGCACAAATCAACCCGCATTTTTTATTCAATGCACTCAATACCATCAGCGCAATTACGCGAACTGATCCGGATAAAGCAAGAATACTGATTCAGCAACTGTCCCGTTTTTTTCGCAGTAACCTGAAACAAAACGTTGAAACAATTTCACTGAGTGAAGAACTGTCCCACGTCAATTCATATCTCATGATTGAGCAAGCCCGGTTTAGTGACCGGCTGAAAGTCCACATCGATATTGACAGTGCTTTATTCGAAAGACAGCTACCTACTTTCACCCTGCAGCCGCTGGTAGAAAATGCCATCAAACACGGGACGTCTCATTTACTCACAGGGGGAAAAGTCCGCATTTACAACCAGCCTGTTCAGGAAGGAGAACTGATTATTGTTGAAGATAACGCAGGTCAGTTTAGCCATCATGCATCATCTGACGGGCTGGGGATCAAAATGGTGAATAAACGTCTGATTAATTATTTCGGACATCAATCTCAACTTCAAACCTCTGTTGAACCCGATGTATTTACCAAAATACAATTCTTATTGCCCAGTGAATATTAAGAGGAATGTATGATCACGGCACTTGTAATTGATGATGAAATCCATGCCCGGTCAGAACTGATTCAGCTACTCAGAGAGACGGATCAGATAGAAATTTTGGGTGAAGCCGGCAATGCAATTGATGGATTTAAACAAATTCATCAGCATAAGCCTGATGTCGTTTTTCTGGATATTCAGATGCCTCAGATTTCCGGTATAGAATTGTTAAGTATGCTCGACCCGGAAACCATTCCCCGGATTGTTTTTATCACTGCTTATGAACAATATGCGATTCAGGCGTTTGAAAATAATGCGTTTGATTACCTGCTGAAGCCCGTAGAAGAAGAGCGGCTGCATAAAACAATCACACGTCTGCAACGGGACATCACCAGAAAACAGGACTTATCACCAATCACTCCGAAAACCCTGGAACAGATTCCATGTATCGGATTGAACCGCATCGTCATTATTCCCGTCAATGAAATCGAGCTGGCTTACAGTGACGTCAGTGGTGTTCATGTTCAAACACATGAACGTCAGGCAACAACACAACTCACACTGAAACATCTGGAAGAAAAAACGCCACTGCTGCGTTGTCACCGTCAGTACCTGATTCATCCCAAATCGATTAAGGAAATCAAATTACTGGAAAATGGTCTGGCAGAAGTCATCACCCAATCACAGCATACTGTTCCGGTCAGCAGAAGGCACCTGAAAAATCTCAAGGAAAACCTTGGATTTTAGTTGATCTCAATATCACACAGGCGCTGCATGGCTTCACTGGCACTTCGCCATTCCGGTGTGCGCAACAATTCTTTCCGGGAAAAGGATTGTTTTCTTTGCAAATGCGCGGCTTCAGGCACTCCGGAGACAGTCAGATTATCCAACAGCCTGACTGTTGCCGGGCGGTCATTGCATACCAGCAGCATGTCACACCCGGCATTGAGTGCCTGCTGTGCTCTTGAAACAATATCCCCCATGACCGACGCACCTTCCATGGTCAGATCATCAGAGAAAATAATGCCGTTAAACCCGAGCTTCTGTCTCAGTACCTGTTTTAACCAAAATTCAGAACCACTTGCAGGCTTGTCATCATAGTGCGGATAAATCACATGTGCAGGCATTACCGCATCCAGCAGGTTCGCCTCAATATGTGAACGAAAAACGGTCATATCATCCGATATGACATCAGTCCTTTCATCATAAGGTGTTTCCAGATGAGAATCCGCGATTACATGGCCATGGCCGGGAAAGTGTTTTCCGGTTGTCGCCATTCCCACGCTTCTCATCCCCTGCAAAAAAGCCTGACTGAACCGTTTTACTGTATCGTTATCTTCACCAAATGCCCGATCATGAATCGCCTGACAGCTGAACCCGACATCCAGAACCGGAGCAAAGCTCAAGTCGACGCCAGACGCAATCAACTCTGCAGCCATCAGCCAACCGCCTGAAGCTGCAAGTTCTGTCCCGTTATTCTGTGTCGCGTACTGACTTGCCGCCGGTAAGCGGGTGAACCCTTCTCTAAAACGCTGGACACGGCCCCCTTCCTGATCAACACCAATCAACACAGGAGAACCAGCAGCCTGACGGATAGCATGCGTTAAAGCTTCAAGCTGCCGTGGATCATGATAATTGCGTGTAAATAATATCACGCCACCAATTGCAGGATGTGCCAGAATCTCTTTCTCTTCAGCATCCGGTTCATAACCTTTGATGTCCAGCCATAAAGGCCCCATGTCAAACTCCTGATTACCATCAATATTGCATTTATCTGGTGAGATTATTCAGTTTAAAATACAATTACAATGCTTTTATCTCATCTCTGACCCGGTATTCCAAACAGAAGAAACCAACATGCAATCAGAAGAACTTTATATAGGCGTGATGTCCGGCACCAGTCTGGACGGTATTGATGTCGTTTTAGCTGGCTTTGAAAATAATCAGGTTCAGATATACGCTGATTACTGTCACCCGATTCCCCCCGATATCCGTCAGCAAATTTTAAGCATCTGCACCGGACAATTCACCAGTTTAAAAACTATCGGCACATTGGATCACCAGTTGGGTCATTTATTCTCACAGGCAGTCAATCAGTTACTTTCACAAACGCCTTACCAGGCAAAAGACATTCGGGCTATTGGCTGTCACGGACAAACCGTCTTTCATCATCCGGACCAAGACACACCTTTTACGATTCAACTCGGTGATGCAAATATTATTGCAGTACAGACCGGCATAGACACGGTTGCAGATTTCCGGAGAAAAGATATGGCACTCGGAGGTCAGGGGGCACCTCTTGTACCTGCATTTCATCAGGAAGTATTTCAATCTCAGACACATTCAACGGTGGTTGTTCTGAATATCGGAGGTATGGCCAATATTTCGGTGCTCCGGCCTGAACATCCGGTTTTGGGGTACGATACCGGGCCGGGGAATGTATTAATTGATAGCTGGTGTCAACAGCATACAGGCACGGCTTATGATAAAGATGCAGCACTGGCATTATCAGGTCAGGTAAATACGGAACTACTGAAAAAACTCGAAAGCGATCCTTACTTCTCAGCGCCGGCGCCTAAAAGTACCGGCCGGGAATATTTCAATATGGAATGGCTCAACCGTCATTTAGAAGAGATACAAACCCCAATTAAGACAGAAGATATACAACGAACTTTATGCCAGCTAACGGTGGATACGATCAGCGCACAGATCACCGGCTATGTCACAGGAACCAAACCATGTGTGTATGTATGCGGTGGAGGCGTCCATAATCCGCTTATCATGAAAGAATTAGCTACAAAATTAACTCAGTGGCATATCACAACAACATCAGAATATGGTATTAGTAGTGATTCGATGGAAGCCATCGCTTTTGCCTGGTTGGCAAAGCAACGGATTCATCATCTTCCCGGCAATATCCCGGAAGTAACCGGTGCATCAAAAGCGGTGTCTCTCGGAATTATCTATCGCGCAACCTGAAAGGATATTTATGACAAATGATGCATTGCTCTCAGCGCTTTCTCAGCTGGTTTCTGAAGAACGTAATCCGGAAACGATGGATATTGATTTGTTATCAACGTCATCTATTCTGAAACGCCTCAACCAGCAGGATAAGCTGGTTCCCTTTGCCGTTGAGAAACAAATCCCTCAGATTGCAACCGCTGTTGATTTGATCACGGAAGCCTTTAAACAGGGCGGGCGGTTAATTTATACCGGAGCAGGAACCAGTGGCCGTCTGGGAGTTCTGGATGCAGCTGAATGTCCGCCAACATTTGGTGTACCGGATAATATGGTGGTCGGGTTAATCGCCGGGGGAAAGGAAGCCATGTTTAAAGCTCAGGAAGGCGCTGAAGATTCCACTGTTTCGGCAACTGAAGATCTGAAAAAAATCAACTTTAATCATAAAGATATATTAATTGGTATAGCTGCAAGCGGCAGAACGCCATACGTATTAGGCGCTCTGGATTATGGCAATCATATTGGTGCCCATACCATCGCTATCTCCTGTAATCCTGATTCACCAGCGGCTGAAACAGCGAAAATAGCCATATCTCCGGTTGTTGGCCCGGAAGCTTTATCCGGCTCAACCCGTTTAAAATCCGGCACGGCGCAAAAACTGGTCCTCAATATGCTGACAACAGCCAGTATGATTCGCCTTGGTAAAAGCTATCAGAATCTGATGGTTGATGTTCAGGCAACCAATAAAAAACTGGAAGCAAGAGCAATCAGAATAGTGATGCAGGCAACGGATTGCGATAAACCGACGGCGGAGAAACTGCTCTCCATCAGTCAAAATAATGCGAAAATCGCAATCCTGATGCAACTCACCGGTATGGATTACCCGGAAGCGATTAAGACCTTATCTCAGTCACAGGGGTTTTTAAGAAAAGCTATCCAGCGCTCTTCAGAAGAATGAGTATTTACTGATTAAACTGCTGCCAGCCGCGCCGCCATTCAAGGCGGAAACGGTTGCCGCTTGGCGTTCCATCGCAAACACCATCATAGTATTGCCCTGAAAGTCCAATCTGATAAGCAAAATCCGGATTACAGAAAGTCTTGATACCCTCGCTGTAACCTTTGTCATAATCTGATTGCTGAGTAACATCTAAAGCAGATAAAACTTTATAAGTACGCTGATGATGGCCGGCAATGCCATCCCGGTATCCGGCCCGATACCAATTATCAGTTTGCACCGGATCCGAACCAGAGCACCCGGAAATAAGCAATACAACTACAGCAAAGCACCAAACTGGATTTTTCATATCAACTCCAAGGTTTTCCACAACTATGCCACCATTATGATATTCCCTCAAGTGCTCCTTCGCCGCACCACAAATCCCAATAGCAGCAGATGAACGACCTGAAATGTCAACAATCAAATACATTACATTGTAGGTCAGATGAACACACCGGACCGGAGTAAATCCATCCCGCTTTCCGGAAACAGACTCCGCAAACCACTTAATGGCTGAGCGAACCACTCAAATACTTATACGGCCATTCAATTGAGTTTTAAATGCGTTGATCTTTCTACCCGTTTAATCTGGATAATGCATTCTTTTTATGCGCAACAGAAGGAAGATAACTATGTGGTGGTTTTTGATATGTCTTGCCGCATTAGTCGGCGGTTATTTCATCTACGGAACCTTTATAGAAAGGATTTTCGGAGTGAATGAAAAGCGGGCAACACCAGCTTATACCCAGCAGGATGGTGTTGATTATGTTCCACTTCCAACCTCAAAAGTCTATTTAGTTCAACTTCTTAACATTGCAGGTGTCGGCCCTATTTTTGGTCCGATTATGGGTGCCTTGTACGGTCCGGCCGCCTTACTCTGGATTGTTATTGGCAGTATATTTGCCGGTGCAGTGCACGATTACTTCTCAGGCATGTTATCTGTCAGAAATGATGGAGCCTCAGTGCCTGGTATAACCGGTAAGTACCTGGGGAATGGCGCAAGACATTTCATGAATGTATTCGCTATTATTCTGCTGATTCTGGTCGGTGTGGTATTTGTTTCTGCCCCCGCAGGCATGCTCACAAATCTGATCAACGAGCAAACCTCACTTCACCTCGGCACAGGAATTATGGTTGTATTTATTTTTGCCTATTACATTCTCGCAACCATTGTGCCGGTCGATAAAATTATCGGACGTCTTTACCCGATATTTGGCGCTTTGCTGATTTTCATGTCTGTGGGTCTGATGACCGCAATATCATTTTCCGGGGAGCATTCTATTATGCCGGGATTTCAATTTGGCGATATGTTCAGCAACCTGAACCCGCATGACATGCCACTCTGGCCCGCTCTGTTTATTACTATTGCATGCGGCGCAATTTCTGGTTTTCATGCGACTCAATCTCCATTGATGGCCAGATGTATGGAGAATGAAAAGAACGGACGATTTGTCTTTTACGGCGCAATGATTGGTGAAGGTATTATTGCACTCATCTGGTGTACCATTTCTCTTTCATTCTTTGATTCAATCGACGGTCTGGCTGACGCAATCAGCCATGGCGGACCTGGGAATGTTGTTTACACCTCATCATTTGGATTACTTGGTGTTTTTGGTGGTGTGCTTGCTTTTCTTGGGGTGGTCATTCTTCCGATTACTTCCGGAGATACAGCCTTCCGCTCAAGTCGCCTCATTCTGGCAGAATACTTTAACCTCGAACAAAAAACGTTAAAAAGCCGCCTGATGATGGCATTACCTCTCTTTGTAATTGGCGGAATACTAACGCAAGTCGATTTTGGCATTATCTGGCGATATTTTGGTTTTGCCAATCAAAGTACGGCAGTCATCATGTTGTGGACAGCATCTGCGTACCTGATCAGACACCAGAAGCTACACTGGATTACCTCGATTCCCGCACTCTTTATGACGACCGTTTGTGTGAGTTTTATCCTGAGCAGTCAGACGCTTGGATTTGGGTTACCGATGCAACTATCGACGATTCTTGGCTTTATCTGTTCGATCGCTGTACTGGCATATGTGATTAAGGTAGCCAGAAAAGGCAAAGATCTGAGCGAAACAAACAAAACAGCTGAAAACCTGACCAGAACAACTTAATCCTGGATGTCATGAGCTATGTACAAAAAAGAGTTCTTCTGCAATGAAGAACTCTTTTCATATTTATATAATCTGCTTAATCTGTAGTTCTTTGGGGACTTCAAAAAACATATTTTCTTCCCGCCCGGATATTTCTTCAACCGAAGTCGCCCCCAAAGACTGAATCCGCTCTAAAATTTGATTCACCAGCTCTTCAGGCGCAGAAGCCCCGGCGGTTACACCAATGGTCTCAATATCCTGAAACCAGGAAGCCTCAATATCTTCCGGACGATCAGTTAAATACCCTTTCGTTCCCAGCTTTTCAGCCAGTTCTTTTAAACGTGTTGAATTAGAAGAGTTACGGGATCCGACAACGATCATGATATCAACCTGCTGAGACAGCATCCTCACAGCATCCTGCCGGTTTTGTGTGGCATAACAAATATCATCTTTTCTTGGTCCCTGAATATCAGGAAAGACTTCTCTGAGCTTATCAATCACACCTGCCGTTTCATCCACAGACAATGTGGTCTGGCTGACATAATGAAGATTATCCGGCTGTTTTACGACCGCTTTCAGCTTCTCGACATCCGCGGCATTTTCAACCAGATACATGCCACCACTCCCGCTCGAATATTGCCCCATCGTGCCTTCAACTTCCGGGTGCCCGGCATGTCCGATTAATACCACCTCCATGCTCTTCCGGCTGGCGCGGGCCACTTCCATATGAACCTTAGTAACTAAAGGGCAGGTAGCATCAAAGACAGTTAAATCCCGGTTTTTTGCTTCATTTCTTACAGCCTGAGAAACCCCATGAGCAGAAAAGATAACAATATTATTATCAGGAACTTCATGGAGCTCTTCGACAAAAACAGCCCCTCTCCGTTTCAGATCTTCCACCACAAAACGATTGTGGACAACCTCATGACGCACATAAATCGGTGGCTGATATAGCGACAAAGCACGCTCAACAATACTAATGGCCCGATCGACACCAGCACAAAAACCACGGGGGTTTGCTAATAATATTTTCATGTTACAGCTCACAGAGTAATTTTACTGACAGGCATCAGTAATATAAGTTTAATCAACCGATAAAATCTCAACATCAAAAACAACATTTTGCCCTGATAGCGGATGATTGAAATCAACAGTGACAGACTCCCCGTTAATTTCAGAAATAATACCGGGAATTTCCATCCCGTCAGGTCCGCTGAATGCCATTATAATACCTGTCTCCAGCTCCTGACCCGCAAAACGGGCTCTGTCCATATGATGAATATTGTCCGGATTAGGCAATCCGAATGCATCCTGAGCTTCAAGTGCAATCGATTTTTTCTCCCCTGCTTTCAACCCAAACAGACATTTCTCGAAATTATCGCTCAGACTCCCATCACCAATGACCAACCGGGCGGGTTTATTCATCTGATATGTACTATCAGCCACAGAGCCATCTTCCAGTTTTATTGTAAAGTGCAGAGCAACAGCACTATCTTTTTGTATTGTTTTTATAGTCATGACTTTTGCTTCCTCTCAGGGAAAAGTGGATCCCTTTATGACAAAAAGCGCTCTCCGAATCAACAGACAGCGCTTAAGGTTATTGAACAATATCAGAACTCATTCAGAATTATCTGAACAGAGTCGTCATCGCTCTATTTTTTACGAAAACCATCAAAAATAAGCATGGCAGCTCCGATACAAATGGAACTATCCGCTAAATTAAATGCGGGCCAGTGATAATTTTTCCAATAAAAATCAAGATAATCGACAACATATCCATGAACAATCCGATCAAATACATTTCCGACAGCGCCGCCGATAATCATCGCGTAAGCAACATTACTCCATTTTTCTGCAGCAGCTTGCTTTCTCATCCAGAAAAGCAGAATGAACACGACACCAAAGGCAATTCCGGAAAAGAGCCATCGTTGCCAGCCTGATTGTTCACTCAAAAAATTAAAAGCTGCACCATGGTTATGAACATAGAGCAGGTTAAAAAACGGCAGCACCTCAATCCGGTGTGCAAACCCATAGCCCACATGATTCATCACTAAATATTTCACAGAAATATCCAGTACAAAAACCAAGGCTGCCAGCCATAGCCAGCGAAGCCCCGAATTTTTCAATGTCAGTTCAGTCATGTTAGTCCGCCAGTTTATGCGAATTTGCGGATTTCGCCATCGCCATCCACATTCGATACGCAGCGCCCGCAAATATGCTCATGTCCCTCAACCGAACCTACATCCGCAGTGTGATGCCAGCAACGTTCACATTTTTCGTACCCGGTTGCCATCACTTCAACAAATAAACCTTCCACTTCAGTTTCATGTGCGCCCGGGCTCTTTTCCGCCAATGGTTTGACTGTCGCTTTTGACGTGAGCAGAACAAAACGAAGTTCGTCTTCCAGCTGGTTTAGTTTTTCAGCCAGCTTATCATCAGCGAACAGAACCACTTCAGCCTGAAGAGATCCACCGATAGTTTTTTCGTTACGGGCAGATTCCAGTAATTTATTCACAGCACCACGTACATGCTGAATGTCTGTCCAGAATGCATTATCAAATGCATCGCCATCTTCTAAGCCGACCAGTCCGTCATACCATTCAGTGGTAAAAACAAACTTATCCCGTGATTCACCATTCGCCTGTTTCGCCGGCATCTCAGACCAAATTTCATCGGCTGTAAATGACATCACAGGCGCCATCCAGCGAACCAGCGCTTCGGCAATATAAAACAGAGCTGTTTGGCAACTACGCTGAGCGTGACCGCCACGCTTCGCCGTATATTGACGATCCTTAATCACATCCAGATAAAAAGAACCCATTTCAATCGAGCAGAAATGCATTAACCGTTGAATCACCGCATGTGTGTTATACGTATCATATGCTTTAATGATCTCTTCCTGAGCAGCTAAAGCCTGACCCACAGCCCATTTGTCTAATGCAATCATATCCTGTACCGGAACAAGATCCGTTTCAGGGTTAAAACCATTCAGGTTCGACAACAGGAAACGTGCTGTGTTACGGATTCTCCGGTACGCATCAGCGCTACGCTTCAGAATCTCATCAGAGACAGCGACTTCACCGGTATAGTCGGTAGAAGCAACCCAAAGGCGTAAAATATCAGCACCGAGTTTGTTCACCACATCTTTAGGAGCAACCGTATTACCAATCGACTTGGACATTTTCCGTCCTTGTCCGTCAACGGTAAAACCATGAGTTAAAACCTGTTTGTATGGTGCTTTGTCCTTCATTGCAATGGATGAAATCAAAGACGACTGAAACCAGCCACGGTGTTGATCCGAACCTTCAAGATACATATCTGCAGGCTGACCATTAAATTCTTCACGGCTATCAACAACAGCATAATGTGTGACGCCGGAATCAAACCAAACATCCAGCGTATCTAAAACTTTCTCATACTGCTCAGAATCTTCAGGGTTCAACAAAGTCGCAGGATCCAAATCCCACCAGGCCTGAATTCCTTTTTCTTCAACCAACAAGGCCACTTTTTCAATCAACGCCGGTGTATCAGGGTGCAACTCAGCTGTTTCTTTATGAACAAATAATGCAATTGGTGTTCCCCAGGTACGCTGTCTTGAAATACACCATTCAGGGCGGCCTTCGATCATAGCTTCAATACGGTTTTGCCCCCAGTCAGGAATCCACTGAACATCCTGAATCGCACCTAATGCTTTATTCCGCAAACCAGACTGATCCATTGAAACAAACCACTGTGGCGTTGCTCTGAAAATAATTGGGGTTTTATGACGCCAGCAATGTGGATAGCTGTGCTCATATGCATGATGGTGTAAAAGCGCACCTTGTTCTTCCAGTACAGCAATCACCGCATCATTTGCTTTGAAGACGTGTTGCCCTGCAAATAACTCGGTATCCGGAAGAAATACACCATTTGAGCCCACAGGATTTGCAACTTCAAGATCATATTTTTGCCCGACAGCAAAGTCTTCCTGACCATGACCTGGTGCTGTATGAACAACCCCGGTCCCTGAATCAGTCGTCACATGATCGCCAAGAATAGCCGGCACAGTAAAATCATAAAAAGGATGCCTGAAGCGACTTAACTCCAGATCCACCCCTTTCGCAAAACCAAGATTATGGAAATGAGCAATATCAGCCCGATCCATCACATCTTTGGCCAGCTCAGATGCAACAATAACTCTCTCAGCTGCACGGCCAGTTGCTGAATCAGCTTCAATCTGAATCAGGACATACTCAAGATCATCGCGTAAACAAACCGCCCGGTTTGCAGGCAGAGTCCACGGTGTCGTTGTCCAGATAACAACTGAAAGATCACCTTCACCTTCATGCCCTTCATTCAGAGCAAATTTAGCCAGCAGAGCTGCTTCATCAGCAGCTTTGAACCGGACATCGATTGAAGGAGAGACTTTATCTTTATATTCAACTTCAGCTTCTGCCAGTGCAGAGCCACAGTCTGTACACCAGTGAACCGGCTTAAAGCCTTTGAGTAAATGGCCCTGATCGGCAATTTTACCTAATGCACGAATAATGTTTGCTTCTGTTGCAAAATCCATTGTGCGATAAGGCTTATCCCATTCACCCAAAATTCCAAGACGCTTAAAGCTTTCTTTCTGACCTTCAACCTGACCCGCAGCATACTCACGGCATTTTTCACGGAATTCTGCTGCCGTCACTTTTTGCCCGGGTTTACCCACTTTCTTTTCAACCATGAGCTCAATGGGTAATCCATGACAATCCCAGCCAGGGACATAAGGCGCGTCAAAACCAGCAAGCGTTTTGGACTTGATAATAATGTCTTTAAGAATCTTATTCAGAGCGTGACCAATATGAATGTCACCATTAGCATATGGAGGACCATCGTGTAGTACAAAAGATTTTTTGCCTTTTTTTGCTTTACGGATTTCACCGTATAAATCTTCATCATACCAACGTTTCAGCATTTCCGGCTCACGTTTAGCCAGATTACCACGCATTGGAAACCCTGTTTCAGGTAAATTCAGGGTATCTTTATATTCACTCATCGATTCTTAATTCCGTTATTCTGGGCGAAGTTAGACACGACATTAACCGGACTGATCCGGCTAATCTGCACATTGAAGCAACCACACCCTTGCTGCTTCTGCATCTGATTCAATTTGTTGTTTTAAAGCTTCAAATGAAGCAAATTTAAACTCGTCACGAATCTTATATAAAAGAGACACTTCCAGCTGTTTGCCGTACAAATCACCGTGAAAGTCAAATAAGTGGACTTCAAGCTGTTGTCTGACACCATTCACCGTTGGCCGCTGACCGATATTTGCAATTCCGGAAACCGGTTCTCCGGCAACGCCTTCAACCTGCACAACATAAACACCACTCACCGGTGAAACACAACGTTTCAGCGGGATATTTGCCGTTGGAAAGCCAATTGTGCGACCTAATTTTCTTCCATGAGAAACACGGCCACTGATACTATAGTTCCTGCCCAGCATTTCACTTGCTTCCGGAAGTTCATTACGGGCCAAAGCATCGCGAATTGCAGTACTGCTGACACGTAAGGAATCAAGACAAAAGCTATTCGAACTGACAACATCAAAGCCATACTGCTTTCCGGCCTGCTTTAACATATCAAAATTGCCACGCCGGGCTTTGCCAAAACAAAAGTCATCACCAATGACCAGAAACTTAACACCCAAACGCTTAACCAACAAGTCATGAATAAACGACTCCGGCTCAATTTGTGCAAATTGTTCACTAAAATTTATACACAGCAAGCGATCAATATCCAGCTTACTCAACTGAACATACTTGTCTCTCAAGCGTGTTAAGCGTGCCGGCGCCTTATCTTTTGCAAATACTTCTAAAGGCTGAGGTTCGAATGTCATCACAACAGAAGACATCTTCAGCGATTTAGCTTTCTCAACAACCAGGCGAAGCACATGCTGATGACCTAAATGGACACCATCAAAATTACCAATAGTTAAAACACAGCCATCAGGCTGTGTTTTCAAATTGTGGATACCGCGGATCAATTCCATGGAAAATGTTTAAAACCTATGCAGTCCAGTCTGTTCAAGGTAATGAAGCCGGAGAATTATATACTAATCATTATCTGTCTGTCGCTGCTTTTATCATCGACACCCTGTGACACGATAAGAACCCGGGCGACACCGCTTATATCAAAAAATTTGATTATCTGGGGACGATATGCCTGAAGCGAATGCCGAGAATCCCCCCGGAAATCAGATAGACCAAAGCACCGGCGATAATCAATCCTGCAAGTCTTAACCCCCGCTCCCATATTCCCCAGATTAACCAGTGAGTCATCTCACTGAGCATCATATACAAACAGACACTCATAATGGCGCCGGATACCACGAGCTTCATTACAAAAACTATCGTATCTGTATGGATCTTATACACATTAGCCAGATGTAATCCTCTGTATAGCAGGGCCATATTAATCAATGCAGACAAAGCTGTTGCCATTGCAAGACCAACATAACCAAATAAATACGCAAAAATCGCATTAAAAAACATATTAGATATCATCGCAACAATGCCATATCTGACCGGCGTTTTTGTGTCCTGACGGGAATAATAGCCCGGTGCCAGTATTTTAATCAGCATGAAGCTGATCAGCCCGGAGGCATACGCCATTAAAGAAAGAGAGGCATGCTCAACATCAGATACTGAAAACGCCCCTCTCATGAATAAAACCATCAACATGGGCTTTGATAAAACAATCAATCCCAGCATTGCAGGAATACCCAACAGACAAACCATACGAACGCCCCAGTCCATCGTTCTGGCAAAACCATCACTCTGCTCTTCAACATAATTTCGGGATAATGCCGGCAAAATAACCGTCGCAATTGCAATACCAAACAACCCCAGAGGAAATTCCAGCAATCGATCTGAGTAATATAACCAGCTGATTGATCCGGTCTGAAGAAAACTGGCTATCAGCGTATCGAACAGAAGATTGATTTGGCTGACCGAAACCCCAAACAAAGCCGGAATCATTAATGTTCTGATTTTAATCACACCCGGATCATGCCAACCCCAGCGGGGACGCACAAAAACACCTGCCTGAATTAAAAAAGGAATCTGGAATAAAAACTGGACCAGTCCTCCTAAAAACACACCGATCGCCAAACCAATCTCTGGTTGTTGTAAATGAGGAGATATAAATAGGGCTGCGCCAATAATCATGACGTTTAAGAACACCGGAGTAAATGATGAAACAGCAAACTTACCTAACGTATTCAGTATCGCTCCGGATAAAGCGACAAATGTAATAAACCATAAATAGGGGAAAGTAATTTTTAATAGCAAACTTGCCAACTCAAACTTACCTGCTGACGGACCATCATTTAACCAGTCGAGATACCATCCGGCACCAAAGACAGCAGTCACAACCCCGGATCCGATAATACCCGCAAAAGTCACAAGCGTGACCAATACACCCAAAGTACCTGAAACTCTGGCAATCAACATCCGGGTTTCGTTCATGTCATCTCTGGCATGGTACTCTGTCAGTACCGGAACAAAAGCCTGGGAGAAAGCCCCTTCAGCAAATAAACGCCTTAAAAAATTGGGAATTCTGTTAGCAAAAAAGAACACATCCGCGCTGACACCCGCTCCCATCAGATTTGCGACAACAATATCCCGGACTAATCCAAGAACACGGGATACCAATGTCATCACACTGACAATAAGACCTGATTTGAGAAGACGTTTACTCACTACAACCTCGATAAAGCCTGGCAAAAAATAAAGGTAAACTTTAAGCATGGCCTGAAAGAATAAACCAGAGTGACCTCAAGCTGGTATTGCTAAAAGAATACTGTTAGAATCCACGCCATCTTAACCGTGAAGACCGTTGTATACCAAAAAAATGTTTGGCTGAGATTGGTTTTTGCACAAATCATTTGACATTTATTGATAAATAAGGGATAGTTCCGGCCCTTAAAATGTCACCGAATTAAAGTTTTTGGGAGTAGACCCTTGGCAAATAGTAAATCTGCTAAGAAGCGCGCTATCCAGGCCGAGAAACGTCGTCAGCATAATGCTAGTCGTCGTTCAATGATGCGCACTTACATGAAAAAAACTGTTGCAGCTATTGAAGCTGGCGACAAAGAAGCTGCTACAGCTGCATTTGCAGCAGTAACACCGATTTTAGATCGTATGGCGACTAAAGGCCTTATTCACAAGAATAAAGCAGCTCGTCATAAGTCTCGTTTCGCAGCAGCAATCAAAGCACTTTAATTTTTTAATTTGTTTTGATTTATCAAGAAAATAAAAAAACCGACTTTTAGTCGGTTTTTTTATTTGTGACGTTCAGTCAGTGATATCTAAGCACAATAAAGCTGATGAAGTACTTCCATAACAGCTTTCACATTATCACTACTTAATGAATAGTAAACCGTTTGTGCTTCTTTTCGCGTCGTCACCAGTTCATCTCTCCTCAGCCAGGCTAAATGCTGGGACAAAGCAGATTGACTCAGGGACAGCTTCTCGCTTAATTCTCCAACCGATAGCTCCTGATCAAGTAATAAACACAATATCTGAAGTCGTCTTTCATTTGCCATCGCTTTTAACAAGACGACAGCTTTTGCTGAATTTTCTTCTAATGCTTTAAGATTCAAAATAAAAGACCTCTTTTTTCATAATCCTACCGATATTGTTGCTCACAACAATACGATGAATAACCCAACCTCAGACTGAAAAAGGATACTGAATCGGTTCATGGCATTGGTAACCATCAACCTGAAAATCATCCAGGGTGACCCAGGTTTCAAGATCCTCAAGAGAACGAATATCCGGATTAATCGTCAGACGAGGAGATGGAAAAGGCTGCCTTGGTAACTGAACATCACGCATCAACTCAAGTTGATCTTCGTAAATATGGGCATTCACAATCTTATGGTATGCCATTCCTGGCTTCTTCCCGGTAATTTGAGCCATTAACACCAGAAATACATAAACCTGAACCATATTAAAGTTCAATCCGAGGGGAACATCACATGAACGTTGCGTGCTGTTGAGGAACAGGGTATCCCCCAGCAACGAAAAATGATGGCTGTACATACAAGGCCTCAGGCACCCCATATGAAACTCACCCGGGTTATAGAAATTCAGGATTTCTCCCCTATCATCTGTTCCCCTGGTTAGATCATCAACAATTTTTTTCAGTTGATCAATATGTCCGCCATCGGGTTTTGCCCAAGCCCTTCCCTGAACACCATAGACGCGTCCCATATCATCTTCACCACGACGATAAGGGTTGTTTAGCCATGCTTCGTTTTGATTTGCATTTGCATCCCATGTTTTCGTTCCTAAACGGCGAAAATCAGCAGCGTTATCGTAACCCCTGATATAGCCTAACAGCTCGGCAACAGCAGCTTTCCAAAAACTCTTACGGGTAGTCACTAACGGAAATTCCCGGGCTGATGCATCATATGTCAAATCAGCATTAATAACGGTTAAACAACGTTTACCCGTTCTTTCATTTTCAACCCAAACACCTTCATCAATAATTCGTTGACAAAGTTCAAGATACTGCTTCAAATTTTTAACCCCGATAAGCTTATTGAATTGACTGTCGGTTAGACTTATATGCCCAGATCATCAGCAATATTCCGCCCAAAAGCATAGGTAATGACAGAATTTGCCCCATCGAAATACCACCGATAAACAGACCCAGTTGTGCATCCGGTTCTCTGAAATGTTCAACAAAAATCCGCACCAGGGCATAGCCTATCAAAAAGAGACCTGCAACAGAACCAACCGGTCTTTTTTTACGAATAAATACATTAAGAATAATAAAGAGCACCACCCCTTCCAGCAGAAACTCATAAATCTGTGAAGGATGACGTGGCACAGGCCCTGCACCAGGAAAAATCATTGCCCACGGAACATCCGTTGTACGCCCCCATAATTCACCATTCATAAAGTTTCCAAGACGGCCTAAAGCCAGACCAAATGGAACCAGAGGTGCAATAAAATCAGCCACAGCAAAAAACCGGCGATTGTTCCTTCTCGCATACCAGAACATGGCAGTCATCACACCTAATAATCCGCCGTGAAAAGACATGCCGCCAGTCCACACTTTAAACAGATAAAGCGGATCCTGAAGCCAGAAATCAAAACCATAAAAAATCACGTATCCAAGACGCCCGCCAACGATAACCCCGATAAACCCGGCAAATAACAAATCGGACACCTGCTCCTTTGTCCAGCCACTATCAGGTCTTGCTGCTCTTCTGTTGGCTAACCAGGTCGCAAACAAAAAACCAAACAAATACATGAGGCCATACCATCGAACAGACAAAGGCCCGATCGAAAATAGCACTGGATCAATATTAGGAAACTGAAGAAACCCGTGAGACATAAGTCATTACTCTTTTTGATTTAAATAACAGCCATATTTAACGCGTTAGCATATGAACAGATACAAACATTAAAAAAACAGAAAATATTTTTTTCAGGATAGGAGTTGGCAGTTCTGTCGCCAGCTTCGCCCCAAATTTTGTCAAAATTATCGATGTACATGAGATAAATAATAGTGCAGGCAAATAAACATAACCCAGACTATACGGAGGCAGGTCGCTTACAGTCACACCGTGCAGGATGAAACCAAGCATTCCGGAAACAGCAATAATACAACCACACACGGATGATGAACCGACCGATTTACGCATTTCAACACCATGGCGGTTTAAGAAAGGGACTGACAATGCTCCGCCACCAATTCCGGCAAGGCTTGCAATCACCCCAATCAGAATACCGCTCAAAGAAGTCATCACGGGTCCCGGCATCGGTTTAAAAGTTTGAATCCGGATGGAACGAAACATCTGTACAGACAATATCAATACAATGATCCCAAATACTTTTGGGAGATACTCAGCTGGTATCATTTCAGCCAGCGTTGCTCCAATAAATCCACCACATACGACGCCCGGCACCAGCCATTTAATTGCAAAAATATCAATATTACCAAATCTGAGGTGATTCAGCGCTGAAGAACCGGAGGTAAGAATAATCGTAGAAAGGGAAGTAGCCAAGGCTATTTGCATAGCCAAACCGTCTGGAATCCCGGCATGAGGTAGTAAATAAAGCAAAGCAGGAACAACTATCAACCCTCCTCCGATTCCAAGCAAACCAGCCAGAACACCAACAATGCTACCCAGTAGCATCAGTTCAGCGATAAACTCAATATTCAATCCATTCATCCTAAGGTGTTCAGTATTTACCTGCGCGTATAAAGCCAGCGAAGCCATACTCTTCAAAATAGGTTTGCATCATACTATAAATATCGTGACCATATGGTTGCATCAATGCTTTTTGGGCTAATTCTTGAAGCGTCTTAACTTTTGCATTACGAATCAGGTACTTTACTTTAGCAACGTTTGATGTGTTCATACTCAAAGAACGATATCCCATACCTATCAGTAGCAATGCTCCAATTGGATCTCCGGCTAACTCTCCGCAGATACACACATCAATTTTAAATTGCTGACATGTATCGTAGATATGTTTTAAAGCACTTAATACAGAAGGATGCATTGACTCATAGACATCCGAAACACGGGCATTATTGCGATCGACAGCTAACAGATACTGAGTCAAATCATTCGTACCAACAGAAACAAAATCAATCTGGTCAGCGATGAGCGGTAACAGATAAATCATAGAAGGTACTTCGATCATCACTCCGACGGGAGGCATGACGATTGTCGGGTCAATCGATGACACTTCAGAAAACGCCTGCCGGATTAAGCCCAGAGCCTCGTCCAGCTCTTTCATTCCTGAAACCATCGGTAATAAAATGCGCAGATTATTTGTGCCGGAACTGGCTTTCATCATCGCCCGCAGCTGAATCAAAAAAATATCAGGATGATCCAGAGAGAAACGAATACCCCGCCAGCCAAGAAAAGGATTATCCTCTTCTATCGGCAAATACGGTAAAGGCTTATCACCACCGATATCCAATGTTCTCATCACAACAGTTTTATCAGCGTACATCTCAAGCATTTGCTGATAACGTATCGTTTGTTCTTCCTCGGAAGGAAAACGGTTCTGCAGCAAAAAAGAAACTTCGGTCCGGTATAAACCAACGCCATCGATTCCCTGATTAACAACCGGGTTCGTATCTGTATTCAAACCGGTATTTAGCAAGACTCTGATCTGATGACCATCCTGAGTCAAAGCAAGTGCAGAAAGGCTTTCATTCACCATTTCTGAAAGCTCACTTTCTTCTTCAACTAATGCCTGATACTCAGCAAGTACTTTAGCATCAGGGGATATGTGCACAAAACCACTATATCCATCCACAATACCTAAGGTTGAGTTGACGTGATTCGTATTCAGAGTCGCGCCCATGACAGCAGGAATGCCTAAGGCCCTGGATAAAATTGCAGCATGCGAATTCGCAGCCCCTTCAACTGACACAACAGCAAGTAATTTATCTTTAGGAATACTGGCTAATAAAGAGGCTGTCAGTTCACGAACAACCAAAATAATAGGTTTATCAAACTCCAGCTCTTCATGTTCCATATTATATAAAAAGAACAAAAGCCGCTGACCTAACTCTTTCATATCCAGAGCTCTTTCGCGCATATAGTTATCTGTCATCGCAGAAAACCGGGAAACATAAGTTTCAACAACCTGACGCAAAGCCCAGTCAGCACGATCTCCTTTCTGAATTTTTTCCTTTAGATCATTACGCAACATCGGATCATTCAGTAAATGTGTGAATAAGTCGAAAATAGCTAACGTATCTTTATGGATATCACCATCAAACTTTTTACGCATACGCCGAAAATCACTTAATGCATTTTCGACTGCCTGTAACAACATTTCCTGTTCTTTTTTTATGTCCAGAGTCGAAGCAGGTAAGACATTCTCCAAATCAGGCTGTGAGTTATCACACCAGAACTCACCAATGGCAACTCCAGGTGAGGCCGCAATACCTTTCACAACGGAAATCTGTTTATGAGAAAGAGACCATAATCCCTGAGATAAAGAGTGTGCGACCAGTATGGCTAACTGAGCAGCCAACGTCACAATAAATGATTCTTCCACCTCACTGAACTGACGTGGCACACGCTGCTGAACAACCAGAACACCGAGAACCTGCTTCCGGTAAATAATCGGAGTTCCCAAAAAGCTGTGATAGATGCGCTCTCCCAGCTGTTTGAAATATTTGAAATTCGGGTGTTTAGACGCTTCTGCCAGGTTGATGGGCTCAGCGGTTCGTTTAACGAGTCCGACAAGACCTTCATCGAACCCAATAGAGATTTTTCTTCGTTTAAACTTCAGCCCCTGAGTTGCCATTAACTCAAGGCACTGCTTTTCCTCATTGGCAAGGTAAATCGTGCAACACTCAGTATCCATTGCCTTACAAGTTTCCTTCACCAGGAGATTTAATGCCTGATGAATATCTTCAATTCTGGAGACTTGCTCAACAATTTCCCTGAGCTGAGACAGCATATTTACCCTCTTTTAGGTTTTCGTTTACCTTTTGGTTTACGGGTTTTGAATGGCATCGCCACAGAAGCAAACTCTTTCATTACCCGCCGATAAACATCGCGCTTAAATGAAACAACCTGCCTTACAGGATACCAATAACTAACCCAGCGCCAACCGTCAAACTCAGGCGTCACTCCACGTTGCATGTTAATTTTTGATTCATGACATTCCAAACGCAAGAGAAACCATTTCTGTTTTTGTCCGATACAAACAGGTTGAGAGTCCCATCGTACCAACCGCTTTGGCAGCTTATACTTAAGCCAGTGCCGGCTGGTTGATACAATTTTTACATCTCTTTTTGTCAGACCAACCTCTTCATAAAGCTCCCGAAACATTGCCTGCTCAGGAGTTTCACCTTCGTCAATTCCACCTTGAGGAAATTGCCAGGAATGTTGTCCGTATCGTTTCGCCCAGAATACCTGACCATGGTTGTTACAAATTACAATACCAACATTCAGCCGGTAACCATCGCCATCGATCACTGGCAAACCTCTAATAAAATTTTAATTACTTTGATTTTTCCACAGATCTTCAGCAGGAGCAAATTTCAGGTAAAAAGAAACTCGAAATTTCCGGTCTGCAACTCAAAACGAATGCCCCCCGTTGATTCATCTGATCACTTTGCTTGTTTCTATGGTTATTCACCTTTTCTGTGAATAACCATGTGAAAAAATAATATATTACTCACAATAATTCAGAAAACAGACATGGAAAATGAGCTGACCGCATCAGTAATTCATATTATCTATCTATATAAATCATAAGCTTATATAGAGACACAAAGTCAAAGTCATTCTAAAATGATCCATAAAGATCCTCATCGAACAAAGATCCATCACCCTCAGCTTTCTCTGAATAAACCTTTCAAAATCTACCAAAAAACAACCAGATTCAGCCTGAATAAGCCTGTACATATATACAGACCCAGAAAAAACCTTACTTATTCACAAGCGGATGTGTATAAGTTGATAGTAATCTGGAGACTCTATTGGTAAATACCGTGAATAAAAGATGCTTAAGATCTGACATGCTTCTTTTGATAGACTATTCTTTTTAACGGTTGATATATCCCTGTGAAGCCAGAACCTGAAACTGAAGAAGAACTATTGCAAAGAGCCCGGAATATAGCAGGATTAAGCTTTGCTGAACTCGCTGATTTTGCCAGAATTCCCGTTCCTGAAAACCTGAAAAAAGATAAAGGATGGGTTGGTCAGTTACTGGAGTGGCATTTAGGTGCAACATCCGGAAGTAAGCCTCAACAAGACTTCGAACATTTGGGAATAGAGCTGAAAAGCATTCCGGTAAGCTATACCGGCCACCCCCTCGAGACAACTTTTGTGTGTGTTGCGCCACTCACTGGTGTTCAGGGGCTCACCTGGGAAAACAGTCATGTCAGGCATAAATTATCCCGTGTTTTATGGATTCCGGTCGAAGGTGAACGTGAAATTCCGCTTCGTGACAGAAAAGTCGGAAACCCGCTTCTTTGGGCACCATCCCAGGAGGAAGAACAGCTCCTGAAAAACGATTGGGAAGAACTCATGGAGTTGATCGTCCTTGGTCAGGTTGAGCAAATAACAGCAAAGCATGGTCAGGTTATGCAGTTACGCCCCAAAGCAGCCCATAGCAGAGTAAAAACAGATGCTTACGGTGTCAGCGGGAAACTCATCAGAACCAAACCAAGAGGCTTTTATTTACGTACGCAATTTACGGCTCAAATCCTTGAAAGGCATTTTTTAAATCAGCCAGGCTAAAAACAACCTGTGTATTTGCGTCATTAAGCAGGCAAACCCTTTGTATTCAAAAATTTTTCTCTTCGTTTCATGAAGATGTAGATCTATTGTCCATTTAAAGATAGATTCTTTGTATACCCGGATAACCTGAAGATGCATGATTCAGGTTATCCGGGTATACAGTGACTTATTTTTATGAATTTTGAAGCCGTCATGTTGTAGATACAAATTCATGAATTCTTTCAGCTTTGTTCAACATCAAGGAAGTGACATGCAATATACGAAACTGCCTCACTCAACATTAGAAATTAGCAAAATTTGTTTAGGAACAATGACTTTTGGTGAGCAAAATACACTCTCTGATACATGCAATCAACTTGATTATGCTTTAGAACAGGGAGTGAATTTCGTTGATACCGCCGAGGTGTATCCGGTTCCCCCTAAACCAGAAACTCAGGGCTTCACTGAGTCATATATCGGCCAATGGCTTGAAAAATCAGGTAAAAGAGAAAAAGTGATTTTGGCAACAAAAGTTGCAGGCCCCCGGGGTGCAGAAATCAGGGATAAAATGGCTCTGGATCACAGGAACATCCATCAAGCCATCGATGACAGCCTGCGCCGTTTAAAAACCGACTATGTTGATCTTTATCAGCTGCACTGGCCACAAAGACAAACCAATTGTTTCGGAAAACTGAATTATCCTTATCCTGATGAAAAAGAAGCTGTCACTTTGATTGAATCTCTGGAAGCAATGAATGATTTAGTCAAAGCAGGTAAAGTACGTTACATTGGCGTCTCGAATGAAACCCCCTGGGGATTAATGACTTACTTACGGCTTGCTGAAAAGCATGATCTTCCCCGGATAGTCACCATTCAAAACCCTTATAGTTTACTGAACCGAAGCTTTGAAATTGGTCTGTCAGAAATAACCCACCATGAAGGCGTAAAACTACTGGCATACTCGCCAATGGCCTTTGGTGTATTGAGTGGAAAGTATCTGAACGATAAACCACAAAATGCAAGATGTACTCTATTTGAACGCTTTAATAAACGTTACTTTACACCTCAGGGCATAAAAGCGACAAAGGCATATACAGAGCTTGCCCGGGCCCATGGATTAGATCCAGCACAAATGGCGCTGGCTTTTGTCAATCAACGCCCTTTTGTAGCTTCAACCATTATTGGAGCAACAACTATGGAGCAACTAAAAACGAATATTGATAGTGTCAACATTGAACTGTCGGATTCGTTATTAAGTGAAATCGATGCGATTTCAGCAACCATTTCGAACCCTTGTCCATAAGCTGTTTCTTCGAAAAATCATACTGAAATACAGACTAAAGAGAAATTAAAATCAGGAGTGGATCACTCCTGATTGAATGAGTGAGGAAGTCAGTTATATCGTATAACTGACTTCCAAAGATTACGTCGGTATTTTCATGGACATAAGCCGGAAAATACTGCGCATACGAAGTGATACAATTTCATCAAAAGTGCGGTATTTACCAGCCTCAGTTACAGGACGATGATCTATACCAATATCACGTAGCAGGTGTTCATTGTGCCAGGGAATATCCTGCATCACCCGACGTTGTTTCTTCTTCATTAAGCGTTTTTCACGACGCAAATCAGCACGAATAAATAAAATAGCGATTGATAAATAGATAGAATTACTCATAAGTTTCTCCAGATAACTTTAAACGGAGAACACGGCAAGACTTAACAGATTAGAATAAAAGAAAAATCATCTTTTATTAAGCTGCCATGCTCTGCAGCCTAATAAACAGACGCAGATCAATTCAGTACAGAAGTATCTCGGGCGGGAACATCATGGCCCATCCCGGCAAACGCATACGTTGAAAATACGAAGAAATTGTTCATATGCGCCTCCTGAATCGATCTATAGATTGGTTAGAAAATAATTGTGACTTAAGCCACGGGACAATTCTATAAAGAACTGATAAAAAATCAACCGAAAACAACAACTCCCGTTAAAAACAATATATTGACCCCATTAATATAGATATCCATCTCAATACTCAAATGTTTAATCTGATTTTACCAACATTTTGAAATATCATTCTATATCAGAATATAGTAGGGCTCACTTATAAAAATGACAAACCAATAGTCCGGACAAACAGGTATTCCTTATCATATCCACCTCAGGAGTGCGTCTCTTCATCTGAAATTAAATTATACTTATTGAGTAAACGATAAATAGTTGCTCTCGATATTTCTAACTCTTTTGCAGCCATTGTTATCTGCCCCTGATTAGCATCCAAAGCCGACATCAGCGCATCTTTTTCTGAACGCTCTCTTATCATTTTCAAACTTAATTTATCATCACTATATTCTGGCAAGTCTAAGTCACCGGAAGTCAACATAACATCATCAGACATTAAGACCATCCGTTTCACCTGATTGATTAATTCACGAATATTGCCCGGCCAGCGATATTGAGACAACTTATCAAGCGCCTCATCAGTGAAGCCTCTGGCCTGTGCATTATATTCTCTGGAAAACTGCTGCAGATAAAAACGGGCGATCAACGGAATATCCGCACTTCTTTCTCTCAGACTGGGAACATTCACTCTTAATACATTAATACTATGATACAAATCTTCACTGAAGTTATTCTCGGCTGTAGCTCTGTCTATATCCGTTGTATTTGAAGTCACAATACGAATATCAGGCTTGATCAATCCTTTTACGGTCTCGATAGTCCCTTCCTGAAAAAAACGTAATAGATTCAGCTGCTGCCTTTCAGAAATCGATAAAATCTCCTTAAAGAAAACAGTGCCGCCATCAGCCTGCTCAAGTAAAGTGACAAATTCCGGATTCTCAACACCGATGCCAAAAACCTCCGTTTCAAACCGTTTTTCAGACATTGCACTACAATTCACAATGACAAAAGGGTTTGAAGAGCGGGAAGAAACATAATGAACAGCTTTCGCAACCTGCTCTTTGCCGGAGCCACTTTCACCACAAATGAATATATTCACATCCGTTGGTGCAATACGCTTGATTTGATCACGGAGACGTTTCATTGCCAGTGATTCTCCGGACAACCCTAAATCTCCATAATTGCCATACTGAGGCCAGACTTTTTTCTCAAGCTTTAACATGCCCAGTTGATGGCCAATCGTGCCGAGCAACTGAGTATCCGGTATAGGCGAAGTAAAAAAATCAATACAGAAGTTAACAATAAACTGACAAATTGTATCCGACCCTAATTGAGATTCCCTGATAAATGCCAGCCAGCGAACCTGACGATGGGAGCTTACCAGATTAGCAATACCATTCAGACTAAATTCATCATGGCTTAAATCAACAATACCAATACAAGGGCCTGTTTCTCTGAATAACGCATCTGCTTTTCTTAAATCGCCGATTTGGGTGCAACACCATCCAACTTGTTCTAAGACTGATAGCCATGGTTCATAAGTACCACCAACTACGATAAGAGAACCCGGAACAGAGTCCATCCGGAACTGATTACTCATGAATATTCCTTATCATTGACTAAATTCGTGTAGTTAATTAATTCATTTCGATTCTATAGTATTGATTATTAACCGATGTGCTACCTAAATCATTCATTAAAAAGCAATTGTCTTATTAATGAGACCCTACGGACATCACTATAAGAAGAATAGCAGCCATGTCAGGAAAAACATTGAAACTCAAAATATACCGAATATTAAAAATCATTCTATACCTGTCATCATTTCCCACAATTAAAAAAGCCTTCCCAACCGGGAAGGCTTTTAAACAGAAAATCATTCATAATGATAAATTATAACTGAGGTCTCATCGCCGGAAATAAAATGACATCCCGAATCGAATGTGCATTCGTAAATAACATCGCTAAACGATCGATTCCAATTCCCTGCCCTGCTGTTGGTGGTAAACCATGTTCTAATGCTCTGATGTAATCCCCATCATAAAACATCGCTTCATCATCACCCGCATCTTTTGCAGCAACCTGTGCTTTAAAGCGGGATTCCTGATCTTCAGCATCATTCAGCTCAGAGAAACCATTTGCGACTTCCCGGCCACCAATGAAAAATTCAAACCGATCGGTAATAAACGGATTTTCATCGTTACGACGTGCCAAAGGAGAAATATCAGCAGGATATCCTGTAATAAACGTAGGCTGAATCAGCTGAGGCTCTGCCGTCTCACCAAAAATCTCTTCCAGTAACTGACCACAGGTCCAGAATGATTCAACGTCGATATGCAGAGATTTAGCAATCGATACCATCAATTCACGATCCTGAATCTTCTCGTTATCCAGGCTCTGAATATCCTGATGATCCGGATTATAATGCTGAATTGCTTCCAGCATTGTCATCCGGGTATAACGGCCACCAAAATCAACCATCTCATCACCATACGGGACTGAAGTAGCCCCCATGACTTCCTGAGCTACCTGACTTAACATTTCTTCTGTCAGATCCATCAGATCATTGAAATCAGAATACGCCTGATAAAATTCCATCATGGTGAATTCAGGATTATGCCGCAAAGACAGCCCTTCATTACGGAAGTTACGGTTAATTTCAAAGACCCGATCAAAACCGCCAACAACCAAACGTTTCAGATATAATTCCGGCGCAATACGCAGATACATATCAATATCTAAAGCATTGTGATGAGTAATGAAAGGACGGGCAGCCGCACCACCTGGAATGGTCTGCATCATCGGTGTTTCAACTTCCAGATAATTTTTAGAAGCCATAAAGCCGCGAATCGCAGTAATCAGTTTGGAACGGATAATAAATGCCTGACGTGAATCTTCATTGACAATCAGATCAACATAACGCTGACGATAACGCAGTTCCTGATCCGTTAATCCGTGAAATTTCTCCGGCAATGGACGCAACGCTTTTGTCAACAGTTCATACGATTCCATGTTCACGTAAAGATCGCCTTTACCGGATTTGTGCAATGCACCCTTCACACCGATAATATCACCGATATCCAGCCCCTGATATTTGGCTTTCAGCTCTTTTTGCACATCTTTATTTGCATATGCCTGAATCCGGCCGGAAGTTTCCTGAATCACTAAAAATGGGCCACGTTTCGCCATTACCCGGCCGGCAACAGCAACAATATGGTTTAACTCTTCCAGCTCTTCTTTTGTCTTTTCACCGAACTGTTTCTGCAAATCCCCGGCCAGGCTATCCCGGCGAAAATCATTCGGGTGGCCATTTGATTTACAACTTTTGCGGATATGCTCCAGCTTACTACGACGTTCCGCAACAAGCTTATTCTCTTCTTGAATGTTGTCGTTTTGAATCACATCAGTCATGTGGGTTTAATCCTGTATATTCCGGTAAAAAGCTAAAGACCTGACTTCAGACTAGCTTCTATAAATTTATCCAAATCACCATCAAGGACTGCCTGAGTATTCCGGTTTTCAATCCCGGTTCTTAAATCCTTAATTCGAGAGTCATCCAGCACATAAGAACGAATCTGACTACCCCAGCCGATATCAGATTTCGCATCTTCATTTGCCTGCTTCTCAGCATTTTGTTTTTGCAGCTCAAGCTCAAACAATTTTGCACGCAGCTGTTTCATTGCCTGATCTTTATTCTTATGCTGAGAACGATCCGTCTGACACTGAACAACAGTATTGGTAGGTAAATGCGTAATCCGTACAGCAGATTCAGTCGTGTTAACGTGCTGACCACCAGCTCCGGATGCCCGGTACACATCAATTCTTAAATCTGCGGGATTGACATCGATCGCAATATTTTCATCAACTTCAGGATAAATAAATGCTGATGCAAATGATGTATGACGACGGCCACCTGAATCAAAAGGAGATTTACGCACAAGGCGGTGAACCCCTGTCTCAGTTCGTAACCAACCATAGGTATACTCCCCGGAAACACGAACAGTCGCTGATTTCAAACCAGCGACTTCACCTTCAGAAACTTCAATAACTTCTGTCTTAAAGCCTTTCGATTCAGCCCAGCGTAAATACATACGAAGCAACATTGAAGTCCAGTCCTGAGCTTCCGTACCTCCGGAGCCAGCCTGCAAATCAATATAACAGTCTGATGCATCATGGTCACCAGAAAACATTCTCCGGAACTCAAGTTTTTCCAGTTTTGCTTCCAGCTCATCCAGTTCAGGGAAAATTTCATCAAACGTTTCCTGATCTTCGGCTTCGATAGCCAGTTCCAGCAAACCTTCAACATCATCAACACCCTGCTCAAGCTGCTGAATAGTTTCGACAACGGCTTCAAGAGAAGCTCTCTCGCGTCCTAATGCCTGAGCCCGTTCAGGCTCGTTCCAGACATCAGGTTGCTCTAACTCTGCATTGACTTCTTCAAGACGCTCTTTCTTAGCATCGTAGTCAAAGATACCCCCTCAGGATATTTGTGCGCTCTGACACATCCTGAAGACGATTTTTTATAGGATTGATTTCAAACATGATTGCTCAATAATTTTATCGCTTAGAATTTAACCGCAGAATTCTACTGAAAAAGATGAGGAATATACAGGAAAAAATAGAAACAACGTCGCTTTGCTCCCGGCTCCCTGATGAAAAATGAAACAACAGAGAACCGGGCTATATAAATAATCGGAATAAATTAGTTTTCCGTCACCTCACGCAAGGTGATTTTTTCCTGTGTTTTAGGCATCAGGAACATCATCAGTACAGCTGCAAAAGTCGGTGCTAACCACCCCATACCAATGTCAAAAAGTGGCAGAACATTCAATGCTGAAACATCCAGACCCGTTGCTTTGACAGCATCAATCAGGGCAAATAAGAATGAAACCGCTAAAACCACCCGGAAAGCAACCCGGGGATTAGGCAAACGGGGACGTAAAAATGTCAGCATCACCAACGCAATGGCTACAGGATAAAGTGCATAAAGTACCGGGACAGACAACGAAATAAGTTGTTTCAGTCCGACATTCGCAATCACTGCACAGGTCACGCCATTGATAACAACCCATGTCCGGTAGCTGAAACGCGTCAGAGAACTGAAGTAATCAGAACAGGCAGAAATCAGACCGATAGCAGTTGTCAGACAGGCTAACAGCACTATCACAGATAGCACAGTCTGACCGGAAGGACCGAACAGCGCCTGAACATACAGACTCAGAATAACACCACCATTATTGGCACCTTCGGCAATAGCAAAACTGGTTGCTCCCAGATAAAACAGCGAAATATAGACAAATGCTAAACCACCGGCTGCAATACAGGCAGCGAGAATCAAATATCTTGTGGTTGCTTTAGCTTCCGTGATGCCTTTCCCTTTCAAAGCATCAACCATCAGCATCCCGAACATCAGCGCCGCGAAGGTATCCATTGTGTTGTAACCTTCCAGAAAACCTTTGATCAATGGCTGTGAAGCATATGCATCTTTTGCTGCAAGAATATCCCCCTGCGGGTGAATAAAAACGCCTATTGCAACAATGATTAACCCGACAAACAAAATCGGTGTCAGGAACTTTCCGATATAATCAATCAGCTTTCCCTGAAACCAGGAAAATAAAGACGCGACCACAAAGAATAAAACCGAAAACAGGCCCAGTGAGTAAGCACCCGGTTCATGCAATAAAGGTTTTACCGCCATTTCAAAAGCCACTAAGCCTGTCCGGGGTGTCGCAAACATCGGACCGATGACAATAAAGATCAATGTCGCCATCAGTGTCGCCAGTTTCACCGGCAAATCTTTAGTCAGGTGCTCCCATGTTCCACCAGCCAGCGCAACAGCAATGATAGACACCAGCGGTAATCCGACAGCTGTCAGCAAAAAGCCGCCCATTGCAGAAAGCACATGATCTCCCGCAAGTTGTCCGGCCAAAGGTGGAAAAATAATGTTACCGGCACCCAAAAAGAAAGCGAACAGCATGAAGCCGACCGCAATAATATCGGATAATTTTAATGTCTGTTTCACAGAACGCCCTTATAAATATAATTTCATGTTGTGTTTGCTTTCGGAACAAAATATTCCGATGAAGGTCGCGATCATGACGAAACAGCATAAAATAATCAATAAGACAAGAAAAAATAGTCAAAAAGATTATGTAAAATCATTTTTACTGGAACAAAAAACCAACAAAACAGCAAGATTAAACAAACATAACTATTGTATTTTATACATTTCCTTTACCTGCTTTTCTTTTACTCTGACAAGATCATATGTTTCAATCAGCCCTCATTTCATGGGTAGTCACTGATATGAAAACACCAACAACAACCAAAAAATTTTGTTTCAAACAATTCTCTCTTACCACAGGGAACTGCGGGATGCCGGTCAGTACCGACAGTGTCATGCTGGGAGCCTGGATTCAGGGTCATTCGCCCACAAATGTCAACGTACCAAAAAAAATTCTGGATATCGGGACAGGCACTGGCATACTGGCATTAATGTGTGCACAACGTTTCCCGGAAGCGGAGATAACTGCACTGGATATTGACAGTAAGGCAATAGAATCAGCCACTATCAACTGTCAGCAATCCCCTTGGGGAAACAGAATTCATATTCAACATCAGGATATTCTTCAATGTCCGACAGACAATGCATTTGATATGATCATCTGTAATCCGCCCTATTTTAATTCAGGACAAACGGCCTCATCCTCAGCCAGAGCAACAGCCCGGCATACCATTAACTTAACCCATCATCAGTTACTTCAGGTCTGCCGTACCCTGATAACTTCCGCCGGAAACGCCGGTTTTATTCTGCCTGTGAGTGAAGGAGAGCAATTTATTCAGGCAGCTCAGCAATATAGCTGGTATCTTTCAAGATATTGTGCAGTGCAACCCACAGAGAATAAGCCCTGCCACAGAATTCTGATGGAATTCACCTGCGACCCGGTTGAGTCATGCGAAAAATCACAGCTCATCATCAGAGAGAACCAACAATATAGTGATGAGTTTGTCCGCCTGACTAAAGACTTTTATCAAAAAATGTAAGTAATATTCAAACTCGCATCCTGACAGAATTTGGGTATAATACCGCCCCTTATTTTGCCCCGATTGCGATCAGTGGAGACATAGCAGTGATCAGAGATTTTGCAGATTTAGATCTGGACCCGGTACTACTTCAGTCTCTTGAAGAGATGGGGTTTACCAAGCCAACGCAGGTACAGGCATCCTCAATTCCCATCGCACTGGATGGTAATGATGTACTGGCATCTGCGCCGACCGGCACCGGTAAAACCGCCGCTTTTGCACTGCCAGCAATTCAGTACTTACTGGATTTTCCCCGTAAGAAACCCGGTCCGGCACGTATTCTGATTCTCACGCCAACCCGTGAACTGGCGATTCAGGTGACAGAACAGATAAAATCACTGGCAAAATATACCCGGTTGCAGATATTCAGTATTACCGGTGGCGTTCAGTATCAGGAACATGCTGACTTGCTGGCAGCCACGCAGGACATTGTGGTTGCCACACCGGGACGGCTGATGGAATACATCGGGTCAGAAACATTTGATTGTCGTGCGATTGAATGGCTGGTACTTGATGAAGCTGACCGGATGCTGGATATGGGATTTGGTCCGGTTGTTGAGCGTCTTTCAGCGGAATGCCGCTGGAGAAAGCAGTCTCTGCTGTTTTCAGCCACACTGGAAGGTCACGGTGTGGAGAATTTCTCCGCCCGGCTGTTAACAGATCCGCAGATCGTACAAAGCGATCCTTCCCGCCGGGAAAGAAAAAAAATCACCCAATGGTATTACCGGGCTGATGATCTGAAGCATAAAGTTGAGTTACTTAAACATATCCTTGCCGAACAATCACAGAAAGCAATTGTCTTCATCAAAACCCGGGAACGCCTGGCTGAACTGAGAGGCATGCTGGAAAAAGCCTCAGTTGAATGTGCATGGCTGCAGGGAGAAATGCCTCAGGACAGACGCAATAACGCGATTACACGTTTCAGAGATGGCAGCGTTAATGTCCTGCTCGCTACAGATGTCGCAGCCAGGGGGATTGATATTCCCGATATTACTCACGTCATCAACTATGATCTGCCAAGATCTGCCGATGTCTTCATCCACCGGATCGGCAGAACAGCCAGAGCCGGAAAAAAAGGGACAGCAATTTCGCTGGTTGAAGCTCACGATCAACTGATGATGGACAGAATCTGCCGTTATCAGAAAGAAGAAATCAAAGAGCGCTTTGTGGACGGGCTCCGGCCGAAACACAAAAAACCGGTATTTAAAAAGAAGAAAAAGAAAGTAAAAACCAGTCCTGCGAAAAAAGCGGATAAAAAAAGCACGAAAAAGAAAAAATCTTAGTCTCCGATATATCAGCTTCCGTTGACTCTGATAATCAAAAATCCCACGACAGTGCGTGGGATTTTTTTCATCAGCAGACAACAGATTAAATCCGCTGTCCTCTGCTTAATGCTCTCTGGTTGCCCGGAAATCAACATCCGGAAAACGTTCCTGAGCCAGGTTCAGATTGACCATCGTCGGTGCGATATAGGTCAGGTTATCGCCGCCATCCAGGGCAAGATGTGACTGATTCTTACGCTGAAATTCTTCAAATTTCTTCGCATCATCACACTCAACCCATCTCGCCGTCGCAACATTGATGCTCTCATAAATTGCCTCAACGTTATATTCAGATTTCAGACGGGCAACAACAACATCAAACTGAAGCACACCAACCGCTCCAACAATCAAATCATTATTTTGCAACGGACGGAAAACCTGCACAGCCCCTTCTTCAGAAAGCTGAACTAACCCTTTCAGCAACTGCTTTTGCTTCAATGGATCTTTCAGACGGATCCGGCGGAATAATTCCGGTGCAAAATTCGGAATACCGGCAAACTTCAGGGATTCACCCTGAGTAAACGTATCCCCAATCTGGATCGTACCGTGATTATGCAACCCGATAATATCTCCGGCATAAGCATGTTCTGCTCGGGCACGATCACCCGCCATAAAGGTAACCGCGTCCGAGATACTCACCTGCTTGCCGATACGGACATGATTCATTTTCATACCCTGGCTGTAAGTACCGGAAACAACCCGCATAAACGCAATCCGGTCGCGGTGTTTCGGATCCATATTGGCCTGAATTTTAAAAACAAACCCGGAAAACTTCTCTTCCTTCGCTTCAACATGCCTTTCATTTGCCTGACGCGGCATCGGTGAGGGCGCCCATTCCGTTAAACCATCCAGCATATGATCAACACCAAAGTTACCCAGTGCCGTGCCGAAGAAAACCGGTGTCAGCTCTCCCTGAAGGAAAAGCTCTTCATCAAACTCATTGGAGGCACCGACCACCAGCTCCAGCTCTTCGCGTAACTGTTCTGCAAGAGAATCACCAATCGCTTGATCTAATTCCGGATTCTCCAGCCCCTGAATGATCCGCACATCCTGAATCATGTGCCCCTGTCCGGTACTGTAGAGGATCGTTTCATCACGGTGAAGGTGATAAACGCCTTTGAACTCTTTCCCGCAGCCGATTGGCCAGGTCACCGGCGCACAAAGAATATTCAGCTCGCTTTCCACCTCATCCAGCAGTTCCATCGGATCCCGGATATCCCGGTCAAGTTTGTTCATGAACGTCAGGATCGGCGTATCACGCAACCGGGTCACTTCCATTAACTTACGGGTCCGGTCCTCAACCCCTTTCGCGGCATCAATCACCATCAGACAGGAATCCACCGCGGTTAATGTCCGGTAAGTATCCTCAGAAAAGTCTTCGTGTCCCGGCGTGTCCAGCAGGTTCACCAGACATTCGTTATACGGAAACTGCATCACGGATGTCGTAATCGAAATCCCCCGCTCTTTTTCCATATCCATCCAGTCTGATTTCGCATGCTGATTCGAACCGCGGCCTTTGACCGTTCCGGCCTGCTGAATTGCCTGTCCGAACAAAAGAACTTTTTCGGTTATGGTTGTTTTACCCGCATCCGGGTGAGAAATGATCGCGAACGTACGTCGCTTATTGACTTCATTGAGGAAATTTTGGTCTGCCATTGAAACATCTTATCTTTGCTGTACGGATTGCTTTGCTGTACGGACTGACATACACCTTCAAGCCACTGCATTGACTTTCTGCCTGACAAATCCGTTACGTTCATCTTAACTGGCCGCTATTCTCGCTGATCTTGAGTCAAGAAACAATCAATAGTGTCAGCTGATTCAGGGTTCAGAACTCATTCCTGCCAAAAGTAAAACACCCCGGAATTCCGGGGTGTTTCTCTGTACATCCATAAACCACTTACTGACGGATAAAATCAATAAATGAGGTTCCCAGATTATCCGGATGAGCAGCATCCGTTCCGAGAGAAAATGCACCATAATACCTGTCCCCGGACTGAGAATCCGGCAGACTGAAATCAATATCGGCATCAAACGGTACGCCACCCGCAACAAACGATGGCACAGAAACAGTCAGGTTTCCGGCTGAAGGGGACAGGAAAGCAGTCTGTAGCCGGAAGTGAATCATCTGAGGATCGTTGTAGCGATAATTCTGCACCGCGACCCAGAGTTTTTTCGCATGATCCGGCATCGGCATATTGATGTATTCTAAAGCACGATTTGCATTTCTTGCATAGTAATACACATGATTAAAGTCAGCCTGTTCTCCAACCCCGACAAACAGATCCAAATCCTTTGATTCTGTTTTGGTTATCTCGGCAACAAACCTTTGCGCCCCTTCAGGCACATCGAAAGTGAAATAACGATAACGGGTGACGGAATTCAGATAATCTTCACTAAAGGGCAATACACTATCAATCGCCGTGGCTTTAGCCGGACCCAGCGTTTTCACCTGCATATTGCTCACATCAACGGTTTTCAAACCTTTCAGTGTCGCCTGATCTACTGACTGCTTCGTGGTAATTTCAACCCCGCGCATCTGGTTCAGGTTACTGATCGCACTCAGCGCCGCAACCGGGAAATGCACATCAGGCACACCCGGTGTCAATGACTTAATACCCACCTGAGCAAACTGCCACTGACCGACATTGGTGTTATACAGATTCGCCGTAAAAGTTAATGTCTGACTTTCTCCCGGATTCAGGGCAAAAGCCGCCGGCTCAACCGTGACATATGGATTTGGCATCGCCGTCCAGACTGTCGTCATTTCCCGGCCATTCGTCACCGTCCTCGTCCACTGGCAATTCACCACACAGGTTTTCTGAGCCAGAGAAGCCAGGTTGAGCGCCGAAGGATCGCCCCCCCGGTTCGGATCGGCCTGAATAAAGTCCCGTGCATTTTCATCCAGCACCAGAGCTGCATGTGCAGCTTTATCTACATCGATCCGGCCGGCCCCCATATCAAAAGGTGTCGCGGCCCTTTTTCCATCTTCTTTCAACAGGCCGGTATACGCAGTTGTCATCATCGCCGACTTAATCTGCATTGGTGACCAGTCCGGATGTAAGGATCGGATCAAGGCACCAGCACCAGTAACATGAGGTGCCGCCATCGATGTTCCGCTTTCAATCGCATAGCTTTGCCCGTCTTTAAATGCAGCGAAAATCCCTTTACCCGGTGCGGTAATATCAGGCTTGAGCAAGCCGGGATTGGTTTGCTGCGGCCCTCTGGAACTGTCAAATGTCATGATGTCTGCCAGCCGGTTATCCGTCACCATCTTTGTTCCGGTCAGCCTTGCAGTATGCGTCTTACCGGAAGCAAGCCATTGTGACAGTTTTTGCCCGCTTTCGTAGCTGATATCAATTCTCGGATAACCGTTATCAACCGGGCGCAAAAATCCCGGACCGGTCGGCACACCATGACCAATCGTTTGTGGCAACATCAAAATCAGAGCACCGGCACCTTGTCCGATCATATTTGCTTTGAGCTGACTGAATGCCTGATCGGAATAGCGGCAAACCACAATTTCCCCATTCAACTGAATATTGAACTTACCAGCTTCACAATATGGATTATTATAGGCAGCGGCATCAATAATCGTTGCCGGACCGTAGCTTTGTGAAAGTGTCTGCCCGGTAATTGTGTCCGGAATTAAGCCAGCATCACCACCGGTCATATCAGCTAAAGCATTCTGATAAACCAGATTGTGAGAACTATTACCGGATGTCATCACCCACGGCGTTCCCGAGGTTGCACTGATCGAGCGTGGCGCTGGTCCGGAATTGCCTGCTGCGGCCGACACAAAAATGCCCGCATCGGTTGCAGATAAATAAGCCAGAGAAACCGGCTCAGCCCAGGGATCAATGAATTCTGAATATCCCGCAGAGAAGTTAATCACATCCACACCGTCCTGAACCGCACGGTCAACTGCATATAAAAAAGCTGAAATGGGGCATTGGTTATTCTTATCACATGCCCGGTAAGCAATAATATTGGCATGAGGCGCAACACCGGCAACATCCTTGACAATATTCAGCCCGGATGACGTTTTCAGCGCTGCATTGTAAACAATATTTCCGGCTGCAGTGCTGGCGGTATGAGAACCATGTCCGTGCTCATCTACCGGGCTGCCATTGGCGATTCCGCGGTATCCCCAGGCCCCAATCAGTTTGCTGTTACACGGAAAAGAAGCATCATAAACGGATGATTCTGTATCACAGACACCAACATAATGCCCTTTAGGATTCTTCGCCGTATATCCATCATCCCCGGTAGCACGAAATGACGGACTGTAAGGATTAATCCCGGAATCAATCACACCAACAACCACACCTTCCCCTTTGGTGCCGGTTAATTGTTCCGAGCCCCGCCAGACTTCCGGCGCATGAATCCATGACAAACCGCCTTGCCATGACGAATCCGCAGCCTGAAGCTGTTCACTGCCGGTACGAAGACCCAAAAGGCTATTCTGTGCCAGATAATTCAATTTGTTTTCAATAAAATCAGGCATCAGTTCAGGCTGGGAAGGGAGCGCATACATCGCCTGATCATCGCTGCTGTTCAGTTGCTGTTGAATATCTTTCTGAATCGATTTGATCCCTTTCAGCGCCGATATTTTCTTTACTTCATCCGGGGTCAGCTGAACAACAAGCGCATTCACAGCCGTTTGCATTGCCTGCAAAACCGTGACTTCGTGTCCCAGAGAAGCTTCGATGCGCTCAATCAATGCTGTCTGATGATGTTGTAAATAGGCCCGGTAAGCAGCGGCTGAAGAGCCCTGAATATTCAGTTTCTTATCCTGACTGCTCATGGCGGATTCATAGCCCTCAATTCCGCCACGGTAACTGGCTACCGAAGGTAAATCCCCGGTAATAATGTAGGTCTGAACGGCAGATTCATTGTTCAGTGACGCTGTTTTTAACTCTGTCAGCGTTCTGGATTGCTCTTGTGGAGAAGCTTTTTCAGCCACCCCATGATTCAGAGAAGTACCAACCTTATTGACGATTTTCAGTTCTGCTGCAAATGTGGAGGTCACAGCACAACTCAGAGCAATCATCAGACCGAGAGATAACCTCCGTCGCTGAAAGCCCGTAAGCTGATGGATTGTCATTACATAACACCTTAAAAATTGAATAAAAATTAATATTATTAATAGAATATGCGCACCAGAAAACAGGCTATGAACCGTTTTTGTTATTGTGGCGTAACGTTCAAACTGAGTAAGCATGAACACCCCGCCAGCCATCGCTCCCCGATGTGCGCGAGACGATTATATTTCTTTTATGGTCAGGAATGAGGAAGCGTTCCGGAAACAGAGAGCTTTTCCCGCAATAAATAGTAAATTGACACAAAATTGACTGACTGAAATGTCAGATGCCATTTTCAGGCGATATGCTGAGGCAACCGGACAGGGCGGGGATCAGGTCATCCGGAGAACAATGACTACTTCAGCAGGCACTGGAACATGAATGTCACGCCACCTGATTCACCTGGCTCCACGTCGATAATCTGCTCAATGAAATTTCCGGCCTCATCTATCTCATAGCCGGGCGTCGAGGCCTGCGCGAACAAACCTTCGATTGCAGCAATATAGGCAACATCAGAGGTCAGATAGACCAGAGAACACAAATAATAGCCTTCAGGCAGCACATCATCAGAAAATACCACCGATTCCTGAATTTCTCCGACGGTATAACGTATGTCCTGCCAGGGACGATCTAACTCTGCGACCGGTGTGATACAACACAGCTTCTGGCTGGATGCCTGCCAGCTTTGTATGACATCATCCCAGTCAAAATCAGGCTGATGCCGCTTTTTGATATATCTCACCGGATACCAGATTCGTTCACAAGGCAGGTCATGCGCCATCTGATATTCAGATGCATCAGAAGCCTGAGGATGCGCTAACCCGGACAGTAATGCAGCCGTCTGCTCCGGCGTAGCCGTCTTTGCCATCTGGCGGACGGCGCGGGCAGTCAGGCCCAGTTCTCTTTTGATGACTTTTGCCAAAGCCTGAGACGAAGAATAACCGGTCGCAAAGGCAACTGCTGTTATTTTCTGTTCAGGAGAACTCAGTAACAAAGAAACAGCACGTTGCAGTCGCACCCGGCTCAGATACTGGCCGGGAGTTTCATGAAACAGTTGAGTGAACTGACGATGGAAGTGATAAGGCGATATGGCGCTCTGCTCTGCAATCTGCTCCCAACAAAGCTGTTGGCCAGACTCACTGTGCATCAGATTCAGCGCCGTTTCAAAACGTTTGAGCTGATGTGCCGGCAGTGAGGATAACAAAGCGAATTCAGGCACCAGGATATAAGGATTACCAGAGAACTCAGACATAACCATCAACGAAAGTGATTTATATTAGTCCGTTAACTATGCAAGCCTGAATCAATAAAAGCAATCCTGCGTATCCTCTTTTATCCTGTCATGAATACATGCTCACCTGCTCAATACTTTTCACGACCTGACCACTTTATTCTCCGGCGTGATCATCGCTAAAAGAACGGGGATGAGGATCAACGTCACCCCGGTGGCAAACAGCTCACCAAAGACTAAGGAAACAGCGGCCGGTTTGAGATACTGTGCCTGCTCCGCCCGTTCACCCAAAAGAGGGAGCAAACCACAAACCGTGGTGACCGTGGTCAGAAACACGGCCCTGAAACGGCTGGTTCCAGTCTGAATCAGCGCCCGGGCAAGTGGCATGCCGGCCCGGTAATAGTCATTAAACCGGGTCATTAAAACCAGAGAATCATTCACAACAATTCCGGCCATTGCCATCATGCCAAACATTGACAGCACACTAATCTGCATATCCATCAGGTAATGGCCGAAAATTGATCCGGCAAAACCAAACGGAATCACAGACATAATCAGCAAAGGCTGCCAGTAAGATTTCAGTGGCACCGCCAGTAAGATATAAATCAACAGCACAGTGATCGTCAGCGCCGCACGGAAACCCGACTGAACTTCCCCGATCTCTTCAAACTCCCCTGAAGCCTGAATGCTCACCCCCGGATAACGTTGCTCTATTTGCTTTATCGTCTCAGACAGTTGCTGAATCGTTCGCTCCGGAGACTGAATATCCCGGTTCTGTTTCCAGTATACATTCACCACTTGCTCACGATGACGACGCTCAATCGTTTTAGGTTCCTGTTCATAAGACAAAGTCGCAATATCTCCGAGTGCAACAGACTGACCATCAGGCAGAATAACCGGTGAGCGTAATAACTGTTCCGTATTCAGTTTTTTATTTTGCGGATAGTGCATGACCACTTTAATTTCCTGACCATGATCCAATAAGCGATAGAGTTCCTTTTGTCCAAAGGCTTCACCGGCAAGGCGGGCCAGATCGGCCTGGGTGATTCCAGCCTGATAACCAGATTCATTCAGCTTCAGCCGAATCTGAAACAGCCCGCCTTTGCCATCATCATAAATATCTGAAACACCCGGCAGAACGGATAAGACAGGAATCAGGTCATGCACCGCCTGTCTGGCAAGCGCCCGATCTTGTGAGATAACAGCCACAGAAGTCCCGCCCGCAGGTTCATCCGCTGCAGAAAAACGAACCGAATAAGCGCCTTCAATCAAACCTGATCCCGATCGCCATTGATCCAGAATGCCGTTGCCGGGAATGGTCGTCAAAGCTTCACGGGTCAGCTCGGCGGTAACTTCAACATGACCCTCACCATCCGACCAGGCCAGCAGGTTGGTGATCGGCTTCTCCTCAAGCGTATATTTTGCCTGCAGCGTCTTGTTCAGATTGAGTGCCGTTTGTTCAAGATGCATCATCACTTTTTGCTGCAGTGGCAAAGGAGCTCCCACCTGTAATGAGACTTTTGCTGAAATATAGCGGCCGGGAATTTCCGGAAAGACGCCACTGCGAATCATATTCGTCGCCCACAAACCATAAGCGAGCATCGCCAATCCGAGCAGTCCGGTCAGCGTCGCAAACGGATACTTCAAAGATTTGATCAAACATTTGCGGTAAAAGCCCTGGTTAAAACGCGCCAGCCCGGTCTGAAAATAACGTTGCAGCGAAGCCAACCATTTTATCTCCGGCAACCGGCGAGACTCATTGCCCAGATGAGAAGGCAAAATAAACTTACTTTCCACCAGAGAAAACAACAGCGCAAAAATAACCACAGAAGAGAAGCCAGCTAACAACCGGGCTAAATCATTCTTAATCCATAACATCGGAGAAAATGCAGCCACACTCGTCAGAACACCAAAAATTGTTGCCACAGATACAGAATGAACACCATGTAAGGCTGCTTTTGCCGGATGGGAATAACGCTCCCGGGCAGCATAAATTCCTTCCCCGACAACCACAGCATCATCCACAAGAATACCAAGCACCAGAATAAAGCCAAATAATGTGATGTCATTAATACTGTAATCCATCAGGTGCATTGCCCCAAGGGTACCGCATAAGGCAAACGGGATCCCGATGCCAACCCAGAAGGCCATTTTGAGATTGAGAAACAACCCCAGTAACACCAGAACAATCAGTAAACCCTGCAATGCATTACTACCTAAACGGTTTAGTTGATCTTTGATATAAGGTGCCATATCTGCCATGACCGACAGCTGAATCTCATCAGGAAGACGGCGCTGCTCAAGGGCTAAGGTCTGACGAATTGCCTGACTGACCTCAAGCAGGTTATCCCGCAGGCTGGTACTGACCAGCAGAGCAATAGCATTCTGACCATTGTTTCTCACAATGGCATCGGTATCCGCATAATCGCGCCGGACTGAAGCAACGTCGCCCAGCGTTAACTGTCCTTTGGGAGAAGACCAGACAACCAGCTGCTTTAATTTGACTAAATCACCTGCATATCCATCCCCTCTTAAGATCATTTTCCCCCGGCTGCTCTTCAGAAAACCACTTCGGGATTCCAGAGACATCTGCTGAATTTTCCCGGCAAGTGCTTCAGGACTCAGACCCGTTTCCCTCAATTTTTCAGTATCGGGTTCAATGACCAGTAAAGGCTGGCGTTGCCCCCAGTTTTCAACCTTCGATATTTTCGGATTCTTTTTTAAGGCTTGCTCAATACGCCGGGCGATGGGTTGTAATTCCATATCAGATTCAGGCCCGGACACCACAACAAATGCAGCCAGATTGGTAAATTCATCCCGGCTGACCAGCGGACGTTCAGCCGCCGCAGGTAAATTCACCATTGAATTCACCCGGTTTCTGACTTCTTCAATCAACTGATTCAAGTCTGTACCGGTCGTCTTCCTGACATGAACCGTCGATATTCCTTCCTTCGACTGACTGACAATCCGTTTAATACCAGCAATATCACTGATTGCTTCTTCTATCCGCTGTGTTACAGCCTGATCAATTTGCTTTGCTGTTCCGCCGGGATAAACCACTTCAATCGTTAATCCTGAAGGTGCAATCTGAGGGAAAGATTCCACCCGGAGCTGATAAAATGACAATATCCCGCTGACAATGACGGCCACCATCAGTAAATTGGCTGCCACCGGATTCTCAATAAACCAACGGGTTAATCCTTTCATTCTGCTACCTCCGGCTGGATGACTTCCGGCGTCACCTGCTGTCCCGGCAGCATCGAAAGCAACGGATACACAACAAGATTTCTTGAACGCTGCGGGTCACGGGCAAAAACAACCCAAACCCACGCTTGCTGCTCTTCCAGCATGGTGACCTCTTCCCGGACCAGCTGGTTTTGTTTATTCACCGTCCATACCTGTCCATCCCGGGTCAATGCTGTAGCCGGGATCTTCATCGCCAGAGGAGAAGCCGCCAGCTGAATATGAACCCGTACCTGTTGATGCATCAGCAGATACGGCTTTTTTTCATAAGGATTATGTACCGTCAGAATCAGCTGCCGCTGCCGGGTTGAACGATCCAGCCGGGGAGAAAGATAACGGACACTTGCCGGCCAGCGATGAGAATATTGACTGACCACTTCAATATTTGTCTCCGGTAAAATTTTTCGCAACTGGTTCCAGTCTTGCGCCGGCACAGGAACCCGAATATCCAGAGCATGGCTGGAAGCCACTTCAAACACCGTCTGACCAGTCTCTACAAACTGAGATGGATTCACCTGGCGGGAGAGAATAATTGCATCAAAAGGCGCTTTGATCACCGCATCATTCAGCTGTTTCCGGGCATTTTCGTACAATTTTTTTGCCTGCTGTAAATCTGCTTTTGCCGCCGCAAGCTGAGGAATCCGCCGGGCATAAGCCGGGGCTTTTTGAGAAGACAACATTTTAACCGCAACCGTCTGTTCGTGCAGTTCCCGCTCCAGTGTCAGTTCAGCCTGCTTCACCGCACTAAATGCACTGGCAACACCGGCTTGCAGCGCCGTATTATCCAGCCGGACAAGCGTTTGTGACTCCGGCACCAACACACCCGGTTCAGAATGCACATCCAGCCAGGTGACCTTTCCGGTCGTCTGAGCTTTGACCTCTGACTGCCAGCGGGGAAAAGTCGTCCCGAATAGCGTCAGTACCGGACGATGATGATGGACAGTCGCTTTCATGACACTCACTGGTGGATATCCGTGCTTTGGTGGCTGAATTGATGGCTCACTCTGCTCTGCCATTATCACGATCAAACCAGCAATGAAGATAAGAAAGGTGGTCGCGGCTATGATTGGTATCAGTTTCTGTTTTTTCACATCAGGCCTTCGGGATTCAATCAAAACATAATATTCAAGATGATTTATATCCTGATGACGTGAAAAAAACGTGTCCCTGATTGCTCAAATAAGAATGAATATACAAATAACCTCGAAAGGCGTCATCATTCCTTCGGTTATTTTCCTTGAACTGAACCTGTTGATGAAGCTTTGAATCCTGCATCTTGAGGTCATTTGGGTATAAGACGGGATGCCATCTGCATGAGACAGATAGCACAATCAAATAAACCAGACAGAAAAATTCAGGTAGCGGAAAAACTTCAGGAAAAGAAATAGCTCATAATCAGCGCATCTTCCCGTCCCTGGCTGGCAGGATAATAACCAACCCGGCGATCAACGTCGTGAAAGTCAAATTTGAGATAAAGCGTGTAGGCGGCTAAATTGCTCTCACGAACCTCAAGCCAGACACTTTCAGCTTTCTGCTGTTCACAGCAGTTGAGGAAGTAACACATTAACTGCTCACCATAGCCTTTTCCCTGATAGACCGGATCAATCGCAATATTAAGTAAAGTGACTTCTCCAACAATATTCTGCGCATAAAAATAGCCAATCACTTCATCATTTAATAACAGAGCAAAGTTAAAAGCCCCACGCCCTTCAAGATTTTGCAACATAGAAGGCTTCCAGGGAAACTGATGAGCACGGGATTCGATCGCTGTAATACGGGCAAAATGCCGGGGTTCAACCGGGACAAACTGAAGACTCATCTGTCAGATTCCTGATAAGAACAAATCTGACGCCATAACTCCCTCCGGTGAAGCGGGTTACTCTCAATCTGACTTAACGGCGGGGAAACTAACTGCCTGGGAGCAATACCATCGACGGGCTGACACCCGGCAAACCAAACCCATTGCAGGTGATGATTGCCTAAGCGGTACAAATCATCCGGATGGATATACATTGCTTCATCAACAGACACAGTAAAACTTTTCAGAACCTTCTCAAATAAGATGGCGAACTGCCCTTGAGGCATCACCGGACTCACAATCAGCAACTGACATGAATCATCCGGTTCAACCTGCTTCAATGACAGGCCATGAACAACTTGTACCCGGTGTAATCTCCACCGCTGAATTCCCATTTCCTGAAGGTAATCCTGCTGACGAAAGCTCATATTGATATTCCTGATATTATCCAGAGCCAATCCTAACAAAATTCATATAAGAGAAGAAGCAATCAGTTCAGGATATGACGCAATATCACCGTGTCCTGCTGAATCTCAATCAGTTCATTGCACTGTTCTGCAACACCCTCTGTAAGTTCAAAGATCAACAGGCTGTCGGGATTCACTGGTCCGGATGTATTCAGGTCAAAATGAGAGGCAGGTTTAAAACCAAAAGCACGGTAAAGTTCGGCATCACTATAAACCGTACAGGCAGGATATCCGAGCTCCAGCAGCATATTCAGGCCATCTTCTATCAGTGTATTTTCGGTCTGAACAAATCCGGAATGGACAGCCAGTAAAGCCAGTGATTGCCAGTTCTGGTAATGCCCTTCCTCCTGAAGCGGAGTAAACAGAGCATAACCAATAATTTCACCATCATCCTGACAGGCAACAAGAGAAAGAGTAATCAGCCCCTGCTCTCTTGCCGCTGCCACCATATCGGCTTCCCTCTCTTGACCAAGGGATGAGCGCAGCAAACGATCAATTGGTAAGATGTCTGCCGGAGCTTCTGTTCGTATTAACATGACGAATTCCTTCACTGTGTAGTTGACCTGAACGGACCCCTTTATACACGAAATCAGATAATTGCCCCAACAAAGTTTTTAAAATTGCCGGAAGAGTATCTAAATCAACGCCATCAATAAGATTTTTTATTTCCAGACCAAACTCGGTATCCCCTTCGATGACCAGTCGTCTCTGAAAAAACAGCGTATCCGGATCTTCCTTTCGCCCTGCAATTAAGACGAAATCATTCAGGTTTCCCCGAAAACAGGCATCAGCCGTTAAACCATCTGACATCGATTGATCAGACACGATCAACCCCTCTCCGGTATAGCCAATCATCCAGAATACATCCAGATCTTTCACCTCAACTTTCAGCCACTTATTTTCCAGAAATTCAAAATCGCCTTCCTCCAAAGCTTCTTTAAAAACGATATTCAACCCATCTAAAAGGAACTGACGTTGCAAGAAATTGGGGACTAAATGAATCGGAGATCGCAAAAATGATGCTGCATTTTGTACAATATAGGCGTGAATCTTGTTAAGCACTGTCTTTATCCGTTAACGTTGATGAAATAGAATTAATCATAACCAAACAGATATTGACAATAGCTGTTATGAATCAATAAATACGGTATATGCTTCACTAATGAGACAAACATAGTTATAGTTGAGCATTCTGTATATAAACCCAGAGCAGGCCACCTGTTGGAGCAAAATTAATTGGCATGGTTTCACAAGCGTTTAAACAGTGGTTTACAGAATTAACATCACGTAGTCCATTTTTTTTTGCGGTCCTCGATGAACAGCACAACTATGTGATGGTCAATGACCGTTACAGCCGGATAGCAAAGCTTTCTCCGGACAACCTTATTGGTAAAAATGATACTCAGGTTTTTGGTCAGGCCTACTATCAACAGCTCCGGCATTATTATCAGAAAGCTTTTAGCGGTGAAGTCATTGAAACGACAATCCGGCTCCGGGATGCGGCAATTGAAACAACGCTTTATCTTTCACTGACACCAATCGCCGCTGATAACGGTATCCATCAAATCGTATTTCAGGCGCTGGATGTCTCTGAATCGCACGCTTTACTCCATCATGCTGAAGAATCAGAAACCAAATTCTCCCAATTACTGAATATTCTGAGTGAGGGTGTGTTATTTATTGAAAATAATGAAATTATTTCATGTAACCAGATTGCAGCAAACCTTCTGGGTTACAAATCACCATCCGACTTATACGGAGAAATGCTGCCGGATCTGTTTATCAATCAGTCAAATCAGAAGCCTTTAACTGTCAGTGAAACCAGTTTCCGCTCCAGTTGCCACCCGATACTTTGTCGGGCAAAGTCACTCCCCGAATCCGGCCCGCAGATCTCCCTCCGGATTGAAAAAACATTGTTATTCGGCAACACCGCATTTTTTGTCATGCTGTCACCTCAGGAAGAAACCAAAACTGATTCAGGCAGCATTGATGCCCATATTGACCAACTCACCGGGTTATATAATCGCCCCGGATTTGCCAAACGGCTGGATATGCTGATAGCTGATAAAACGCCTCTGGTGATGCTTTATCTTGATATTGATAATTTCAAAAATATCAATGATTCTCTTGGACACCATATTGGCGATAAAGTCATCAGAGAAGTGGCATTTCGTTTAAAGCGACTGTTGCCACCGGATGCAATTCTGGGCCACCTGGGTGCGGACGAATTTGGTTTAATTCTCCCTGAACCGGATAAGTCGCGAACTGCTGAAATGCTTTCAGAACGAATTATTTCCCTGATCAATCAACCGTTTGATTTGAACTATTTCAGCAAAAGACTCGCTTGTTCAATCGGAAGCGTGAACTATCCGGGAGATGGTTGCGACTCAAGAATTTTACTGCAAAATGCTGATACTGCGATGTATGAAGCGAAAGCCAGAGGAAGAAACCGTATGATTCGCTTCAGTTCACAAATGAACAAAGAGGCCAGAACACGGTTATGGCTGGAGATTGAACTACAAAAAGCATTGCAACAGAGTAGTCTTGAGGTTTGGTATCAGCCCAAAGTCAATGCGCAAAACTATAATATCAATGGTGCTGAAGCGCTGGTTCGCTGGAAACATCCGGTGGAAGGATACATCAGCCCGGGCTCTTTTATTCCGGTTGCCGAGAAAGCCGGTCTGATCGAACATTTGGGACGGGTAGTCATGCGGGATGTATTTTCAACGGTAAAACGCTGGAAACAAAAAGGAATTCTCCCCGGTCCGGTTGCCATCAACCTTTCTCCGGAACAGTTTGGCAATCCGCAGTTGATTAACTTTATGGAAAAGCTGCTTCGTTCAACTCAGTTAGACCCGGCCTGTATTACTTTTGAGCTGACGGAAAGTGCAGTCATGAGTGATAGTGAATACACGATTGAAATGTTGAATGCGATAAAAAAACTCGGCTTTACCCTGTCCATTGATGATTTTGGTACCGGCTACTCATCACTCTCTTATCTTGCCAGATTTCCAATCGACGAATTAAAAATTGATCGTGCATTTATCACCGAAATTGATTTACTGCCCAAGCAGATCACCGTCATTGAAAACATTATCAACCTGGGGAAATCGCTGAAGCTAAATGTAGTCGCCGAGGGTGTAGAAACACAGCAACAGGCTATTTTATTATCTAATCTTCATTGCCATTCAATTCAGGGATTTCATTTTTATCGTCCCCTTCCCAGAGCTGAAGTGGAAAAATTATTTATCCAAAACAAGAGCTACCACACTGAATAACTGCGAAGATTCCATTAAACCTGCCCAATATCAAATTATTCCATCCTCTTTTTCCATAAAGTACCACAGATTCTGAATAACTTATTTCATAGCTCAACATGGAACTTCTCTGTCCCGCGGGAAACTTCCCCGCACTGAAAGCCGCTATCGATCATGGTGCAGATGCAGTTTATGTCGGTTTTAAAGATGACACGAATGCACGCCATTTTGCCGGACTGAATTTTTCCGGAAAGAAAATAGAAAAAGCGGTGCAATACGTACATGATCATCAGAAAAAAATACATGTCGCTTTAAATACCTTTGCTCACCCTGACCGATTCCAACGCTGGACTGATGCCGTGGATCAGGCGGCCGCACTTGGAGTGGATACACTGATTGTCGCTGATATTGCCATTCTGGAATATGCATCCACGCATTACCCGGAAATGGATCTGCATCTTTCAGTGCAAGCCTCCGCAACAAATACAGCTGCGATTGAGTTCTATCGTCAAAATTTTAATATCAAACGGGTTGTGCTTCCCCGTGTCCTTTCTATTCATCAGGTGAAACAGTTGTCGCAATCTGTATCGGGTGTAGAACTGGAAGTTTTTGCTTTTGGCAGCCTTTGTATTATGTCTGAAGGACGCTGTTACCTGTCTTCTTATATGACTGGAGAATCGCCGAATACAGTGGGAGCCTGCTCTCCGGCGAAATTTGTCCGCTGGCAGGAAACATCACAGGGAATGGAATCCAGATTAAATGGCATTCTCATTGATCGGTACCTTCCGGACGAAAATGCCGGTTATCCGACCTTATGTAAAGGCAGGTTTATCACCAGTATTGATGATCAACAGAAGTGCTATCACACTCTGGAAGAACCAACCAGCCTGAATACATTATCTCTGTTACCTGAGTTGTTTGCTGCCAATGTTGCATCCGTCAAAATAGAAGGGCGTCAGCGTAGTCCTGCCTATGTTGAACTGGTTACAAAAACCTGGCGGGCTGCGATTGATCATTATCTCCGCCAGCCTGGAGAATATCAGGTCAAAGAATCGTGGAACCAGTCTCTTGCAGACATCTCTGAAGGGTCGCAAACCACACTTGGCGCCTATCACCGAAAATGGCAATAATAGAGAGACTTTTATGAAATATTCACTTGGTCCGGTTCTTTATTACTGGCCGCGTCAGAATGTTGAAGCATTCTACCAATCCGCTCATGAATCAGCGGCAGATATTATCTACCTTGGTGAAACAGTCTGCTCAAAAAGACGGGAACTCAAACCTCAACACTGGCTGGAAATTGCCAGAGAGTTATCAAAAAGCGGCAAAGAAATCGTGCTGTCTACCATGGCACTGCTGGAGTCCAAAAGTGAACTATCTGTGATGAAACAATACATCGATAACGGTGAGTTCACTATCGAAGCCAATGATGTCTCCGCAGTTCAGTTAGCCAGCGAATCGGGAGTGCCTTTTACCGCAGGCCCGGCAATTAACTGTTACAACGCCAATACCATCAGTTTTTTACTCAAAAAGGGAATGAAAAGATGGTGTATGCCTGTCGAGCTATCGCGTGACTGGCTCATCAAAATACTGGCACAATGCGATACATTAAACATCCGCAACCAGTTTGAAACTGAAGTATTCAGTTACGGATACCTGCCGCTGGCGTACTCTGCCAGATGTTTTACTGCAAGGGCAGAAAACCGCCCGAAAGACCAGTGTAAAACCTGCTGTATTCAATACCCGACAGGTATACAGACTCAAAGTCAGGAAGGTCAGACCGTATTCAACCTGAATGGTATTCAAACACAATCCGGACAGTGCTATAACCTGGTGAATGATCTGGCAGGGATGACTGATTTGGTCGACGTCGTGCGGTTAAGCCCGTTAGGCACAGAAACGCTGGAACGTTTGGATGAGTTCAGAGCAGCCGCCGATACAAACAATCCTGGCCGCTATCATCTGGATGACAGTGATTGTAACGGGTACTGGCATAATATTGCCGGGCTGTCTAAAGTCACCACTTCAATACCGGAATAAGCTCAGGCTCACAGTCTGACTTTTGTATCAGCGCCAACAAACATTTCATGGCAGATAAGCAAAAGATGAACAAAATCATCTGATGCTTATCTCCTCTCCCGGAGTTTTCTTAACCCTCAGAATTTAAAAATTTCAACAGACCTGCGCAGTTGTGAAGCAATTTCAGTCAGTTGACCAGCCCGGCCACTATTGCTTGTTGCATCATCAAACGTCTTCCGGGCCAGTTCGTGTGTTTCAACAATACTGGTATTCATTTCTGCAGCAACATGTGTCTGCTCTTCGGCTGCCGTCGCAATCTGGCTATTCATAGCCTGTATCAGAGAAACAGCATGCTGAATCTCCCCCAATGCCTGACTGGCAACTTCTGATTTCTCTGCTGTCATTTGTGCATCCAGCATATTACTTTGCATAAGCTGAACAGAACGCTGGGCCTCTTGCTGGAGCCGGGAGATCATCTCCTGAATCTCATTGGTACTTTGCCTGGTCCTGTTCGCCAGATGACGTACCTCATCAGCAACCACGGAAAATCCACGCCCATATTCACCAGCCCGGGCTGCTTCAATCGCAGCATTCAAAGCCAGCAGGTTGGTCTGTTCAGAAATACTGTCAATGACCTCCAGAATTGTACCGATTCCCTGTGTCTCTTTCTCAAGTCCGGTATTCACATCCACAACGGTTCTGATCCCGCTCACCAGCCCCTGAATACTTTGATTCATATCCCTGACCACTTCCATACCCAGAGAAGAGTGCTCAGCTGCCTCTGTTGCTGCACCTGAAGCCTGTAAAGCACTCCTTGCAACTTCATCAGCAGTCACCGTCATCTCATTCATCGCAGCAGATGTTTGTTCTAACTGGATCATCTGAGATTCTGCGCTGGATTTCACAGTTGACGTTGTATTCAGCATCTGACCGGATGCATGATTCAGTTGATCAATCGCATGATATATTTTTTTGATAATCAATGTCAGGTTATTAACCATCTTTAAAATAGCCGCATATATTCCTGTTTCATCCCTGATATCTTCAGACGAAACGGATAAATCCCCTTCAGCTACCCTTTTTACAATCGCTTCAATTTCCCGGGGTTCACCACCTATAGGCCGATACATCAATCTGACAACCAGAAAATAAGTGACAATTAAAGAAAAAACAATCAAGGTTGTGGCAAGATATATATCAGTCATCAGGTTTGATTCAGATGCTGAATAAATATTATCCCGTTTATCCCATGCCCATACAGACCAGCCTAAATTATCGGAAATTGCATTAACGGAAAAATAAGTTTGCCCCTGGTGTTGATAAAAATGACTGGCTCCATTGATATCTCTGTATCGTGAATATGATGGACGCAATTCATATAAATTTTTTCCTATATATTGATGATTAGCAGCGGCAACAATATATCCATCTTCCCTGCTAACAAACAGCTGATTATTATCAGTTAATGATTGAATAAAATCAGTGATTGTATCAAGCGCAATATTTCCACCTAAAACACCAACAATCCTTCCTTGCCTTTTTACCGGTATTGCAACCGACATCACCGTTTTTCCAGTTGTCGCTCTGAAAGGAGCCGTGAGTATGTACTTTTCACCATGGATGGCTTTTGTATACCATTCTCTTCGCTTCTCTTTCGCATTAAAACCAGCGATACGGCCATCAGGCTGATACGTTGTTCCATCAGCAGATGAGAAGAATGCACTTAAAATGTAGGGATTTTTTTCAAGGTCACTCAATGTTTTTCTGAGCACACCTTCATTGATGTTTTCATGTAAATCAATCGAGATAAATCTTGCAGAAAGTATCAGTACATCAAAATAACGCTCCATTCTTTGTTCAACAACAGAGGATATCAGGTGAGCATTATTCGATAATTTATCTGTATAGTTTTTAACTGAAGCTTCTTTAAAAGAAAAGTAAGCAGTTGTTACAATCGTAAAAACAATGAAAAAAAACAGAATTCCAATTGAAGATAATAATTTATTTTTTGCACTCATAAACGCTGCTCCATACCTTTTGAATATTTAACAATATGAGTATTAGGTCAGCCATAATAATCTATCTTATTTCATTCTCAATTGAATAATGCGTCTTAATTAAATCACCATACTTTGTTGGAATATATAACTCACATTATTCAAGTATTACTTTATAACTCTAATTAAAAGAAGAGAAAACAGAATCAATATATTCTGATACACCCTTTTCAATCAGATATAATCAGAAAACAAGAATTAACATCAATATACCCAAACAACCTGAAAATGCAGGTTGCTTGGGTATAAATCAGATTTATCAGCTATCAGCGAATAATCACCATAGCACTCAGAAAAGACAATGAAGAGGGTAAAGACAGTAATCATGGTCTGACAGACCATGATCAATCGAACTGGTCAGGACATATAAATGACGGCCAGCCCTTCGGTATCAAAGCACTGGCCGATAACAATTGCATTAGCTCACAGATAAAGCCGCTATTTAATATCCCAACGGTCACAAAAACTATATGCCGAAGTCTCTGAGGATAGAGTAAAAGCCTTATCAAATAAATCAAAAAGCTTCCTTTGATGCTTCAGGAAAAGTCAGATTGATTTATTTTTTTCTTTCTCTTCCTTTAAAATCCGATAAATTTTTTCCAGTTCAAGGAATGCGTAACGATGTTCAACGTACTCATACACATTAAACGAAATCGCTAACTTGTATAAAGAAACCGCATCCGCATATTTTCCTTGCAGCTGGTATCGTTTCCCAAGATAGAAGTAAGCTTCTGTCAGGCGGCGGGCAAGCACAGTATTATCCTTTGTTCCGGCAAGGATTTGTTTAAACACCTCTTTATCAGGAGTTTTCTCCAAAACCATCGCAACTAACAACCAGCCCCACTGTTTTTCATCCCGGTGCTTATAAGTTTCTGATAATGTTTTTTGAGCATCTGTTGGCGCCAGTTCACTTTCAATAAAATAACGCCATAATGCATTGAAAGGATCAACCGCCTGAACTTTATCTATCTGATCAACCAGTTCAAGCGCCAGGTGAGGTCGCTGACCGTAGTACAAAGCAACCGCCTGATTTCTCAATGCATAAATATTATCAGGCTCCATTTCCAGTGTAGAATCAAAAGCATCATAAGCAGAATCATACTGCCCAATCTCAGTGTAATAGACGCCAAGGATATTGAATACATCAGGCTGAGCCGGATTCATCTGTAATGATTGCTCAAAATCGATACGAGCCAGATTTCTCAGCCCAACCATATCGTAAGCATTACCTCTCTCATAAAAGAGCTTCGCCCGGACTTCATCTGACAATTTCTCCCGTTGCAGTAACTGGCTTAGCCGGACAATTTTTACTTCCTGCTGAATTGTCGGCTGTAAAGGCCTTGCCATTGGCGGGTAATACCATTGGACCTGTTTTGAATTAATGCTGGAACATCCACTGGTTATCAACAGACTCAAACCAGTTAACAATGCGAGAAGCCACTTCACTAAATTTTCTCCTGTAGGGAACTAAAAAAGGGAGCATATCAGCTCCCTTTATAACATCATGCTTTCAAATAAAAAAGCTCGCGATTTATTCTGGTATCACTTTATTCTTCATTTGAAGCAGGTTTCTGCTCAGTATCACTTTCCGGCTTTGGTGCTTCTGGCTTTTCCACCGCTTCTTTCATGCTCAGACGGATACGGTTCTGTCTGTCGATTTCCAGAACTTTCACCTGAACGTCCTGACCTTCTTTAAGATAATCAGTTACTTTCTCAACACGTTGCTCCGCAATCTGAGAAATATGAACCAATCCTTCTTTCCCGCCGAGAACAGCGACAAATGCACCAAAGTCAACAATACGCGTCACCCGACCGGTATAAATCTTACCAACTTCAACTTCAGCAGTCAGTTCTTCAATACGACGAATCGCTGCTTTCGCTGCTGTCCCTTCTGTCGCTGCAATCTTAATCGTACCATCGTCTTCGATTTCAATGGTTGTACCGGTTTCTTCAGTCAAGGCACGAATGACAGCACCACCTTTACCGATAACATCTTTGATTTTATCAGAGCTGATTTTCATCGTGTGAATACGAGGTGCAAATTCAGAAATATCATCTCTTGCTGAATCAATTGCCTGGTCCATCACAGAAAGAATATGCAGACGGGCACCTTTCGCCTGGTTCAGTGCGATCTGCATAATTTCTTTTGTAATACCTTCAATCTTGATATCCATTTGCAGCGCGGTCACACCAGCAGAAGTACCCGCTACTTTAAAGTCCATATCACCTAAGTGATCTTCATCACCAAGAATGTCTGAAAGAACGACAAAATCATCACCTTCTTTCACCAGCCCCATCGCAATACCAGCCACAGAAGCTTTAATAGGAACCCCTGCATCCATCAGAGCCAGAGAGGATCCACACACAGAGGCCATTGAAGATGAACCATTAGACTCTGTGATTTCAGAAACAACACGGATAGTGTATGGGAATTCATCAACCGTTGGCATGACAGCCTGAATACCACGTTTTGCTAAACGACCATGACCAATTTCACGGCGTTTTGGAGAACCAACAAATCCAGTCTCACCTACACAGTATGGAGGGAAATTATAGTGCAGTAAGAAGTGCTCTTTTCTCTCTCCGGTCAGCTCATCGATAATCTGAGCATCTCTTTGTGTTCCCAAAGTTGCTGTCACAATAGCCTGAGTTTCACCACGGGTAAATAGTGAAGAACCATGAACACGCGGTAATACACCAGTACGAACATCCAACGCCCGGACCATATCTTTTTCACGACCATCAATTCTTCGCTCACCAGAAAGGATGCGGCTGCGGACCACATTTTTTTCAAGCGAACCCAGCATATTGCGGATTTCGTTTTCATCCAGCTCGTCATCACGTTGCAACAATACGTCAACAGCTTCGTTTTTAATCTGTCCAACCTGCTTGTAGCGGGCCAGCTTCTCTGTAATTTGGTAAGCATCTACAAGACGGCTTTCTGCGAGTTCAGCAACTGCTGATTTCAGTTCAGCATCAACATCCGGAGCACTCCATTCCCACGCTGGTGTGGCTACTTCTGCTGCAAATTCGTTAATCGCACGGATGACAGTTTGTTGCTGATCATGACCGAAAACAACCGCAGATAACATTTCTTCTTCAGTCAGGATATCTGCTTCAGATTCAACCATTAATACTGCATTTTCAGTACCGGCAACAACCAGATCCAAACGTGACTCGCTCAGCTCTGTCATGCTTGGGTTTAGTACCAACTGTCCATTGATATGGCCGACGCGAGCAGCACCAATTGGGCCACTGAAAGGTATTCCTGAAATAGCCAAAGCAGCTGATGTACCAATCATAGCCGGGATATCAGGCTGAACATCAGGATTAACGGCCATGACGGTTGCAATAACCTGCACTTCATTTGTAAAGCCATTAGGAAACAGAGGACGGATAGGACGGTCAATCAGGCGGGCTGTCAGTGTTTCACCTTCCGAAGGACGACCTTCACGCTTGAAAAAGCCTCCGGGAATTTTACCTGCAGCGTATGTTCTTTCCTGATAGTTCACTGTCAGAGGAAAGAAATCCTGCCCTTCAACAGCTTCTTTTTTACCGACAACGGAAACAAATACAGAAGTATCATCCATTGTAACCATTACAGCAGCAGTTGCCTGACGGGCAATCACACCTGTTTCGATGGTTACAGTATGATTTCCATATTGAAAGGTTTTTACAATTGGTTTTTCAAACATTCTAATTCCTTAGCCCTGGGATTACCCCAGATGATATTTGTAAATACTCAAAGCATTACAAATCGCGACTAGTCAAAAAAGACTGATTACATTGAATCCCTTTTGAATAGCCGCGACCTGTTGGCCGACTTCGGTGACTGCAATACCCTGAGTCTGTTTCTTTAAAGCTATTCAGGCAGCTTTAATGCCCGGTAGTATAAACTACTCATGTTGAATTTTGTTAAATTCAGACGTAAAAAAAGGGGCTTAAGCCCCTTTTTTTCAAACATATCTTAGCGACGCAGACCAAGACGCTTGATTAAGTCATGGTAACGCCCAAGATCTTTACCTTTCAGGTAATCTAAAAGCTTACGACGACGAGAAACCATACGCAAAAGACCACGACGGCTATGGTGATCGCCTTTGTGCTCTTTGAAGTGACCTTGAAGATGGTTAATAGAAGCACTTAAAAGTGCAACCTGAACTTCTGGTGAACCAGTATCACCTTCAACACGCGCATATTCAGCAACAATTGCTGCTTTAGTTTCAGCATTCAGAGACATAATTTTCTCCTGAGAGTTTAGATTTTAAGATGTGCCAGCCAATCTCTGATTCAGCCGACACGAGAAGCGGGGATTATAGAGAAATTAAAGGTGACAGGCAACAAAAGAATTCCTGCAAATCCGAGTTGATAAAAGCACCTTATGAACGGAAAACCACTAAACGTTTAGGGGCTATTTTCCCGTCATCATTCATTTCTCCAACACCAATAAATATTCTCTCATCACCCTTCGTTAAGCGAAGTTGTGTTTTATCCGGAGCATCCAAAATCTGGACGGCCTGCCCTTTCTGAACCATCTCGGCTAATTCAGGGATGAGATTCACTTCAGGCAATGACTGTACAGCAGTATCTGCAGGCAGAAGTAAGGGATCAAGCAAATTCTTTGGGGGTTCTTCCTTTTGCTGAGCCTCCTGAAGTAAGGACTCCAGCTCACAAAGCGTGATCATTTTCTCCGCCGGATACTGTGCGACTGCTGTTCTGCGTAACTTGATAACATGCGCGCCACAACCAAGCATTTCCCCAAGATCATCGACAATCGTTCGGATATAGGTACCTTTTGAGCAATGAATATCCATTTCTACTTCATCATGCTCAAAACGAATCAGATTCGCCTCATAAACTGTAATTTTTCGGGACTCCCGCGGAACGTCAATCCCTTCTCTGGCATATTCATACAAAGGACGTCCCTGATATTTTAGTGCCGAAAACATAGAAGGCACCTGATCAGTTTCCCCTCTGAATTGGTCAATACATTGATCCAACTGCTCCGGCGTCACATCTACAGAACGTTCCTGGATTACTTCGCCATCCGAGTCAGAAGTATTGGTTCTGATCCCCAGTCTGGCGACAACCCGATAACGCTTATCAGAATCGAGAAGAAACTGAGAGAATTTGGTTGCTTCACCCAAACATATTGGCAGCATGCCAGTTGCCAGTGGATCCAACGCACCGGTATGGCCAGCTTTTTCAGCAAAGTAAATACGCTTAACTTTTTGTAAAGCATCATTCGAAGAAATGCCTTCCGGCTTATCTAAGAGCAAAATACCATCAACCGGACGCCCTTTACGACGACGAGCCATTATTCATCTTCTCCCTGAGATTGATCTTTTTTACGCAAGTCATCACTGACAGCCTGGGTCACCAGATTAGACATCCGCATCCCTTCAACGAGCGTATCATCATATACAAACCGGATTTCAGGTGTCAGACGTAACCGAATTTTCTTTCCAAGCATCATCCGTATATGGGCTTCATGCTCTTTTAAAGCCTTTAAACAGCTTTCCGGTGTTTGCTCGCCAGTACATAAAAAAGTCACATATACTTTAGCAACTGCTAAATCCCGGGATACTTTTACTTCTGAGATAGTAACCATTCCCAGGCGGGAGTCCCTTACATCTCTTTGTAAAATCATCGCTAATTCTTTTTGCAGCTGCTGCGAAACACGCTGCGTACGACTAAAATCTTTTGACATTTTCTTCTCTTATATACAGAAAGAATGGGGGGATGGAAAACCAGCCCCCCATGGTGTATTCAACAACCAATACTGTCTTGAAACAACTATCGATTAATCATCAATTGAACGTTTTACTTCAACAGTTTCAAATACTTCAATCTGGTCACCAACGCGAACATCATTATAGTTCTTAACGCCGATACCACATTCATATCCGCTCTTCACTTCAGGAACATCATCTTTAAAGCGACGTAAAGACTCAAGCTCACCTTCAAAAATAACCACATTCTCACGCAATACCCGGATAGGATTATTTCGCTTGATCAATCCCTCTGTAACCATACAGCCGGCAATTGCACCAATTTTTGGTGAACGGAATACATCACGAACTTCAGCCAGACCAATAATTTCCTGCTTAAACTCAGGAGCAAGCATACCACTCATGGCTTGTTTCACTTCATCGATCAACTGATAGATGATCGAATAGTAACGTAAGTCCAGATTTTCAGCTTCAATGGTCTTCCGCGCAGATGCATCAGCACGAACATTAAAGCCTAATACGATTGCTTCAGATGCTGCAGCCAAAGTTGCATCAGTTTCTGTGATACCACCAACACCTGAACCCACAATGTTGATTTTGACTTCATCTGTTGACAACTTCAGAAGTGCATCACTAATCGCTTCAACAGAACCCTGAACATCGGCCTTAAGCACAACGTTCAGCTCAGCGACTTCACCAGCAGCCATGTTCGAGAACATATTCTCCAGCTTCGCTTTCTGCTGACGCGCCAGCTTCACCTCACGGAATTTACCCTGACGATAGTTTGCAACTTCACGGGCTTTACGCTCATCACGAACAACTGTCGCTTCATCACCAGCAGCTGGAACACCAGAAAGGCCTAAAACTTCTACAGGAATCGAAGGACCCGCCTGAAGCACTTCATTGCCTAATTCATCCCGCATCGCTCTGACCCGGCCGTACTCCTGACCACAAAGTAAAATATCACCTTTGTGTAAAGTACCCGCCTGAACCAAAATAGTTGCAACAGGTCCACGTCCCTTATCAAGACGAGACTCAACAACGACACCTGACCCCATTCCATCTTCAATCGCTTTCAGTTCAAGAACTTCAGCCTGAAGAAGGATCGCTTCCAGAAGAGCGTCAATGTTTGTACCCTGTTTCGCAGAAATATGAACAAACATATTATCACCACCCCACTCTTCAGGGATGATGTCATACTGTGCCAGTTCATTTTTCACATTATCAGGATTCGCTTCTTCCTTATCGATTTTGTTAACGGCAACAATCAAAGGAACGTTTGCCGCTTTTGAGTGCTGGATCGCCTCGATTGTCTGTGGCATGACACCATCATCAGCTGCAACCACCAGAACAACAATATCTGTCGCCTGAGCACCACGCGCACGCATTGCAGTAAACGCTGCGTGTCCCGGAGTATCCAGAAAAGTGATCATGCCATTGTCTGTTTCAACATGATACGCACCGATATGCTGAGTAATCCCACCAGCTTCTCCCGACGCAACATGCGCGCGTCGAATATAATCCAGTGTAGATGTTTTACCATGGTCAACGTGACCCATAATTGTCACAACTGGTGCTCTGGAAACTGCTTCAGCATCATTATCACGATCAGAAAGAACAGCCTCTTCCAGCTCATTTTCTTTCCGCAGGATAACTTTATGTCCCATTTCTTCAGCAACTAACTGAGCCGTTTCCTGATCAATCACCTGATTAATGGTTGCCATCGCACCCATTTTCATCATGACTTTTATGACTTCAGTCGCTTTTACTGACATTTTCTGAGCTAATTCTGAAAGAACAATTGTTTCACCGACAACAACGTCTTGCTTAGCTACAGTGGCATTTTTATCAAACCCTTGTTGCATTGACGAAGGTTTTGATATTTTGCCTTTACGTTTTGTTCTGTTACCACGAGAACGATTGGTGTTCTTGTCCTGGTTTTGATCATCAGAAGCTTTCTTCTTCACCTTAGCACGACGACGTCCTTCTTCACGGCGGTCTGCTTCATCTTCGGCTTCCTGGGCATAGCGCGAAGTCGTTACATGGTAATCTGTATATTCTTCTTCCATATCACCTTTATTCTCTTCTGCAGCAGACCAACGCTCTTGATTTTTTTCAGCCAATTGACGAGCTTCTTCAAGCTGACGCTGACTATCTTCCTCAGCTTTACGCTTCAACTCTTCTTCCTGACGACGCCTCAGTTCTTCGGCTTCTCTTCGCGCTGCCTCTTGCTTCAATTTATCTTCATCAGAAAGCGCTGCTTTCTGCTTACTATGTTCACGATTCACTTTATCTTCAGCTGCACGTTCTGCTTTTTCTTCAGCTTCACGTTCTGCTTTTTCTTCAGCTTCACGTTTTGCTCTTTCTTCAGCTTCACGTTTTGCTTTTTCTTCAGCTTCACGTTTTGCTTTTTCTTCGGCTTCACGCTTCGCTTTTTCTTCAGCTTCACGCACCGCTTTCTCTTCAGCTTCTAACCTTGCTTTTTCTTCAGCTTCAGCTTCACGCTTTTCTTCTTCGATTGTACTACGCTTAACATACGTTCGTTTTTTGCGCACTTCAACCTGAACATTCTTACTTTTACCACCACCCGCATTTACGCTTAACGTACTTCGGGTCTTTCGCTGTAATGTTAAACGAGTTGGCTCATTTTTAGGTGACGCCTCTCCATGTTCTTTGCGAAGAAAAGTCAGAAGTTTCTGCTTCTCATCCTCAGTCACATGATCTGTACTTGTTTTGGCCATTCCTGCGTCAGCAAGTTGCTCTAATAAGCGGTCAATAGGTGTACCAATTTCTTCACTCAGTGCTTTGACTGTAAGTTGTGTCATACCGCTTCCTCCCCTTGCTGAAATTACGCGTCTTCGCCAAACCAACAGATGTTACGTGCTGCCATAATTAACTCTCCGGCACGCTCTTCTGTCAGTCCTTCAATATTTTCAAGGTCATCAATACCTTGATCTGCTAAGTCTTCCAATGTAACTACACCCTTAGCTGCCAGCTTAAATGCCAGCTCACGCTCTAACCCTTCAAGTCCTAAGAGATCTTCCGCAGGTTCTTTACCATCAAAAGACTCTTCCTGAGCCAGTGCAATTGTGGTCAATGAATCTTTAGCACGAGCTCTTAACTCTTCAACTAAATCTTCATCTAATCCATCGATTTCAAGTAATTCATTCACTGGTACGTAAGCGATCTCTTCTAAAGTAGAGAAACCTTCTTCAACAAGCAATTCTGCAAAGTCCTGCTCGATATCAAGGTATTTAACAAACGTCTCAATAGACTCCAACGATTCTTCCTGATGTTTTTTCTGTAGATCTTCTACAGTCATCACGTTCAATTCCCAGCCAGTTAACTGAGATGCTAAACGAACATTTTGTCCGCTACGTCCAATTGCCTGCGCTAAGTTTTCAGCTTCAACAGCGATATCCATTGAATGTGCGTCTTCATCGACAATAATAGACGCTACATCAGCCGGAGCCATTGCATTAATAACAAACTGAGCAGGATTGTCATCCCACAAAACGATATCAATACGTTCTCCACCGAGCTCTCCGGATACAGCCTGAACACGTGCACCACGCATCCCGACACATGCACCCACGGGATCAATTCTCTTATCATTGGTTTTTACTGCAATTTTCGCTCTTGAACCCGGATCTCTTGATGCACCTTTCAGTTCAATCAGTTCTTCTCCGATTTCAGGAACTTCAACCCGGAAAAGCTCAGCCAGCATTTCTGGTTTAGAACGCGTTATAAATAGCTGGAAACCACGCGCTTCAGGTCTTACTGCAAACAATAAACCTCTGACACGATCTCCCGGCCGGAAATTTTCTCTGGGAAGCTGGTCTTCACGAAGAATAACTGCTTCAGCATTATTTCCCAAATCCAGAATGATTGAATCCCGGCTTACTTTTTTGACAACACCAGTGACTAATTCACCTTCATTATCAATAAATTGTTCAACAACTTGAGCACGTTCAGCTTCTCGCACTTTCTGTACGATAACCTGCTTTGCCGTTTGCGTAGTAATTCTGTCAAAAGTTACTGATTCTATCTGTTCTTCCATGAAGTCGCCTAACTCAATAGAGTCATCATCAAAACTGGCAGCTTCAAATGAAATCTCTTTTGTTGGACTTTGAACTTCTTCTACAACCAGCCACCGGCGAAATGTTTCAAACTCTCCTGATTTCCGGTCGATCGCAACACGGACATCAATATCTATTTCATATTTCTTCTTGGTTGATGTTGCCAACGCAATTTCAAGTGCTTCAAATATACGCTCACGAGGTACAGCTTTCTCATTTGAAACAGCTTCAACTACCGCTAAAATTTCTTTACTCATTATTTCCAGCCTCTTTAAGACTTAAAATTTGGGAATCAGATTAGCTTTTGAAATATTGCTAAGCGCAAATTGTTCATTCTGCCCATCAATCGTAATCACAATGGTTTCTCCATCAACAGACTGGATAACACCTTTCCATTTACGGCGATTTTCAACTGCCATTTTCAAAACGATATTTACTTCGTGACCGATAAATTGTTCATAGTGCCCGGCATTAAATAGAGGTCGATCAATACCCGGAGAAGAAACTTCAAGGTTATAAGCCACTGAAATTGGGTCTTCAACATCAAGTACCGCACTAACCTGGCGACTCACTTCCGCACAATCATCTACAGTAATACCGTTTTCATGATCAATATAGATACGAAGCGTTGAGTGCGCTCCAGCACGAATAAACTCCAATCCCACCAGCTCATAGCCAGATGCAATTACTGGTGCCTGAAGCAACTCAGTTAATTGTCTTTCTAAACCAGTCATTCAAACAACTCCAGAAACAAAAAAAGGGCTTTCAGCCCAATTTCAATTCCAAGCATCATCTAACTTTTTGATTTTTCAGAAACATCAATACAAATGTATCAAATCAAAAATTCAGATATTAAAAAACCCCGATAGCCGGGGTTTCTAATATGCTGGACCCTAAGGTTGGATTTTTGAATCCAACAAGAGCACTACAAAAATTCAGTACCCTCAAACCTGTAACCAACATTTTATATTATTATTGGTTGCGGGGGCCGGATTTGAACCGACGACCTTCGGGTTATGAGCCCGACGAGCTACCAAGCTGCTCCACCCCGCGTCCGACTGAGACAGCATTATACGCTTGCCTTCATCTTTTACAAGTTTGTAAACAATGGTGCCGAGAGAGGGACTCGAACCCTCACACCATAGGCGCTAGCACCTCATGCTAGTGTGTCTACCAATTTCACCATCTCGGCAAATCTATCTTTATTGTGGGATATCTTCGCTGCTATCCGATTTATTGGAATTAACAGGAATCTCACCAATATCATCAGTTTTTGGGCTCTCTTTAACCACCTCGCCTGATTCACCAGACGTTGGGTTAGTCCATTGAGACTTTGCCTTATGCGTAGACAAATTACCAAGAATTAAACTAACGACTAAAAATACAACAGCAAAAAAAGCAGTCATCCGGGTCAAAAAATTACCAGAGCCACCGGAGCCAAATACTGTATTTGAGGCACCAGCACCGAATGAGGCTCCCATATCTGCGCCTTTACCTTGTTGAATCAACACTAAGCCAATAATAGCAACTGCTGCCAGCAGGTAAATCACAAGTAGAGCAGAAAACATATCATCCACCTATGTTTTAAATTGTTGAGCCAGCAATATTCTCATTTTTATTATAGAATAAAGCCAGCGACTCCCCTCTGGAAGTGGACGCAATACTAACGGAAGGATTTACAACTAGCAAGAGATGATGACACTTTTTTTTAAATCTCATACTTAAACGGCTAAAAAAAGCACATTCGTTCATATCATTTTGAAAGGGAGGATAAATTACATTAAATCCTCCCAAGAAATGGGCAGTTATGAGCAACAATTTTGGATGACATCAACGATGCGTTGTGCTGATAATTCAACCTGTTCCTTATCTTCTCCTTCTACCATGACCCGAAGTAAAGGCTCTGTTCCGGATTTTCTCAAAAGTACCCGACCTTTATCGCCCAGTTCTTTCTCAATAACCAATACAATATTTTTTACATCAGGGGCTTCAAGAGGATTAACTTCCCCCTGGAAGGAGATATTTTTTAGGACCTGTGGAAAAAGCCTCATTCCATCAGATAACTCACTCAGGGACTTATGACTATCGACAAGTGCAGCCAGGACCTGAAGGGAAGCAACAATTGCATCTCCGGTTGTAACTTTGTCTAACAGAATTACATGTCCTGAATTCTCTGCTCCAATTTTCCACTCATTTTCCAATAACTTGTCCATAACATAACGATCACCTACAGCTGCACGGACAAAAGGAATACCCAGCTCTTTTAGTCCAACTTCCATACCCAGATTGGACATAAGAGTGCCAACAACGCCACCATGTAATTGACCTTTTCTCTTCAAATCCCGGGCAATCATATAAGCAATCTGGTCACCATCTACTTTACGGCCTTTTTCATCAACCATAATAATTCTGTCACCATCACCATCAAATGCTAATCCCAGGTGAGCATTTTCTTCCAATACCCGGGCCTGAAGCTGTCTAATATCTGTAGCGCCAACTTTATCATTAATATTCAAACCATTGGGTTCTACACCGATAGCAACAACTTCAGCACCAAGCTCTTGAAAAACATTTGGAGCAATGTGATAAGTTGCACCATGAGCACAATCAACAACTATTTTTAACCCGGTTAAGCTATATTCTGATGGGAATGTACTTTTACAAAACTCAATATATCTTCCTGCTGCATCATTTAACCGGGCTGCTTTACCCAATTGAGCTGAAGGAACACATTCAATCTCTTTACTTAACTCTTGCTCAATTTCTAATTCAATACTGTCCGGGAGTTTTTGTCCTTCAGATGAAAAAAACTTAATACCATTGTCGTCATAAGGATTGTGAGACGCAGAAATAACAATACCGGCCTCAGCTCTGAATGTTTGAGTCAGATAAGCAACCGCAGGTGTTGGCATAGGACCGGTAAAAGTGGCTTGTAAGCCGGCTGCAGCTAAACCTGCTTCAAGAGCAGATTCAAGCATATACCCTGAGATCCTCGTATCTTTTCCAATAATAACTTTTTTACTTCCCTGCTTAGCCAGAACCCGTCCGGCAGCCCAGCCCAACTTCATTACAAAGTCAGGTGTGATAGGGAATTGTCCAACTTTTCCCCGAACGCCATCAGTCCCAAAATATTGTCGTTGATCAGACATAAAAATTCCTTTGCTTATTATTGATTGTATTTCATCATTTGAACTATTTTCATTGCCTCAACTGTCTGCTCAACATCATGCACCCTCACGATATGAGCACCTTTCATCATAGCTACCGAGGCACCAACAACACTGGAAATCGTACATTCTTCAGGGAGTTTATTAAGGTACTTATAAAACATCGATTTTCTGGAAAGGCCAGCCAAAAGCGGATATCCCAGCTCATGAAATTTTTCAAAATTTGCCAGTAAATGATAGTTATGTTCTAAGGTCTTACCAAAACCAAACCCGGGATCAATCATAATATTCTCTTGTTTGATCCCTTTTTGAAGACAAATATTGATTCTTTGCTGCAGGAATGCACAGACTTCATCGTAAATATCGTTGTAGCTGATATTGGTCTGCATATTCTGAGGATTCCCCTTCATATGCATCAAACAAACAGGAATGTTTGCTTCAGCAACAATATCTATAGCCCCCGGTTCCTGGAGCGCTCTGACATCATTGATAAGATCTGCACCAACATCAATCGACTGTTTCATGACTTCAGGTTTGCTTGTATCTACAGAAACACAAACTTTGTATTTTTCTTTTATCGCCTTAACAACAGGTACAACACGGCGAAGTTCTTCTTCTAATGAGACATCAACTGCACCCGGTCGGGTCGACTCACCTCCGACATCAATAACAGAGGCCCCGGCCCTTATCATTGACTCCGCGTGCTTCAACGCTTTTTCTGTAGAGCAATAGTATTTTCCACCGTCAGAAAAAGAATCAGGCGTTGTATTTAAAATACCCATAATGTGTGGATACGATAAATCTAACATTCCCATTGATGTTTGAGTTTTCATTTGGTTTTCCATAACGACAAAAGCCCCGAGGTAACCCGGGGCTTCACTAATATAACTAATTATTCGTCTCGAGAAGTGGTGTTACTCTCTGACTCTTTCTCATCAGATGAAGAGTTTGATTCCGATTCATCATTTTCTGATTTCTCACCGGATTTATTCTTATCCTGGGCCACCTGATCCTGCTCAACCCAACCAGCAGGATCCCGGATATCTTCTTTACGATCCATTAAATCATCAATCTGACCCGCATCAATCGTTTCATACTTCATCAATGCATCTTTCATCGAATGCATAATATCCATATTATCAACAAGGATAGCTTTTGCCCGCTCATAATTTCTGTCAATGATTTTTCGAATCTCATCATCAATTAATTTAGCGGTATCGTCAGACATATGCTTTGTTTTGGTTACACTACGCCCCAGAAAAACTTCACCCTCTTCTTCCGTGTAAAGTAAAGGACCCAATTTTTCTGAAAATCCCCATTGCGTTACCATTTTACGGGCAATGTCAGTTGCTCGCTCAATATCATTAGATGCACCAGTTGAAACTTTATCAACGCCATAAATCAGCTCTTCTGCAAGACGTCCACCGTACAGGCTGGAAATCATCGATTCGAGATGTTGGCGTGACATACTAATTCTGTCCTGCTCAGGGAGATACATTGTCACCCCTAAAGCACGCCCCCGGGGAATAATTGATACTTTATAAACCGGATCATGTTCAGGGACCAGACGCCCGACAATCGCGTGACCAGCTTCATGGTAAGCCGTCGACTCTTTCGTCTCTTCAGACATAACCATAGAGCGGCGCTCTGCACCCATCATGATTTTGTCTTTTGCCAGTTCAAATTCAACCATGGAAACATTTCTCTTATTTCCACGGGCTGCGAACAAAGCAGCTTCATTCACCAGGTTGGCTAAATCCGCACCGGAAAATCCGGGAGTTCCACGGGCAATCAAAGAAGCATCCACATCTCCGGCTACCGGAACTTTTCTCATATGAACTTTCAGGATCTGCTCTCGTCCCCTGACATCCGGCAATCCAACCACAACTTGACGGTCAAAACGTCCGGGACGCAGAAGTGCAGGGTCAAGTACGTCAGGACGGTTCGTTGCAGCAATAACAATAATTCCTTCATGCCCTTCAAATCCATCCATTTCAACCAGCATCTGGTTTAATGTCTGCTCACGTTCATCATGGCCACCACCGACACCAGCACCACGCTGACGACCCACAGCATCAATTTCATCAATGAAAATAATGCAGGGTGAAGCCTTCTTCGCCTGCTCAAACATATCACGAACACGCGAAGCACCAACACCAACAAACATTTCGACGAAGTCTGAACCCGAGATAGTAAAGAACGGAACCTTAGCCTCACCGGCAATAGCTTTTGCCAAAAGAGTCTTACCTGTACCTGGAGGACCAACCATTAAAACACCAGTTGGGATTTTACCACCAAGTTTTTGGAAACGACTGGGATCACGTAAATAATCAACTAATTCTTTTACGTCTTCTTTTGCTTCATCACAACCAGCGACATCGCTAAACGTCGTTTTTATTTGCTCTTCTGTCATCATCCGGGCTTTACTTTTCCCAAATGACATTGCGCCTTTACCACCGCCACCTTGCATCTGTCTCATAAAGAAGATCCAGACACCAATTAACAAGATCATCGGGAACCAGGAAATAAAAATAGTTCCTAATAAACTCTGCTCTTCAGGAGGTGTTCCCTGAACTTTTACATTCTGGTTAATCAGGTCATCAAGAAGTTTTTGGTCATAAACAGGCATATAGGTAACGTAGCGCGCACTACTTCCCCTGCGGGTAAAAGTGATCTCACTATCCTTAAACTGCGCATCCTGAATCTGACCTTGTCCGACTTCTTTCACAAAAGTTGTATAATCAATCGCTCTTCCACTGCTGTCTCCTGGTCCAAAACTTTGGAATACAGACATTAAAACAACAGCGATAACAAGCCATAATATTAGATTTTTTGCCATATCACTCAAGGTGTAAGCCTCGCGATAACTAGTTGTAATTAAAAGGTAGGGTACTACAGATTCTAGCACGTAGCTACAATGTCAACTACGACTTCCCCTGATAAAATAGTTAACCTTTGTAACCAGTAGCTACAAGATAAACTTCCCGGGAACGAGCCCTCGATGAATCCGGTTTTCTGACTTTTACTGTCCTGAATAAGCTCCGAACTTCTTTCATATATTGATCAAACCCTTCTCCCTGAAAGACTTTCACGATAAAACTACCATTAGCGGCAAGTACTTGTCGACACATATCTAAAGCGAGCTCAACTAAATACATCGCTCTCGGTTGATCGACAGAAAGATTACCGGCCATATTGGGTGCCATATCAGACATAACAACATCAACTAAATCCGGCCCGATTTTATCCAATAAAGCATTCAGTACAGACTCTTCACGAAAATCTCCCTGCAAAAAGGCAACACCAGCAATAGAATCCATCGGTAAAATATCACAAGCAATAACCTGCCCATTCTCACCAGTTAGTCCTGCTGCATACTGAGACCAGCCTCCGGGAGCAGCTCCTAAGTCGACAACCGTCATTCCAGCCCGGATAAGGTTGTCCTTACTTTGGATTTCATCTAACTTGAAGATAGCACGAGAACGATAACCTTTCTTCTTTGCATCATTCACATACTTATCATTAAAATGTTCTTTTAACCACCGGCCAGAACTTGCCGAATGCTTTTTTCTACTCATTTCCTTACCAAACTAAATTTTGTTCTATTATAAGAAACTATGGGAGAACATGTAGTCTTCTGCCATAGATGGCGCTAAAATGGCACTTTTCAACCCTGAAATATAATTATTTGACCATAAAAATGAATTTAAGCACTAAACAGAAGCAATATCTTAAAGGCCTTGCACATCACTTAAAACCAGTTGTGTTAATGGGTACTAATGGACTGACAGAAGCTGTACTTGCAGAAATTGAACTTGCTTTAAATCACCATGAGCTCATCAAAGTAAAAGTAGCTTCTGAAGACAGAGAGACAAAGAAATTAATTATTGACGCCATAGTCCGGGAAACGAAAGCGGAACAAGTTCAAACTATAGGAAAAGTCTTAGTACTTTACCGGGTTTCAGAAGAACGAAAAATTGAATTACCCAGAAAATAATAAAAGCCACATTGCGGCTTTTATTATTCATGTACAGTGAAAATTACATCAGCCTGTTACCTGTATTTCTAGATGTAATCAACACAATCAACTTCAAATACTTTTTCTCCTCCGGGGGTGTTGATAACGACTTCATCCCCTTCCATCTTACCAATCAACCCCCGGGCAATGGGAGAACTAATAGAAATACGCCCAGCCTTGATATCAGCTTCATCATCACCAACAATTTGGTAACGCTTCTCTTCTTCTGTATCAACATCAACCAGGCTAACCGTAGAGCCAAAAATAATTTTCCCTGTATTCTCAAGCTTTGTGACATCAATAATCTGAGCAACAGAGAGCTTATATTCGATATCACGAATCTGTGCTTCACAGATTCCCTGCTCTTCACGAGCTGCATGATATTCAGCATTTTCTTTAAGATCACCCAGCTCCCGGGCTTCGGCAATTGCTTGTGAAATTTTTGGCCTTAACTTCAGGAGTCTGTCAAGCTCTTCTCGCAGCAGCTCTTCGCCACGGGCTGTCATTGGGACTTTTTCCATTATTTACCTCGAAAACAAAGTAATCTTTGAACAAAATAAAACCACCCGACTAAAAATGGCCGGGTAGTTAAAACAAAAAAATAATTTAGTAAGTGTAAACAAACTTGGTGACTAAATCACTCAAATTCAAGTCTCAGTAACAAATCTTTCCGGCAAGTATGACCACGCACATTTACACTGGAGTTTTTTTTGATCTCTGCCACAGTAAACAAAAGAGACAGAAGTTCAAAAGTCGTAAAAAAAAATAAAACCACTCTGCTTTTTCACACTCAACAACCTGAACCAAAAAAACAAAAAAGTCATTTAAAATCATTCATTTGATATTTTTTTACATTAAATAAAACATCGTTCTATCATTAGATTTACAACATTTTACTAACCAATTTGGAGTGTTTGCATGTACAACTAAGTTACGCAATACGATAAAAGTTCAATATTTTTTAGGATTTTGAGAAGTAGACTAAAACAGTTCGATTTCACAGAATCCGATATTGGACTTTATTTTTGTATATAAGTGATGAACGAGGGTTGCTCTGAAATGCACAGGCTTTATCTCAGTCAACTTTTTTGTTCCTCAACGTTTATGGACAGTAAATTAGGATTAACAAGATGAAAAGAACTCTGATTGCTCTTGCGGTTGCAGGTGCTGCAGTGGCAACTGGTGTGAACGCTGGTGAACTATATAACCAAGACGGCACTACGCTAACATTAGGTGGTCGTGCTGAAGCTCGTATGTCTATCAAAGACGGTGATGTTTTGGATAAAAGCCGTGTACGTATTAATGTTTCAGGCAAACAGGAAATCAGTGATGACCTGTACGGTGTTGGTTTCTACGAAGCTGAATACACTACAAGTGATCGTGACGAAGATGGCAATGAAAATGACGATAGTTCATCTATCGAGCATCGCTATGCTTATGCTGGTCTCGGTGGTAACTTTGGTGAGATTACCTACGGTAAAAATGATGCAGCTTTAGGTGTAATTACTGATTTCACTGATATCATGGATTATCACGGTGCAAAAGCATCTGATAAACTTAATTCAGCAGATCGTATTGATAACTTGCTGGCTTATAAAGGTGATTTTAACGATTTGTCCGTTAAAGCAGCCTATCGCTTTGCTGATCGTGATGAGTCATATGATTCAATTGACGATAATGATGCCGATGCATTCTCTTTGTCAGGTATTTACACTGTAGCAGATACAGGTTTAGCAATTGGTTTGGGTTATGCAGATGAAGATGATAAGGCTAACCAATGGATGCTGACAGCTTCATACACTTGGAATGATTTGTATGTTTCTGCACTGTATTCTGCTGCTGACCTTGACAACACAGATAACGACTATGATGGTTTTGAGTTAGCTGCATCTTATAAAATGGAAAAAACTGTTTTTTATGTGACTTATAATAATGGTCAGGTAGATGACGGCCACATTTCCAGTACAGTAAGTGACGAATTTGCTGATTCTGACAACTTAGCCTTTGAAGTTGCTTACTTCTTCAAGCCAAACTTCCGTGGTTATGTATCATATGACTTCAACATGCTTGACGATGATGAAGTTGGTAATGCAGCTGCTGAAGATGAAGCAGTGTTAGGTCTTCGCTACGATTTCTAATCAAAGTCTGATCTGATAAACTACTTTTAAACGTCTGCCTGGTGCAGACGTTTTTTCATCTGGTTATACTAACAGGGCCTTGTAATTTTTTTAGATAGACTTATGCCCCTGATGATTCGCCTGCTCTTTATTCTTACCCTGGAAAGTTTTCTTACTTTTCCTGCTCACGCCGGTAATTATAATGTGACCTCAATTTTGCCCCCAACTTCCCGTGCTTCCTTGATTGTTGAGCCTCTGGACACTGCCAGCCGGGCTGTGGATGTCAGGAGTGATACATTCTATCCTCCGGCCAGTACCATGAAGCTGCTTACTGCGCTAGCTGCTAAACTGGAGTTAGGTGATCAATTTCGTTTCCGAACCAATCTGCTTCAATCTCAGGACGACCTCATTCTTCAGTTCTCCGGAGATCCTCAACTGATGACCGCAGACCTGAAACATCTGTTGCACCAACTGAAAAAGAAAGGAATCCATACCATACAAGGTAACCTCTGGCTGGATAACTCCTTGTTTGCCGGATATGAACGTGCAATTGGCTGGCCCTGGGACATACTTGGTGTATGTTACAGTGCGCCCTCAAGCGTGATTACATTAGATAAAAACTGTGTCCCCGGCTCAATCTATACACTGCCAAATGGGAAAACCCGGGTTTACATCCCGGAACAATATCCAATTCACATTTCAACTCAGGCACGAACAGTTTCACAGCAGGAAAAAAGACAGCAATTGTGCGATCTGGAATTACATGCAGATCAGGAAAATCACTACCTGCTCTCTGGATGTATTAAGGAGAGAGCAAAACCATTGCCCCTGAAGTTTGCCCTTCAAAACACAGATCTATATACAAAACGCACTGTGTACAAAATCCTCAGTCAGCTGAATATTCGCCTCCTAGGAGAAGTTCGCCTGGGAAAACCACCATTTCCGCATACATCAATACAAAAAATTGCACATCATGATTCAAAACCTTTATCCGAATTAATCAAAGTGATGTTAAGAAAATCGGATAATTTAATCGCAAATAATCTGACTAAGATGCTGGGACATCAGTTTTTTCTGCAACCGGGAAGTTTTGCAAACGGAACCGAAGCGATTAAGCAAATCCTGCTATCCAAAGCTCAGTTAGATCTCCAGAATGCCCAGCTGGTAGATGGCTCAGGCTTATCGAGAAATAATCGCTTAACGGCGAATCAAATGGCATCCGTACTCCGTTATATATGGCAACATGATAAAGAATTACACTTAATCTCATCATTACCGGTTGCAGGAAAAAATGGCACGTTGAAATACAGAAGAAGTATGCAGATGTCCAGTATTAAAGGCCATCTGGCAGCTAAAAGCGGATCAATATATGGAAGCTATAATATGGCGGGTTATGGTCTCAATGCTCAGGGAAGTCCAACGGTTCTGTTCGTTCAGTTCATTTCTGATTATTTTCCGGAAATAACGCCGGAACAAGACAAGAAGGATCGCTCTCTGGAAGATTTTGAGGAGAAATTCTACAGTGACATCATTCAGAAAAGTCAAATCGTCAGCAGGAAGCAATAAAAAAGGGGCTAAATGCCCCTTAACAACTCACGATGTGAACTATTTTATTTGATTGTCACGCGGGCAAATTTACGCTTACCAACCTGGAATACAAATGTACCTTCGCCTGGTATCCATTTTGTATCTTCAATCTTGTCGCCATCAACTTTAGCGGCCCCCTGACGAATCATTCTCATTGCATCAGAAGTTGAATTCACCAGCTCTGAGTCTTTTAACAAGTTTCCGATAGCTATACCAGATTCAAAAGAAAACTCCGGCATTTCATCAGGAATCGCGCCTTTCTGGAAGCGATTAATAAATTCCTGCTCAGCTGCATCTGCATCATTCTCAGAATGAAAACGTGCAATAATTTCTTTCGCCAAAAGAATCTTCACATCCCTTGGATTCCCGCCACCTGAAACTTCTTCTTTCAGTTGTTCAATTTCTGATAGAGGTTTGAATGAAAGAAGGTCATAGTATGACCACATCAGATCATCAGAAATAGACATGATTTTACCGAACATCTCACCAGGTGCTTCACAAATGCCAATATAGTTATGCGCAGACTTAGACATTTTCTTTTCACCATCTAAGCCGACCAGCAAAGGCATCATTAAAACAACCTGCTGCTTTTGACCATGAGACTTTTGTAATTCGCGCCCCATCAGCAAATTGAATTTCTGATCTGTACCGCCCAGTTCAACATCTGTTTCCATCGCAACAGAATCATATCCTTGCAGCAAGGGATACATGAATTCGTGAATCGCAATCGGCTGCCCATTCGAATAGCGCTTTTTAAAATCATCCCGCTCCAGCATACGAGCGACAGTCTGGTTTGCAGCCAGACGAATCATCCCTTCAGTACCTAACTCAGATAACCACTCGGAGTTAAACTGAATTATTGTCTTTTCAGGGTCTAAAATTTTAAAGATCTGCTCTTTATATGTTTCAGCATTTCTCAACACATCTTCTTTTGTCAGTGGCGGACGTGTTGCATTTTTCCCCGTCGGATCACCCACCATCCCGGTAAAGTCACCAATCAGAAATGTAACTTCATGACCAAGCTCTTGAAATGTACGTAATTTATTTAAAATAACCGTATGCCCCAGGTGGATATCAGGCGCCGTTGGGTCCGCCCCCATCTTAATACGCAATGGACGATTTTCTTTTAGTTTTTCGATAAGCTCCGCTTCAGGGATTAACTCTTCAACGCCCCGCTTAATTTCAGCGAGTGCGGTTTCAATACTTGCCATTCTCGATTACTCCCACAGATTTGGCATAAAATTAATATTCAGACATATTACTTGAATAGCGATGCTTTTTGAAACCAGTTAAACTACGATTCTTATAATTTTTACTGCTAGTGAATGAAACGAATAAATCCTATGTTATCTATTTTTGCTCGTCTTCCGCGAGTACATCAAATATTGATCGGATTCTTTATGCTGCTGACATTTGTCAGTCTTTTTTTACCCGGTGCAGGAACACTCACTGTTAAAGAGGGGCAATTAGAGATTGGACGCCACTATCCTGTTCCTATTGATGTGAAAAACTTAGACTCATCTTCTTCTGATATCCCGTTAAAACCTCAGCTTCACTGGAAAACCTATCAGGTAAAGCCCGGGGAAAGTGCTGCGAGGTTATTTCAGCGCATAGGACTGTCTTCTAAACTCTTGTACCAGCTAACCAGCAGCGATAAAGATATCCATTATCAATTAACACATTTCAAACCAGGGGATAAACTTCATTTTGGTTTTGATCAAAAAAATCAGTTAATTCAGCTCAAACGTGCACTGACACCTTTCAAAACATTTGAAATAACCAAAAAAGACAAAGGGTTCACCTCCAGGTTTGATACAAAAGAAATTCACTATCAGTACAATTATGCAGAAGCGACCATTACATCAAACTTCTGGAATGCAGCAATTTCAGCTGGCCTGACACCAAACCAAATCATGCAACTGGCCGGGATATTTGGCTGGGATATTGATTTTGCATTAGACATTCGCAAAGGCGATCACTTTGCATTGTTGTATCAGGATGAAATTGTTGAAGGCGAAGTTGTTGGACACGGGAATATCATTGCCGCGACCTTTACCAATCAGGGAGATACTTTTAAGGCTATCTACGACGATAAGTCTGGTAATTACTATGATGCAAGCGGCCGGGCAATGAAAAAAGCATTCTTACGTTCGCCGCTCGATTTCAGACGAGTATCATCCAACTTTAATCCCCGGCGTCTGCATCCTGTCACCGGAAGAGTCAGACCTCACCGTGGAACCGATTATGTGGCGCCTGTTGGTACACCAATCTGGGCAGCCGGTGATGGTATTGTCATCAAATCAAGCTATAACAAGTTCAATGGCAACTATGTTTTTATCAAACATAGCAACACCTATATTACGAAATATCTTCACTTAAAGCGCCGGAAAGTAAAAACGGGTCAACGAGTAAAACAAGGACAAACCATCGGTTACTTAGGTGGAACAGGCCGGGTGACCGGACCACACTTACACTACGAATTCCTGGTTCACGGTGTTCATAAAAACCCAAGAACCGTCAAGCTTCCTCAGTCTAAATCTCTGAGTGGCAGCCGGAAAAGAACATTTATTGCCAATGCAAAACTCCGGTTACAGAAACTGGAACATTTCGGTCACTTAATGTTTGCCAAGCGATAAGAAAACTTTAGATATGCCTCTGAGGCAAACAGCTTCAGAGGCTTCACAAAAGAATTGCCGGGGAGGGAAATCACACGCTGAAAGATGCGCCGCAACCACAGGTAGTTGTCGCATTGGGGTTATTGACAAAGAAACGGGAACCTTCCAGTCCTTCCGTATAATCAACTTCACCACCAATAAGATATTGCAAACTCATGGGATCCACAACCAGGGTTACACCTTCATTTTCAATCGTCGTATCTCCTTCATTGACAGCCTCGTCAAATGTAAAACCATATTGAAAACCACTACATCCCCCGCCGGTAATATAAACACGTAACATTAATGCAGGGTTTTCTTCCTCGGCAATCAGTGACTTAACTCGCTTTGCAGCTGCATCAGAAAATGTCAAGGGTACGTTTAACTCACTCACAACGACCTCACTTCAATTTTATTCAATTCTGTATCAACAAAATCATTTTAATTCAGATATAACGCTTCCGGTATAATTATCTAATACCTGACTTATCCGTTCAAGTATTCTTCCCCGCCAAACGACTCCCAACTATCCGGATACGATTCAAAATCAAATGGTCTTTCATGACTGCCAAAGGAAAATATCTCAATAAATGTTTTCGATTTAGTTTTTTCCGCCAACTCACAGCAAAATAAAGCACCTAAAAAGTTATTTACTCCAACCAACTGAAAGCACCACAAATGCCGGAAGTATTGAATCCCTTCTGCATACCCGTTTAAAAATTTTGAAATGATAAAAAAAAGTTTTCCTTCTGATATTGAAGAGTACAATGCATACAAAATTGAGCCGAATGATAAAAAAGGTTACTTCATGAGCAAATCATCCGATTTATACAACAGAGCACAAATTAAAATTCCGGGAGGTGTCAACTCTCCTGTAAGAGCTTTTAACGGTGTTGGCGGCTCACCGGTTTTTATTGATCGGGCTGACGGTCCGCTGGTATTCGATGTTGATGGCAAAGCCTATATAGATTATGTCGGCTCATGGGGGCCAATGATTCTGGGCCATAACCATGCGGCAATTCGTGAAAGTGTGATTGATGCAGTCCAGCGGGGGCTCAGCTTTGGTGCGCCAACAGCGCAGGAAATATCCATCGCTGAACTTGTTTCTGAACTTGTCCCATCAATGGAACAGTTACGGATGGTAAACTCTGGTACGGAAGCAACTATGAGTGCTATCCGACTTGCCCGCGGTTACACAGGCCGTAATAAAATCATTAAGTTTGAAGGATGTTATCACGGACACGCTGACAGCTTGCTGGTTAAAGCCGGGTCAGGTGCACTGACGTTAGGCCAGCCAAGCTCTCCTGGTGTACCGGAAGATTTTGCCAAACACACGCTAACAGCCCGCTTTAACGATCTGGACTCTGTTCGGGCTTTATTTGAAGCAAACAAAGATGAAATTGCCTGTATTATTGTTGAGCCTGTCGCGGGTAACATGAATTGTATTCCTCCGGTAGAGGGTTTTCTTGAAGGATTAAGACAAATTTGTGATCAGGAAAAAGCTTTATTAATTTTTGATGAAGTGATGACTGGGTTCAGAGTCGCTCTTGGTGGAGCTCAGGCCTATTATCATGTGAAGCCCGACCTGACGACACTGGGAAAAATCATTGGTGGTGGCATGCCTGTCGGAGCATTCGGTGGTCGTAAAGAAGTTATGCAGTCAATTGCACCTACAGGCCCGGTTTATCAGGCCGGTACTCTCTCAGGAAACCCGGTTGCGATGGCTGCTGGTTATACATGCCTTACATTACTGAAAGAAGAAGGCAACGAACAACGCTTAGCCAAAAAGACCAAGCGACTTGCTGATGGCATGAAACAGCTGGCTGTTGATTACAATATTCCCCTTTTAGTTCATCAGGTTGGCGGTATGTTTGGATTCTTCTTTACCGAGCAGGATAAAGTAACCTGTTATGAAGAAGTTGCCAAATGTGATGTTGAACAATTTAAACGCTTCTTCCACCTGATGCTTCAGCATGGTATTTATCTTGCTCCATCCGCTTATGAAGCGGGCTTTGTCTCTCTTGCCCATTCATCAAAAGAAATAGAAGCGACACTTGAAGCTGTTGAGCGATGTTTTGCCATGATGTCTTCAGAATCATAACTAATTGATATAAGAACAAGCCTCAGGGATACTCTGAAGACAACAGAGTATCCTTAACAAAGGTTGAGTTAATGCCAGTAGAGAATAATCAATACAGCAAATAAAACGAAGCACCCAAGACCAATCCAGCGGCGAAAAGAGATTTTTCCGGAAGCACCATCACAACATTTATTGTTATTACAACACCCCATATCTATTACCCCCATTGATAACTGACCAAAGAGCAGTCATTATATAATGAATAAATTTTACCTGAAATAAGTTTACTATCGTGTCAGATAAAACCAAGATATCGTCCAGTCACTGGGTTATCATTGTCGCTTTGCTCATTGCAGCAGCGGCCTGCTATTTCTTAATTGAACCTTATATCAACTCAATTATTCTTGCATTTATTATCTCTTTACTCGTTTTTCCGGTTCATGAACAAATAGAGTCTAAAATCACCGCCAACAAGAATTTTGCGTCACTGTTTTCATGCATTATCCTGACTTTTATTATTGTTATTCCTCTGTTATTTGTATTTGGAGCAATTATTGAGCAGGGACTCAAATTCTCACAAAATCTTTACCAATGGGGAAGCCATGGCGGTATTCAGGAGATTCTGAACCATCCGTGGGTCTTAAATATTTTAGAATTCGTCAACTCCTATCTGCCATTCGATAAAATTGAACCCGCTCAGGTCGCTCAAAAAATTGCTCAGTTAGCCAGTCAGTTCGGAACTCAGATTGTCAGTATCAGTGCGAAGATTCTCGGGGATGCAACTGCATTTATTATGAATTTCTTCCTGATGCTGTTTGTCCTGTTCTTTCTTTTACGGGATCACGACAAAATAATCCGGACATTACGCCATGTTCTTCCCCTGACACGAACTCAGGAAGACAAATTACTCACAGAGGTCGAAAAAGTATCCAAATCAGCTGTGATGGGTTCATTTCTCACAGCACTGGCTCAGGGAACAGCCGGTGGTCTGGGAATGTGGTTTGCAGGCTTTCCCGGATTATTCTGGGGCACAATGATGGGCTTTACTTCCTTTATTCCTGTTGTCGGAACAGCATTAATCTGGATTCCTGCAAGTGTTTACTTACTTTTGACCGGTCAGACCTACTGGGCAATTTTTCTGGCAGTGTGGAGTATTGCTGTAGTCGGTTCGATCGATAATTTGCTCAGACCTTTTCTCATGCAGGGCAGTGCCGGCATGAACACCCTCATGATTTTTTTCTCTCTCTTAGGAGGGATTCATCTGTTCGGTCTGATGGGGCTTCTTTATGGTCCGCTGATATTTGCCATTACCATTGTTCTCTTCAATATCTATGAGGAAGAATTTAAATCCTTCCTGGACCAGCAAGATAAAAGCTGACCACTATCCCGGAAAACACAGCTTCAAGCGAGGCGATGATTATGAGAAAATCACGCCTCTTTACTGATAAGCAGAAGCAAACTATGTCGAATTATACCGCTCCCAGTCAGATAGCTAAACGTCAGCAAGATTACTTTCAGGATAAACATGTTCTTGTTGCCGGAGAACTGGAAGATCATTACCCGGTGATGCTTTCATCTATATGTAAGTCTGTTTCAGTGTTTACAACACACTATGGATACTATCTTCAGTCGAAAAAGCATAAAGAAGTAAACACTTACTTTGGGGCTGAGTTAAACGAACATATCGAAGCTGATGTTGTATTACTTTACTGGCCAAAAGCAAAACAGGAAGCCAGCTATCTGCTTGCAATGCTGATGTCTAAACTCGGAACTGGAACAGAACTTGTTGTTGTCGGAGAAAACCGCTCAGGCGTTAAAAGCATTGAAAAAATGTTTCAACCCTATGGAAAAATCCATAAATATGACTCTGCCCGCCGTTGCTCTTTTTATTGGGGAGAATGCAGCCAGATTCCACAACCATTTGATCTTCAGAGCTGGTTTGAAACCTACCAGATTCATGTGCAGGATAAAACAGTTACAGTAAAAAGCCTTCCCGGTGTATTCAGCCACGGACGTTTGGATGATGGCAGTAAATTACTGCTTGATACGCTGAAAGCATCTCAGGGTAAAGTCCTGGATTTTGGATGTGGCGCCGGTGTGATCGGTGCAGTTGTCGCAAGTCAGAACTCAGGCATTCACCTTTCTATGTGTGATGTCAGTGCTCTGGCGATTGAATCTGCAAAAGCAACGTTAGCAGCAAATGGGCTTAATGGAGAGGTTTTTCCTTCGGATGTTTACTCTGATATCAATGAGAAATTCGACTATATCATCAGCAACCCACCATTTCATGCAGGTCTGGAAACCAGCTACCATGCCACTGAATCGCTTCTTGCGAAGGCTCCCGGCTATTTAAATAAGCAAGGCCAGCTCATGATTGTGGCCAACAGTTTTTTAAAATACACACCATTGATAGAACAATCATTTGGTCACTGCAATACACTGGCTAAAAATACAAAGTTTGCTATCTATCAGGCCGAATACAAATAAAGCGTCAATCAGAAAGTGAAATAAAAAAACCTGCTGAAAAGCAGGTTTTTTTTCAATTTAAGAAGAACAAATTGTTATTTGACCGTAACAAACTCAGGATAAGCACCAACACCACAATCGTGCATGTCCATACCTTCCATCTCTTCTTCTTCTGTCACCCGGATACCCATTGTTGCTTTCAGAATACCCCAGACAATCAGGCTGGTCGCAAATACCCAGACAAAGATAACTACTGCACCCAGTAACTGAGAACCAAATGATGCATCCGCATTACTTACAGGCACAACCAACAATCCGAATAATCCACAAACACCGTGCACAGAGATAGCACCTACAGGATCATCAACCTGAACCTTATCCAGTGCGATAATAGAGAACACAACTAATACGCCTGCTACAGCACCAATAATGACTGAATAAACAGGTGATGGTGATAAAGGATCTGCTGTAATGGCAACCAGACCAGCCAAAGCACCGTTCAGAACCATCGTTAAGTCAGCTTTGCCCCAGGTTGATTTACACACCAGTAATGCAGCCAGAGCTCCCGCAGCAGCTGCCGCATTGGTATTCAGGAAAATTTTACCTACCGCTGTGGCATTTTCAAAATCAGAAACCATCAGCTGTGAACCACCGTTAAATCCAAACCAGCCGAACCACAGAATGAAAGTACCTAACGTTGCTAAAGGCATATTTGAGCCAGGAATAGGATATATCTCACCATTCTTACCATATTTACCCTTACGCGCACCAAGCAGTAAGACACCTGCTAATGCAGCTGCAGCACCTGCCATGTGAACAATACCTGAACCGGCAAAGTCACTAAAGCCAGCAGCAGATAAGAATCCACCACCCCAGGTCCAGTAACCTTCAACAGGATAAATAACGCCAGTCAGAATCACAGAGAAGACAAGGAAAGCCCACAATTTCATACGTTCAGCAACAGCTCCGGAAACAACTGACATAGAAGTCGCGACGAAAACTACCTGGAAGAAGAAATCAGATTCCAGCGAATGATCAGCACCCTCCGCCTGAGTCCCAATCAACGTGCCAAGAGAGGGAAGCCATCCGCCATCACTGTTATCAACATACATGATGTTATAACCAATCAGCAGATACATGGTACAGGCAATTGCATAAAGTACGAAGTTTTTCGTCAATATCTCTGTTGTATTCTTTGAACGTACCAAACCTGATTCCAGCATCGCGAAACCAGCAGCCATCCACATAACAAGCGCGCCAGAAACGAGAAAGAAAAAGGTGTCAAGCGCGTAACGTAACTCAGTTACTGTTACAGATAATTCCATAATAGTTTCTCCATCCTTAGAATCTTTTTAAAGTGCTTCAGAATCAGCTTCACCAGTACGGATACGTACGGCATGGTTCAGGTCATAAACAAATATTTTACCGTCACCAATTTTCCCTGTATGTGCAGCCTTGATAATTGCTTCAACAACCCGGTCAACATTTTCTTTCTGTGTCGCAATTTCCAGTTTTACCTTAGGCAGAAAATCAACCTGGTACTCTGCACCGCGATACAGTTCTGTGTGACCTTTCTGGCGACCAAATCCTTTGACTTCGGATACGGTCATCCCTTCAATACCGACATCAGATAATGCCTCACGAACATCATCCAGTTTAAAAGGTTTAATTATTGCGTTAATAAGTTTCATGGCATCCCCTCTAGAGCTGTACTCTTGTGCTAACAAATCCAAGGTACGTGCCAAGTTATTAACTTATTGATTTATCTGTATATAGATTATTAAAAACAGACTACAAAAAATAAAGCGCACCGTTTAGGTGCGCCAATTTCACAAAAACAATGCATCTTTTTAACAGTTCTCACCACCCTTGTGCAAATCAGTGACTAGGGGCTGTTGGCCTTTCGGGTTCATTTTTGCTGCCCTTTGGATTCATCTAAAAACATCCTGTGCTGCGTTATTCGTCATTCACATAGAATCACTATGCTTCTTTCCCCATGTCTTGCTTAAAATATTTTTAGATTGAACAAAATTCGTACCCGAAAGGTCAACAGCCCCTGGTGAAATCCGCCCACTGCAGAATAAGCCGCTCGAAATCTTCGATACCACAACATCCGCTGCTTTCACTCTCATAAAAAGAAAGCTCTTCTTCATACTGCGTGGCATCATCATCTGCACAGAGTAAAGTATTCTCCTGAATCACGACTTCATCTTCACAGATCGTGACAGAGATTTCTCTGCCGGTAAAACAATGCTCCCGGGCATGATGTTGCTTCGCATGCCTGATGAATTGAAGCACCCGGGTGATTTGCGCTTTTTCAGAACCAATTTCTTCCTGTAACCAACGTCCGACAATTTCATGCCCCATAGAACACTGACAGTAATACACTCCATCCAGTGAATTCTTCTTAAACTCATAATCCATCGTTACATACCGAAATCTCACATTAACCAGCCTATTATATCCAAGTGACCTCAAGATGCATGTTCAGCGAGAATGGATTGGTTTCTGACCAAGGCACTGATTTGTAAACAGAGTCATTCTACGTTGAAAATCAGTCACGCAGGACAGGAGCCAATCCATCTCGCCCTTCGGGATATTTGAATATCTGAAAAAAAACCGCCGTTAAATCACGGCGGTTTCATTCACGAGTGAGGCGTGGTCAATACTGAATCAGGCGGGTTCCTGAAAAATCACAGAATCAGCTTTTTGAGTATATTGTTCCATTCGATGGAAATTCAAATACCTGTATGTATCTGCAGCAGTTGCATCAATCTGCTTCGCATATTCCAGATATTCATCCAGAGTAGGAATTCGTCCCAGAATTGCCCCAACAGCAGACAACTCAGCAGAAGCCAGATAAACATTTGCCCCGGTTCCCAAACGGTTCGGGAAGTTTCGGGTCGAAGTTGACATGACCGTAGATTCATCTGCAACACGGGCCTGGTTCCCCATACACAAAGAACATCCCGGAGTTTCAATTCTGACACCAGCACGGCCGAAAATACCGTAGTAACCTTCTTCTGTCAGTTGATCTTTATCCATCTTCGTTGGCGGAGCAATCCACAGCCTTGTATTTAACTGACCATTAAATTTATCCAGCAACTTACCCGCAGCACGGAAATGACCGATGTTCGTCATACATGAACCAATAAAAACTTCATCAATACCAGTTCCCTGCACTTCTGAAAGTAAACGGGCATCATCCGGATCATTAGGAGCACATAAAATAGGCTCTTTAATCTCTGCCAGGTCAATTTCAATCACATGTGCATATTCTGCGTCTTTATCTGCTTCCATCAATTGTGGATCGGCCAGCCATGTTTGCATCGCTTTAATCCGGCGCTCAATGGTCCGTTGATCACCATACCCCTCAGAAAGCATCCACTTCAGCATCACTATATTTGAATTCAGATACTCTTCAATCGATGACTGTGACAACTTCACGGTACAACCTGCGGCACTTCGCTCGGCAGAAGCATCAGATAATTCAAAGGCTTGCTCCACTGTTAAGTGTTCCACACCCTCAATTTCCAGAATACGACCGGAGAACTCATTAATCTTTCCGGCTTTTTCAACCGTGAGCAATCCCTGCTTAATCCCGTAATAAGGAATGGCATGGACAAGATCCCGTAACGTAATTCCAGGCTGCATTTCTCCTTTGAAACGCACCAGAACCGACTCAGGCATATCAAGCGGCATCACGCCGGTTGCAGCAGCAAAAGCAACCAAACCAGAACCAGCCGGAAATGATACACCAAGCGGGAAGCGGGTATGAGAATCTCCGCCTGTACCAACCGTATCAGGCAGCAACATTCGGTTCAGCCATGAGTGAATGACACCATCACCCGGACGTAATGACACCCCACCACGATTCATAATGAAATCCGGTAACGTATGATGCGTTTGAACATCAACAGGTTTTGGATAAGCAGATGTATGACAGAAGGACTGCATCACCAGGTCAGCGGAAAAACCTAAGCATGCCAAATCTTTTAGTTCATCTCTGGTCATTGGTCCGGTGGTATCCTGTGAACCAACCGTTGTCATCTTCGGCTCACAATAAGTGCCGGGACGAATCCCTTCAACACCACATGCCTTACCAACCATCTTCTGAGCCAGTGAATAACCTTTATTGCTGTCTGCAACAGGCACAGGACGACGGAATACTTCAGATGCCTCAAGATCAAGAGATTGACGGGCTTTATCCGTCAGACCACGTCCGATGATCAGCGGAATTCTCCCTCCGGCCCGAACTTCATCAATCAGGACATCCGTTTTCAGGCCGAATTCTGCCAAAACTTCACCCGTCTCATGGCGACAGACTTTCCCTTCATATGGGTAAACATCGATAACATCTCCCATATTCAGCTTTGAAACATCCACCTCGATAGGTAAAGCACCGGCGTCTTCCATTGTATTGAAAAATATTGGCGCTATTTTACCGCCAAGTACATAGCCGCCGGCACGCTTATTCGGTACATAAGGAATATCGTCACCCATAAACCACAATACCGAGTTTGTTGCAGATTTACGGGAAGACCCCGTACCGACAACATCACCAACATACGCCAGTGGAAACCCTTTTTCCTGCAACGCTTCAATTTGTTTTATCGGACCAACCTGACCGGGTTCATCAGGAACAATACCTTCCCGCTGGTTTTTCAGCATCGCAAGTGCGTGCACCGGGATATCAGGACGGGACCATGCATCCGGAGCCGGAGACAGGTCATCAGTATTTGTTTCACCAACAACCTTGAAGACCGTCAGTGTGATTTTTTCAGCAAGCTCTGGTTTTGATAAAAACCATTCAGCATCAGCCCAGGACTGTAAAACTTTGCGGGCATGCTCATTACCATTTTTAGCTTTTTCTTCAACATCATAAAAAGCATCAAACATCAGCAGAGTGTGAGATAACGCGGTCACCGCAGTTGATGCAAGTACTTCATCATCCAAAAAAGAAACTAATGGCTCAATATTGTATCCGCCCTGCATGGTACCAAGCAGCTCAGCTGCTTTTACCCGATCAATTAAGGGGGAATTCACTTCACCCTTAGCAACAGCAGCCAGAAAACCAGCTTTGACATAAGCGGCTTCATCTACACCTGGCGGGATACGATTCTCAAGAAGATCCAGAATGAAAGATTCTTCACCTTGTGGCGGTGTTTTCAACAATTCAATCAGACCGGAAACTTGTTCTGCATTCAGTGGTTTTGCAACTACTCCTTCAGCAGCACGCTCTGCGACGTGTTTTCGATAGGCTTCAAGCACGACTTTTTTCCTCTCATTGCGGTCCACTCACGTTATTATAAAAATATGGGTGAACATCCTTGGAAACCTGGCACTCCACTACTGAGACAGACTCTTAATATCTTAGCCGGGGAGGCCAAACTATTGAAGAAGCATAGCAAACTTACACATAAATGGGAATGTACACCATTTGAACTAACCTGCAACTTACAACTAAAGTTTTGTTAATATACATTCCCATTTGAAACAATATTTTTCCATTTAACAGTATTTATCTACAATTAAAACGTATGTCCAACCGAAAAATAAACTGAATCATAATTGTGCTCAGTCCTGCCATAACCAAGCATGACTGGCCCAATAGGGGAGTCAATTCCCGCAAACACAGAACCGGCCGCATACAAGGGCGCATTATGATAATCCAGGGAAGTATCAGACCAGACCCCGCCATACTCAAAAGATGCACCGAGATACACGGGAGCTGTAAATAATCCAAAATTATTATCAAACCACCGGTATCTGTATACGAGACTGGCAAATGCTTTATTCTGTCCGATTAAACTATCCTTGGGAATACCGGATAAATGGAGTAAGCCGCCGATTGTTTTAGGATCAATCGGGACAATAGACTTCTGACTTTCAACTTCTCCGTACTCAAAATTACCAACTAAAGTATGCCGTCCCGAAGTTGTCGCCCCCAACACCCGCAATGAGTATTCATAGACAACATCTTTGTAGCTCGTAGCCAGTTGTCCGCTATGATTATCCATCTCATCATTACTCAGAAAATAATCAAAATTAATAAATAACCCATGGCTGGGCAGCGCAAAATCATCCAGTGTATCGAGCCGGTAACGGCCAAACAAGCCAACACGTTTCAAATCGACTGCACCGACAAAAGACAAAGTTGTCATCCGGGCTTTGCCATATTTATAACGGACACCCAGTTTAAATTCATCCCACGGCCGGTAGCGGTAACCAATTGCAGTTTCCAGCCCAACAGTCAGATAAGTCACCGGAAGATAATTTTTCGTCGCTGTCAGATCGATATGCCTGAACCCGAAGTAAGGCACGGCCCTGACCTCTTTGGCATAATCCGCCGTCACTGTCGAAAAAATATTCTGAGTTTGTGTCACCGGCAAATAATATTCCGCCTGAAGTTTTCGATCCGTTCCCATCTCCAAATCAAGACGAAGCTCACTTCCTCTTGAATCTAAAGCAGTAAAGTTGCTTGAAATACCAGCCGAGTACTGACTTCTGGTATTAAAATCATCTTCCAGCGCAAAATGAAAATGAACATAGTTCGGTCCCCATGATTTTTCACGGATAGAAACAACCAGCGCTGTTTTTCCCTCTTTTTTCTCAACCTGATAGTGAATCAGCTCAAACCGGTCGAAGGCATACAGGTTCTTGATTCTGTCCTCAATCGACTCCTGCGTCATCCCCTGACCCGGCGCTATTTTTAATAACGCTTTCAGGGTTTCATCACTGTAATGCGTCTGGTTATCTAAGCGAATTTGATCAAATACCCATAACCTTGCCTGCTTCATGGCTTTGGTCCGCTGCATTTTCTGTCCCAGATAGTGTTGGTAACCGGTTTCAGATAAAGCTAAAGACTCAAACTCTGTCCGGTGAGACATCACGGCGTCATACCCTTTCTGGTAAGCTTCATCCATCCGGTCAAATTCAGCGGTTTCCATATCCCCGACTTCAGGACGAAGATAGATATCCTTGTCAGATAGCAGATTCGCTTGTCTTTGCGTACTCTGGCGTACCAGATAATTTGATAACTGATCAGCAACGGTCAGAAAATCGGTAAAATCTTTTTCCTTTTTATAATCCGTACTGATATCAATCGCAATAACGGTATCTGCGCCCATTTGACGCGCCACATCCACGGGTAAATTATCCGTTATCCCGCCATCAACAAGTAATTGCTCTCCGATTTTATAAGGTGGCAGCACACCGGGCACTGACATACTGGCCATCATGGCATCCACCAGATATCCGTGATCAATAACAGCCGGTTTGAGTGTCACAATATTGGTTGCTACAGATCGGTATGGAATCGCAAGCTGATTAAAAGACGATAATTCAGGAATACCACCAACAGAATGCCGGAGAATACGTAACATATTTTGTCCCTGAACCACCCCTTTTGGAACCCGGACTTCAATCCAGCGAATCCCCAAATCTGTATTAATTTGATACCGGTCTTCAAACTCTTTGTCACGAACCCGGCGATAACTGCGGTCAACTCTGTCTTTATAACCATCCGTCCAGTTGATGCTATTCACCATATCCTTGACTTCACGGGCGGACATTCCCGTCGCATAAAGTCCCCCGACATAAGCCCCCATGCTGGTACCTGTGATCAAATCCACCGGCACCCGCAGTTCTTCAAGCGCTTGTAACACACCGACATGAGCAGCACCTTTTGCGCCACCACCAGCAAGTACCAGTGCAATTTCAGGGCGTTGATATGATGTAAGATTTTGCTCGGCCCAGGACAGATGAATACAACCAGATAACAACACTGTTAATACAAATAAATACTTCATCCATCCTCTCATTCACGTCACAACCTGCACAGAAGAAATTACCATTCAAAAATTTTCTTAAGCCAATGTAAAGGCTTATCTCGTTTACACTGCTCTTTCAAACGATTTCCTATATCCCATACAGGAAATTTCAACGGGTTTTCGCACGCCAGTTCCAAAGTCCCGTTTTTTTGTTTATCAAAACCAACCATAGTGATTCCTTTCGGCCAGGGCAGGGTTAACTTCTCTGGCCCCCGCTTAGCCAGATACGAAGCGTACACCCTCAAAGCACCGCGGGAGCCGGTCAGGCCGGTGGGTTTATTATCATCACGTCCAACCCAGACAGTCGTCACTTCCCGTCCGTCAACACCAACAAACCAACTGTCCCGTAAATCGTTACTGGTTCCGGTTTTGCCCGCCAGAGCTGCCCATGAAAAACGAGAGTTAAGATAGCGCCCGGTCCCTTCAATTACGCCTTTCTTCATCGCATAAGTTGTCAGCCAGGCCGCTTGCTGGCTGACGGCCTGCTTACTCTTCGGTATGGATTGATACAATACATTCCCATCCAGATCAATCACTGAGCGTAATGCGGATAACGGGGATTTTTTGCCTGAATTGGTCAGCGTCTGGTACATTTGAGCAACCTGAATCGGAGTCAGGGAAAAAGCGCCCAGAAACATGGAAGGTAAAGGACGAATCTCGTTTTCATCAACCCCCAGATGGACCAAAGTCCGGCTGACCGACTGAATACCCAGCTTCATTCCCAGCCGAACCGTCGGAATGTTAATTGATTTGGCTAAAGCCAGATAAAGCGGTACTTCGCCACGGAATTTCCGGTCAAAGTTTTGTGGTGTCCAGGTATCCCCTTTCGTCGACCTGAGTGAGAGCGGCTCATCTTTCAGCGAGGTGACCAGATTATAATCCTGAGGATCAGATAAAGCGGTCAGATAGACTGCGGGTTTTACCAGTGAACCAATCTGGCGGCTGGCATTGAGAACCCGGTTAAACCCATCATATCCAGCCCGTTTACCACCAACCATGGCTCGAATTTCTCCACTGTGCCGATCGACTGCAATCGCGGCTGATTCCAGCTTTTTGTTACCAAGACGGGCAAGAGATTCCCGGACTGCATACTCCAGCTCCTGCTGAGAAACAGGGTCTAATGTTGTGAATACTTTCAGCCCTTTATCTGCCTGATACAAATCACCGATTTTATGTTTCAGCTCAATGGATAACTGCTGAAAATAAGCCGGTTGTCTTCTTGCAATATGGGGATGTTTCTGAAGATCCAACGGACGAACAACCGACTGGGCATATTGTTTAGCCGTCAAGATATCCTGCTGCATCATCAGCCTCAGGACCAAATCTCTGCGGGTACGCGCCCGTTTGGGAAAACGGATCGGATTGTAATAAGAGGCACCTTTCACCATACCAACCAGCAATGCCAGTTGATCAATTCTGAGTTCCTGCAGCGGCTGCCCGAAATACAACCGGGAAGCCAGCCCGAATCCATGCACCTCTTCCGCACCGTTTTGCCCCAGGTAAACCTCATTCAGATAAGCTTCCAGTATCCGGTCTTTACTGAAACGGTAGTCAATAATCAATGCCATATAAGCCTCCTGCAGCTTGCGCCACAAGGTCCGCTTATTCGTCAGAAAAATATTTTTGACCAGTTGCTGGGTTAAGGTACTACCACCCTGTACAGTTCTTCCTGCTTTCACATTGGCAACCAGTGCCCGCAAAATAGCAAAAGGTGCTATCCCATCATGTTGATAAAAATGCCGGTCTTCTGTCGCTAACAGCGCGTCAACCATCACTTCAGGAAACTCTTCCCGGCGTAAAAACAGACGTTGTTCCGGTGTATTTTTCTCGAGCATACCCAGCATCTTGGGTTCAATGCGTAAAAAGCCCAGATCTTTTTTCATATCCATGGAATAAATCCGTGTCAGCGCATCACCATTGAAAAACAACATGACATGCCGTTCCGGCTCAGCCCCGTCAGCAAACTCAAACGGACGGCGGATCACTTCAACTTTTGACGATGAAGCAGAATATTCACCGGCAAAGCGGGGACGGGCCACTTTCCGGTAATTCAACACATCCAGCTCATGCCGGACGTCTTGTATGCTGATTTGATCACCTGGGGACAAATTCAGAATCCGGGCATAAACCACTGTCGGCAAATCATAAGGCTGACTCTCAAAACGCTTGGAAATGACGCTATTGAGATAGAAACCATAAAAAACCACAACCGTCGCGACAGTAAGGCCGAACTTCCATCCGAACTTCCAGAATTTCTTTATCCAGCCTGAACGCGATGTTACCTGCTGTTTCTTCCGCGATGCAGGTGTTTTCCTGCCGGCCGCTGATTTCTTTTTATCAGTCGAAGTCGTTTTTTTCTTAGTCATTGATTTAATTGTCGTTTAGTCTTTGTTGTTGCGATATGACTGGCAGGATCTTCAGGCCAGATATGTTTAGGATAACGCCCTTTCATTTCTTTTCTTACTTCGGCATAGGATCCATTCCAGAATGCGGCTAAATCTTGTGTGATCTGAATCGGACGCTGCGCCGGCGATAATAGCTCCAGTACCAGTCGTTTCTTGCCTTTCGCAATCACAGGTGTCTCTTTCTCTCCATAGACTTCCTGAATCCTCACCGAAAGTACCGGCTCCTGCCCCGGTTGATAACGAATTTTCTTTCGTTGCCCGGTCGGCAACGGGTGATACACCGGCAACCACATATCAAGCGACTGTACCAGTTCCCAACCAATCCGGGATTTCAAAGCCTCCAGCACGGGGACATTTTTTAATCCTTTCACCGAGCTGACCTCTCCCAGATAAGGCAGTAACCAGTCCTGAATCTCACTCAGCAAACATTCATCACTCATATCCGGCCATGCTTCTTCAGGCAACCATGAAATCGCACAACGAGCTCTGGACAACCAGGCCATTGCCTCATTATTCCACTCTAATACCTGTAAACCTTTACGGCGAACATAATTGAGTAAGGCTTGTGTCATTTCTCTTGCATCAGGCTCAGGAAGCGCTTCCGTTCTGATAATCAACTTACCGACAGACCAGCGGGACTGAGCAATCAGTTTCCCTTTACTGTCATCCCAGTCAACGTAGTCTTCCTGCCCGATCATTTCAGGGAAAAGTGTCGAAAAAAGCGTCATGTCAAAACGGGCAGCCTTTCTTACCTGACTGCTGCCTGCCGCATATTTCATCAAATCTGTCAGCACGAGATACGCTTCATCTGCGAGCGACTCCGCTTCAGGCAGAAAAGCTCCGTGACCATTAGACAGTAAGAAATGTCCAGCCTGATTACCATGCCGTTGTTGTGCAATTCTGTCCGGGAAAGCTAAACCCAGCACCACGCCCAAAACAGTCTCTGTGATGTCAGACAGAGAGAACGGATGACCAAGAATTGAACCCAAACGTTGTGCCATCTGATTGAGTCTGGTTTTCGCCGGGTGCTTTCCGGTTTGCCACTGATATAACAAATCTTCCAGACTGATTGGCCCGGAGGCAGATTCTTCTACAAGTACCGCGCCGGCAATGGCCGTATTTACATATGCATCATACTTATATTTCTCATTTAACAACTCTGTTTTCAGCCGCTGAACCTTCAGCAACATAGCAGCAAGACGGATATCAATCCCTAACTGCCAGGCTTCCTGCCCCATCTTCGTCAGTGTAAAAGCCTCATCCATCACACCAAGTTGTTGTAATAAGGCTCTTCCCTGCGCCAGCATTGGCTGAGGCGGTGGTGTCATCCATCGGAGTACCTGAGTATCTTTTACCCCCCACAAAGCCATATCCATTGCCAGAGCAGATAAATCAGTCCGCATGATCTCCGGCGTTGTCAGCTGAGGCTGCTGCTGTAACTGCGATTCGCTGTACAGACGGACACAGACACCTTCACATAACCGGCCAGCCCGGCCAGCCCGCTGTACTGCAGAAGACTGAGAGATCCGGGTCTGTTCCAGCCGGGTAATCCCAATCACAGGGTCAAATCTGGCAATCCGTTCCAGTCCCGTATCGATGACAATACGAATCCCTTCAATTGTTAATGAGGTTTCAGCAATATTAGTAGCTAATACCACCTTACGTTTTCCCTCTGATGCTGGCTGAATTGCTTTTTGCTGTTGTTTAAAATCCAGCTGACCATATAGCGGACAAACTTCAACGGAATCAGGCAAAGTCTCCAGTTGCTGCATCACCTGGGTGATCATACGTACTCCCGGTAAAAAAACGAGCACAGAACCCTGCTCGCGCTGGATCACACTTTGAATTTGTCTGGTCACTGCGGAAGTTACCAATTCGTTCTGTCTGAGGGGGTCATACCGGTATTCAACCGGGAACGTTCTGCCGGCAGATTCAATAAACAGGGCCTCAGGAAGCACATGCTGTAAGGCTTCAGAATCAAGTGTTGCTGACATCACCACCAGTGTCAGGTCTTCTCTGAGCGCATCCTGAACTTCAAGACACAAAGTCAGTGCAACATCGGCATGGAGGTTTCTCTCATGAAATTCATCAAAGATGATTAAAGAAACACCGGATAGCTCGGGATCACGTTGAATCATCCGGGTCAATACGCCTTCAGTTACAATTTCCAGCTGTGTCTGAGAGGAGACCTTTGACTCGCCGCGAATCCGGTAACCCACACTTTTTCCGACAGGTTCTCCCAGCTGAGAAGCAATATACTGCGCGATATTTTTGGCCGCTAGCCGTCGTGGCTCCAGCAATACGATCTTTCCGGAGATGACGCCCGATTTAAGCAGAAATAATGGGAAAAAAGTGGATTTACCCGCGCCAGTTGCAGCTTTTAACACAACTTGCGGAGATGTCTGAATCGCAGACAATAATTCATCTATCACGGCTTCAACCGGCAACTGTGACAAAATAAATCCCTTATGATTAAATGAAGGAAACGATTGTACATAAAAACAGTAAACAAATGCAGTATGAGCCTTCTTTAAATTCAGCCTTATTATTAAAACGATACAAACGCTTTCTGGCTGATGTCCGGCTACCGGATGGCAATACCACAACCATCCATTGTGCCAATACCGGCGCAATGACTGGCTGTGCTGAACCCGGCAATACAGTCTGGTATTCCACATCGGACAATCCGAAAAGAAAATACCCCTGCAGCTGGGAATTAACACAAACACCTGATGGTCATTTCATCTGTGTGAATACTCAACGCGCGAATACCGTAGCAAAAGAAGCGATCCTTTCCGGGGTTATCGATGAACTTCAGGGGTATGAACAACTAAAAACCGAAGTTAAATATGGACAAGAGAACAGCCGGATTGATATCTTCTTGTCTTCGCCATCACAACCCGATTGTTATGTCGAAGTAAAAAGCGTGACTCTGCTTGATAATCACGTCCGGGAAAATAGCGGTCCCGGACAGGGATATTTTCCGGATGCCAAAACGGTCCGGGGGCAGAAGCACCTCAGAGAACTGATCGATGTTGCTCGAAATGGACACCGGGCCGTACTTCTGTTTGCTGTTTTACATTCAGGGATTGAAAAAGTCTCTCCGGCACACCATATAGATGCAAAATATTCAGATTTACTTCAAGAGGCACAAGAAGAAGGCGTGGAAGTCATATGCTATAAGGCTATACTTTCCAAACATGAGATAAGACTCGTTTCCGCAGTTCAGTTCAGTTGGTAATTGGTAAAAAATTGATACTGTCTGCACAATATAAACAAGTTTGTACCAGAGTGTTTGCCACACCAAATTCTTTTTGCTATAGATAGCCGCCTTAACATGAACTGCACTCGCAGTTGACTAGGTGTTCGTAGGGAGATGCTGTATGACAGAATCCAAAAAGAAATCGCTAGGCATCCTAGCCATTGCAGGACTTGAGCCATATCAGGAGAAACCTGGTGAAGAGTATATGTCACCAGACCAGATTGCTCATTTTACAAAAATCTTACAAGCGTGGCGCAACCAACTGAGAGAAGAAGTTGAACGTACTGTGAACCATATGCAAGACGAAGCAGCCAACTTTCCTGATCCTGTTGATCGCGCCTCTCAAGAAGAGGAATTCAGCCTGGAACTGCGTAACAGAGACAGAGAACGCCGTTTAATTAAGAAAATTGAAAAAACTCTGAAAAAAATCGAAGATGATGACTTTGGTTTTTGTGAATCATGTGGTGTTGAGATAGGTGTTCGCCGCCTTGAAGCCCGGCCCACAGCAGACTTATGTATTGACTGCAAAACGCTTGCTGAGATCAAAGAAAAACAAATGCAGGGTTAATGCATTTGAAACTTGTCTCACCCCTGAGAAAGGGAGCCATTGGCTCCCTTTTATTCTTTCAGATTGACTCGTCAATGTGATTCAATGGACTCAGATATGAAGGCATATACCGGCCGTTTTGCCCCATCACCATCCGGACCACTCCACTTTGGCTCTCTGATCGCAGCACTGGGAAGTTATTTTCAGGCCAAAGCAATGCAGGGAGAATGGCTGGTCAGAATTGAAGACCTTGATCCACCACGGGAGATGCCCGGGGCAACATCTTTGATTTTGAAAGCGCTGGAAAGTTATGGGTTACACTGGGATCGTGACATTTACTATCAAAGCCAGAGACACGACATCTACCAGGCTCAGATAGACGAGTGGCTTTCATCAGGTCAGGCTTACTATTGCCAGTGTACGCGTAAACAGGTCAAAGCATCCGGCGGATATTACACCGGCACATGCAGAGAGAAAAAGCTACCACCGGGTCAGGGACATGCAGTCCGGCTTTGTATGACGCGTCCGGTTTACTCGTTTCATGATGAGAAGCATGGTCTCATCGATGTTCCCGAACCTTTAGCGCGTGAGGATTTTATTATTCAACGCAGAGACGGACTGTTCGCGTATAATTTAGCGGTCGTCATTGATGATATTGAGCAAAATGTGACTCAGGTCGTTCGCGGGGCAGATTTAATCGAACCCACAGGCAGACAAATCAGTCTGTACCAGATATCAGGCCATACGCCGGTCAGCTATCTGCATTTGCCACTGGCTGTAGACAGCCCGGGACATAAACTATCAAAACAAAATCACGCACAAGCGATTGATATTCAGAATCCAGTCCCCACATTAGTCCGGGCTATGGTATTTCTGGGATTTCAGTTACCACAGGGAATAGAAGCGGCGAATTTAGCGGAAATTATAGACTGGGGATGCCGAAACTGGCATATTCAACAACTTCCCGATAAATTTGAAATAATCCTGTGATTCTCAAATGACACACTGTGAGTTATCATTAGCCGCAAATTAAATTGGCTCACAAATTGGTTCTGTCAATAACAGATAACAAACTCAGACATATGTCTGCTTTTGTTCCGATGCTCATGAATAAAAACGAAACTACACTAGAAACTCATCGCGTTTACCCTGATTTAACGTTAAATATTTTAACGCGGAAAGAGCACAGCATATCCCGCAAACAGATTAGCGAGAATGCACTCAAAGTGCTTTACCGGCTTCAGGGAGCTGGTTTTAAAGCCTACCTTGTTGGTGGCGGTGTCCGCGATCTTCTATTAGGCGAAACACCAAAAGACTTTGATGTTGCAACCAATGCAACACCAGAACAGATCCGTCAGCTTTTCAGAAACTGCCGTCTGATCGGTCGCCGGTTCCGGCTGGCTCATGTCATGTTTGGCCGGGATATTATTGAAGTTGCAACTTTCAGAGGTCATCATCAGGATTCAAATACGCCTGTTTCAGTTAAATCTGAAGCCGGGATGCTCTTAAGAGATAATGTTTATGGCTCGATAGATGAGGATGCTGAAAGAAGAGACTTCACTATCAATGCGATGTACTACGATATTTCGGATTACAGTATTCATGACTACGCTGGCGGCATTGAAGATTTAGACGAGCGTCTTATCCGTCTGATCGGAGATCCGGAAAAACGCTACCGGGAAGATCCGGTCCGGATGCTCAGGGCGGTTCGTTTCGCTGTGAAACTGGATTTCGATATTGAAGAAGAGACAGCAGCGCCGATAGAACAACTGGCACCGCTGCTTCAAAGCATTCCAGCAGCCAGACTCTATGAAGAATCACTCAAAATGCTGCAAAGTGGCTACGGGCTGGAGACGTATCACCAGATGCGTGAATACAATCTGTTTCAACAGATGTTTCCGGTCATTTCCGCCCACTTTACGGAAGATTACAGCTCTCAGACTGAGCGTATGCTCGACTTAGCACTGGATGCCACAGATATGCGTCTGGAAAGCGGTAAGCGCGTTAATCCTGCCTTTATGTATGCAGCAATACTTTGGTATCCGGTCAATCACCTTGCAGATTCACTGATGGAAATGGAAGATCTCTGTTACCACGATGCAGTAATGGAAGCCGGTAACAGAGTTCTCGATCAAATGGTCAAAACCATTGCTATTCCGAGACGTCATACCACCACAATCCGTGAAATCTGGCAGATGCAGCTTCGCTTCCTGCGCCGTCATGGCAAAAGAGCGTTCCGCCTGCTGGATATTAATAAATTCCGCGCCGGGTTTGACTTTCTGATGATGAGAGGCCAGATCGAGGGCGGTGATACTCAAAAACTGGCAGAATGGTGGAATACTTTCCAGTCTGCCGGACGGAAAATGCAACAGGGCATGATCAATAACTTAGGACGCTCAGGCACCCGGAGCGCTAAGCTCTATCGGAGTCGCAAGCCAGTTCCGAAGAAAAAGCCAAAAGGCAACCCACCGTCATGATCACCGCTTATATTGCAATTGGCAGTAATCAGGGAGATCCGGTTGAGCAGGTCAGACAAGCGATTAAAAACCTGGAAAAACTTCCTGATTCTGAACTTCTGAGCGTTTCTGCACTTTACAGCAGCACGCCAATGGGCCCGCAGGATCAGCCTGATTACATAAATGCTGTTGCTTCGATAAAAACAAACTTAACACCACTTGAATTGCTCGATCAAACACAAGCAATTGAGCTTGAGCAGGGGAGAGTGCGTAAAGAAGAACGATGGGGACCGCGAACACTCGATCTGGATATCATTCTTTTTGGCGATGAAGTAATTCAGTCTGAACGACTGACAATCCCCCATTACGGAATGAAAGAGCGGGAGTTTGTCCTTTATCCGCTGGCAGAAATTGCTCCCGATTTAATTTTGCCTGATGGGAGTCAACTGAGCCGGTTTTTGTCAACCATTGACAGAAACGGACTCTGTGTCTGGGATAAAAACCATGCCTTGTAAGGACGTTTTATGAAAAAAATAACAATCAATGACCTGATGCAATGGAAACAGGACGGGAAAAAATTCGCAACATCAACTGCTTATGATGCCAGTTTTGCCCGGGTTTTTGAAAGTCAGAACATGCCGGTGTTACTTGTGGGTGATTCACTGGGAATGGTGCTCCAGGGGCAGCCAGACACGCTTCCGGTGACTTTGAGCGATATGATTTATCATACAAAATGTGTGCGGGCCGGCAGCCCGAACTGTATGCTCATGACAGATATGCCCTTCATGACTTATGCAACACCTGAAGAAGCTTGCAAAAATGCAGCTCAAATTATGCGGGCTGGTGCAAATATGGTAAAAATAGAGGGCGGCAGCTGGTTAGCAGACACCGTAAAAATGCTGACAGAGCGCTCTGTACCTGTCTGTGCACATTTAGGATTAACCCCACAGTCTGTTAATATTGTTGGTGGATACAAAGTTCAGGGACGACAGGAAAAACAGGCAGAGCAAATGCTTCAGGATGCAATTGTTCTCCAGAATGCCGGCGCCCAGATTATTCTTCTCGAATGTGTTCCTGCCAGCCTTGCGGCTAAAATCACCCAATCACTGGATGTACCGGTAATTGGTATTGGAGCCGGTCCGGATACCGATGGCCAGATTCTGGTTATGCACGATATGTTCGGTATCTCGGCAAACTATATGCCCAAATTTTCAAAAAACTTTTTAGCAGAGACAGGCGATTTACGCCAAGCCATTGCGAAGTACATGGAAGATGTAGAACGTGGTATTTTCCCTGACGAAGCACATACCATCGCCTAAAGGAGTGATTCATGCAAACTTTTACTGAAGTTTCAGCTTTAAAAGAGCAGATTAAACAGTACAAGCTTGACGGACGAAAAATAAGTTTCGTTCCAACCATGGGGAATTTACATGAAGGCCACCTCAGTCTGGTTCGAAAAGCCAAAGAGTTGGCTGACGTTGTAATCGTCAGTATTTTTGTTAATCCGATGCAATTTGATCGTGTTGATGATCTGAACAGTTATCCCCGGACATTAGACGATGATTTGTCAAAACTGGAAGGTGAAGCCGTTGATCTGGTTTTCACCCCGGCAGCGGATGTCATTTATCCTCAGGGCACCGAGCAACAAACCTATGTCGAAGTCCCGGGAATTTCACATATTCTGGAAGGTGCTTCCCGTCCCGGACATTTTCGTGGCGTCGCCACTGTTGTGGCAAAACTGTTTCATCTGGTTGAACCGGATATCGCCTGCTTCGGAGAAAAAGATTATCAGCAACTGGCTGTGATCCGGCAAATGGTCGGTGACTTATCTTTTAATATTGAAGTCATCGGCGTACCAACTGTCAGAGAACTTGACGGGCTGGCTATGAGCTCAAGGAACAACCTGCTGACACTGGATGAACGCCAGCGCGCTCCGGTCCTGGCAAGGACAATGCGCTGGATTAACAGTGCGATTCGTGGCGGCAGAGAGGACTTTGATTCAATCATCGAAGATGCCAGTGATCAGCTCAGAGCCGCGGATTTACAACCGGACGAAATTTTTATCCGTGACGCACACACCCTTTTACCGGTTACTGAAGAGAGTAAGCAGGCGGTCATTCTGATGTCTGCATTTCTTGGCAAAGTCCGCCTGATTGACAATCAGGTCCTGGATATCAGTCTGGAAACCAAAGAGACCGAAACTCCGGAATCAGAATAATCAGCCATAAAATGAAAGCCGTCCTGACTCAATATCAAAGGACGGCTTTCATGATTCACTTCTGTCAAAGCAGCTTATCAGCCAAAATATCAGCAACCCGCCTTAAATTTCCGATTAATGATTCCAGACCAAAACGATGAATTTCTGGTGTCAGGCCGGAAACACTGATAGCGTAGGAAGCTTTCAAATCTTTTTCCAGCGGTACAGCAATACAGGTAATCCCGGACTCATTGCCTTCTCCGTCAACCGCATAACCACGACTTCTGATGTGATCCAGTTCTTTAAAAAAGTCCTGTTCATCCTGAATTGAATGCTCACCAAAGTGTTTAAAATTGTTCAGATTATGGTTGTGACTTTGCCAGTACTTTCTCTGTTCATCGGCAGAAAAATAGGACAAAACAACTTTACCACAGGCAGAATGCAACAAAGATGAAGCCAGCCCCGGATGTGCATTGGTATGAAATGCCGAATTTTTAGGTTCTGCTTTTGTCAGCAGCAATACTTTATCAAAATCCCGCCGCTGCAAATTCACAGTAAAGCCGGTTGTATTTGCTAAATCCGCCATAAAAGGCGTCGCGACACCAACAAGCGCATCATTATTAATCACAGAGTATCCCAGCGTCACCATTTTGGTCGTCAGCAAATATTTACCACTATCCGACTGCCTGACGTAGCCACACTGACAGAGACATTTACAGATTCTGTGAATCGTCGTTTTCGGATAACTCATTAATTTACATAAATTATCCAGACTTATACCTTCAGAAGCACCGGCGATTTGTTCCAGCACTTCAAATGTTTTATTTACAGATTGCATAATTACTCAACAGTACCATCGTTTTTCTTACATTGCCCCTGTCAGTCAGAAGAGAGACCGCTGAATGCTCAGTGGACAGGTATTCATCATATGACGATATAGAATCACCTGCCACTGAGAATGCTGGTTTCACAGGGTTAAGGTTGCTTAATTTTAATCACGATTTTACGCACTAAGCCCGGTGAAGAGACCGCCAGTCCCGGCATATGAACCGTTTTGGGAGAGAATAAATAAAACTCATCAAATCTCATGTTCTGATAACTCATGTCCACAGCATTAACCGGCGTAAAACAGATATCCTTTTCACTGTCATAGGAAAATTCTTTGGCTAACTGCTCATACTGTTCATCCGTGACTTCCGCCCAGCCAAAGCGTTCTTCACCTTCCACGATCAGCTGAACATCACAATATGTTTTATGGAATTCAGGCCCGACCGGGCTTTCAACATTCGTGTCATATTCCATCACCACGAAAAAAGCATCTTCTTCTGCGAATCCCGGAATCGTGTATTTTCCCAAATCCATATTCACTAAATCCTGTGCTTTCACATAATTAATCGCAGTGACAAACGGCTCAGGAAGTAACGATTGATAGTCAGAAGAATTAAAATCACTAATAAACATGAGGGGTCCTTAAATTTTTGCCAAAGTCTGGCAATCAAGCTCAATACAATAAACGGATGTTGATGCCGTGATATAAAGTACGGTCTCATCATCATTAAATGTACAATTTGAGACGGTTTCCGGAACAGGAATTTTACCCATCAGATTCATGTGCCGGTCCAGAACCAAAATACCTTCAGCAGAACTACAGTAAAGTGTGCCGTAGCGATCCACCGTCATTCCGTCAGGTATTCCCTGCGCCACCTGATAAACTAAACGCCCGTTTAGCAGCCGCTTGTCTTCCACATCAAACATTTTAAGATGCTTCAGCCCGCATGAAGGAAAATCAACAACCGACATATCTGCAACATACAGTGTCTTTTCATCCGGAGAAAAGACCAGCCCGTTTGGCCGTTGCACATCAGTCGTTGCAATCACTAATGAATCATCAGCCGGATCATAACAATACACATAACATCCGATGATCTGACTCTCTGATTTGTAGCCTTCTTCATCACTGGTAATGCCATAAGGCGGATCGGTAAACCAAATCGTACCATCTGACTGACGTTCTACCACATCATTGGGTGAATTCAATCGTTTACCATCAAATTTTTCCACCAAAATCCGGGCAGACGCCAAATTATCCCTGTGTCTTAAAGAAATACAGCGTCTGCCATGCTCACACGTCACCACATTGCCGTTCGATAACACGTAATTCCCGTTGGCAAAATTTGAAGGTTCAACGACTAACTCTGTTTGCCGCGTTTGAGGATCATACGTATACATAGCATTCTTTTTCACATCTGAGAACAACAGCTGCCGGGAGTGCTGCAACCATGCAGCACCCTCACACCAGATATGTCCTTCGCTGACCCGGGTTAACTCAGAAATAATCGCCTGTTTAAAAGACATAAATGACCACCTGTTATTTCACTTTCCATGATGCTTTGTAGTAATCCCGGTATCCGTTGTCCGGATCATAGAGATTGCGATCTCCACCCGATGAATGAATATTTTCGGCAGTCACCAAGTGTGCTGGTGTGACATAGCCACTAATCGGTTGATTGTGGAAAAGCCGGTTCAGCTCATCAATAATCTGCCAGCCATGTAAGCTGAGCGGTTCTGCCACCGTCGCCACCTGAAAATCACCATTTCTGATCCGTTCAAAAGCAGATTCACTGCCATCGCCCGCGGAAATATTGAATGGTCCCTGACCTTTTTTCCTGCCTAAAGATTTCAGTGCCGGTGCCATGTAATCAAAATACAGGTCATTAATCGCCAGCGTATAATTGTATTTATCACCATATTTTTGCACCATGGAATAGGTCAGTTGCGGGATCCGGGCTGAAGTATTTGCCAGTGGTGTATCGGCATAAGAGAGGACAGAACAGCCGGCACACTTCTCAATATAAGACTTCATGACATCCGCTTTACGGACAGCAATGCTGTAAAGTCCATCAGTTAAAATCACCACGTGTGCTTTACCATTTGATTTGGCAATCGCATACATAGCTGAGACTTTCGCCACATCATCGGCAGAGCTGGTGATATTATCTTCAATATAGAGATTCGGAATCGGACCCGGTTCCGGCGTCGCATGCCAGCTCACGATGTGGATCCCGTATTTTTTGGCCTTTCTTAACGTCGGAATCATTGTATTGGGAGTAAATCCGCCCACCACAATACCATTGGGTTGCAGGGCCAGTGCCTGTTTTAAAGCGGATGACTGTGCCGGCACACTCCCGCCACCATCCAGTACCCGGACTTTCCAGCCAATGGCTTTGGCGGCTTCCTGATATCCTTTTACCACACCAAGCACACCACTGTTTTTCAAGTCAGACGCAACAAAAATAACGGTTTTATCTTTTGCTGCTGCTGGTCCTTCCGGCAGTGTGAACTGGCTTAAAGCGTCTGATGACGCCTTGCTGACAACCTCTTTTGCCATTTGTACATAGTCGGATGCAGAATCAGCCAGGGCGGGTGATGTTAAACAACCGGCACAAATCAGTACGGTTAATGCTTTGAGTTTATGATTCATCATTTCACCTTCACGTTATTTTTGGTTGCTGTTTGTTTACGTTTTTGGCTGAAACCGGCCAAAGTAATCGAAATTAAAAGAATCGCACCGTTGAACAGCGGCTCGACAAAGAAAGGCGTTCCCAGTTGCTGCAGACCTGAAATACCAACACTGACCAGTGAAACACCAATCAGTGTTCCCCAGACATTCACCCGGCCGGCCCTGAACGTGGTTGATCCGAGAAAAGCCCCGACTAAAGCGGGCAGCATATAGTCCTGCCCCACAGACGAAGAACCTATCCCGATGTGGGAAGCCAGCAGAATACTGGCAAAAGCAATCAGACCATCTGAAACAATATAAGAGCCGATATAACAGGCTTTGGTATTAATGCCGTTTAATACCGCAGTATTTGGATTCGCACCGACCGCATAAAGTTTTCGGCCCAGTGCGGTATATTCACTGACCAGCCAGAGCAGTACGGAAATCGCCATCAGGTAAAAAACCACAACAGGAATCCCCGCCACTTCAAATCCACTCAACAGATAGAAGCTTTCCGGCAACGCACCCACGATTTGATGGCCATCGGTATGCCAGAGAGAGACAGCATAGATCACTGTCCCGGTGCCCAGTGTTGCCACAAAAGAGTCAATATCAGCCAGGGCAACCAGCATGCCATTTAATGCGCCATACAGACAGCCGCAGAATACGACAATCACAGCAGCCGCTTCCCATGAAAACCCATAGCGCTGCTGTAATGTAATGACAAATACGTGCCAGAAGGTCACGCCAAAACCGACATTCAGGTTCATTTTTCCGGTAATCATGGTCACCATCGCGGCCAGTGCCAAAATTGCCACCACACTCTTTTCACTTAAAATCGCCTGCAATGTCAGCATTGAGAAAAACGTATCGGTTGTCAGGCTGAACAGAATGACTAAAAATATGGTCAGGAGCAGTAACCCATACCGCATTGTCACCTGAGTCAGCAGGTTTCCCATGCCCAGAGACATGGTGATCTCCGTTTCTAACGCTGTTGATTTGATATTAGATGTCGCCATATTCTGCCTCTCCTGCCTTTGAACCGGACGCATATTTGAGTAAATTCGCCACAGTCACCTCTTCTTCGGTTAATTCTTTCACCACACTGCCCCGGTTAAATACCAGCGCACGATTCGCAATATTGACGACTTCTTCGAAGTCACTGGAAATCACGATAATTGACAGCCCCTGACGAATGTAGCCCTGCATAATTTTGTAAATTTCAGCCCTTGCACCGATATCAACCCCTGCGGTCGGGTTATCCAGAATCACCACCGGTTTATTGAGATGGAACCAGCGGGCCAGAATCACTTTCTGTTGATTCCCGCCACTCATTGAGCTAATCGGAATTTCAGGATCTAACGGCCGGACATCGTATTGCTTCATCGCCGTCAGGACAGTTTCAAATTCTTCCTGACGGGAAAGGTAAGACAGGTTATTTTTCCCCTGATTGGTTGGATTGAGGTTGAAATTTTCCAGTGCAGACATCGGCCCGCAAATACTGGCTTTCACCCGATCAGCCGCCACCATGGCAAAGCCGCTTTGGATACTTTTCTCCGGAGAACGGATATCAGCCGGCCGCCCCTGAACACAGACGGAACCAGACTTGATATTCAGACATCCGAACAAAGCCTGGCCAATCGCTTCCTGTCCGGCATTACGCAACCCGGCTAAAGCCACCAGCTCCCCCTGCCGCAACGTCATCTGAAATGGATCCAGATCGCCAATCTGCAAATCATTCACAGTCAGAATATTTTCATTTTCCGGCTGTAGCGGTGTCCGGTAGTTCATACTCTGTTCTGAACCAACAATCAGCGTCACCAAGTCATCGATTGAGTAATCAGCGACTTCACCGGCACCCACCAGGCAACCATCTCTTAAGACAACCACGTCATCACAAATTTCATGGATCTCATCAAGGCGGTGAGAAACATAAATCATCCCGACGCCCTGAGCTTTTAACCGCTCCAGCACTTCAAACATCCGGCCCACATCGTCAGCCACCAGTGAAGCAGTTGGCTCATCCAGCACCAGAACTTCTGCATCTGCAACCAAGGCTCTGGCAATCGCCAGCAAGGACTTTTCAGCCGCACTTAAATTAAAAATCCGGTCATTGGCTTTGACATCAAGCCCGACCATGGCAAGCACTTCGTCTGCTTTTTTCTCAGCCGCTTTCCAGTCAATCAGTCCCCACTTTTTGGGAAAGCCCAGTGTCAGGCCGATATTCTCGGCAACGGTCATCCACTCAATTAATCCTAAATCCTGATGGATGAAAGCAATCGGCGTTTTGTCTGCAGAAACCAGATGAGCGGCATCTTCGATCTCCTGACCTTTGAAAATAATCCTGCCGGATGTTTTCTTATGAATACCGGCCAGCGTTTTTATCAGGGTCGATTTACCGGCCCCATTCTCACCCAGTAAGGCAACACACCGCCCTTTGTGGACATGAAAAGATACCGAATCCAGAGCAACAAAATTAAAAAAAGATTTACTCAGTTGCTCAATGGATAACAGACTCTCCTGTGAATAATGAATCAATTCCATAATCCCTCACATAGACTCAGATATTTTCTCTTCGCAATCAAATACCATAATATGGAATATTTAATTATTTAATTCCAAATAATGATATAAACAGAAGGAAGGCTAAAAAGTGAGCAAGATCTTTATTTGATAATAAGATGGATAATTTTTGGTGTTTGAGTGAGTCAGATCACATGGATTCTTTATATCGGTCAGTCAAACACCGGAGAAAAAAAGGATGCTGCAAAATAGGGGGATTCCTGATAGCCACAGCATCCTGAGGGAGGAACAACTCAGACAGGAAAACGTCATTGAACAACCGAAGATCAATGGCTGTTAGCCGGACTGCGGGAAACGCTCAAAACCTGCCTGACGGGCCATCTCAGCCAGGCGTTGCTTCGCCGTTGCAATGTTCTGATACCAGTGCTCATCCTGTGCCCACATTTCAATCACCATCGGCGCGCTGTAATTGATTTTCTCCAGTGTCGAAAACACGGATGGAAAATCGACTTCCCCTGCCCCGATCAGCAAATCACGGAATTGCCCCGGAAAATCATCTTTCACCTTCAATGTATCTTTCAGGTGAATCTGCACAATATGATCCTGAGCGAGCTGAATCTCCGTACTGACATCATGATTCCAGCCACTGATATTCCCCACATCCGGATAAGCCATAAAAAATGGCGACGAGACCTCACGTTTCAGTACTTCAAATTTGGTCAGAGAATTCAGATAAGGCGTATCCATAATTTCAACGGCCAGCATGACACCGGCGCGTTCTGCCTGACGGGCAGCCCACTGCATCCCTTCAATAAACCGCTGATGCGTTTCCCCGGATTGCGGTTCGTAGTAAACATCATATCCGGCCAGCTGAATGGTTCTGACCCCCAGCTGATAAGCCAGTGCAATGGCTTTTTTCATGATCTGATATGCTTCTTCCCGGATGGCCGGATCATCTGATCCAAACGGAAATTTCCGGTGCGCGCTCAAACACAGACTTTGCAGTGGCATTTCATGCTCAAAACAGAGCTGACGTAAGGCCCGGACTTCTTCTTTATTCCAGTCCAGCCGGGCACGCCGCTCTGCTGTTTCGTCAACGGATATTTCGACAAAATCAAACCCGAGGGATTTGGCGTAAGTTAATTTCTCTTCCCAGCTCAGAGCGGCTGGCATCGCTTTTTCATAAAGCCCCAGTCTGGCTGTTCTTTGATCGTGATACATGGTGGTGATCCTTTCTGTTATGGCTACCTTGTGAATCAAACATTGAGCAGAGTCTGTTGACCCGCTATTTCTTAAACAACTCCTGCTCAATTGCGGATGTCGCTTTCTGAATCATACCGGCCAGATTTTCAGGCCCCATATTTCTTAACCGCGGTGTCAGTGTTGAAACACTCACCGCATAAGCGGGTGTCCCTGAATTATCAAAAACCGGCACTGCCGTGCAGGATATTCCGGCTTCATTTTCTTCGTTATCAACGGCATAACCCTGAGCGCGAATCATCTTCAACTCTTCAAAAAAATGACTTTTTTCAGTGATGGTGTTGTCAGTCAGCTTTTGGAACAGGCGGGTATTCCGCTGCCAGTAATTTTCCTGATCTTCACTGGTAGAAAAGGCCAGAAAGACTTTCCCGGCAGCGGTGCAGTACATCTCCGCATAAATACCGACAAAGGTCCGGGTCCGGAAAGAAGCGTATCTGGGTTCAAGTTTATCCCGGAAGACAATTTTGTCTCCTTCGCGGGAAATCAGATTGACCGTTTCATCCAGCGCCGTCATCAAGGCGTTCAGCTCTGGCCGGATGGTTGTCAGAACATCGGAGCTCAGAGCAGAATGCCCGATGTGCAGCAATTTCAGGGTCAGCCGGTAATTCTTGGTCGATGCCTGCTGTGTCACATATCCGAGCGCTTCGAATGTGGTCAACATCCGGTAAACCGAGGTTTTATTAATCCCGGTCTGCCGGGTAACTTCATGTAATGCGGCACCATCCGGATGATGACTCAGATACTCCAGAACCATCATGGACTTGACCAGTGACTTCACCTGTTCACTCATGATTTACCCCTGCCAGTAGCGGTTAATTTCCTGATGGAATGACTCAGCTATCTGCACACCATTGCTGCCGGTCAATGCCCGGCCAGCAATGAAAGCCTGAACATCAATTTCCCTGAATAAATGAATATCTTCCGGAACAATGCCACCGGTCACAGACACGCTCAGTCCCAAATCCGACAAATCCTTCATTCGTGTCAGATCAGCTTGCCCCCAACAGACACCGGCGGCCTTAGCATCTCTGGAACGATGATAAATCACCTGACTGATACCATGCTCCTTCCACAACTTTGCATCAGCTAAGGTCCAGTGTCCGAACAACTCAATCTGCACTTCGCCTCCCATTTGAGTGGCCACCTGATGCGCAGCGGATACCGTTTCTATATGCGCAGCTGCACCTACCGTAATCCAGTCCGCCCCGGCTGACATAGCACCTGTTGCCAGCATTTCTCCCGCATCCAGCAACTTCATATCACAGACCAGACGGTGCGCCGGATATCGTTTTCGCAGTTCCCGGACCGCTTCCATTCCCTGAGCAAAGGCAAGTACAGTCCCTGCTTCGATGACATCAACATGCTCAGCAATGCAGCTGGCGTGCTGCAGAGCCGTCGCCATATCGGCTGAATCAAGTGCCACTTGTAATAAAGGCTTTTTCATACGATCTCCTCTGTTTTTACACCATGTTTTCGAATTGCTGAAGGCAGCGGATATAGCGTTCATAACGGGAAAACTGAGACTGATAGTCTGAATACAACTCAGGGTTTGGGTGAATCACTTTCACCTCAGTACCCAGTGCGGCGAGTGCCCGGCCGAAGTCCGGGTACTCTCCCGCTCCGATCATCGACACCAGTGCAGCCCCCATCGCGCCGGTTTCTTCCAGCAATGGAATTTCAAGCGTTAAACCGGTCATATCCGCCAGCATCTGCATCCAGGTCAGAGACTGTGCGGAACCACCACTCACCCGCAGCCGCTTGATCCGGGGAAAACGTCTGAGCATTTTTTGCAGATGCACATAGTGGCAGAACAGAATCCCTTTCCAGATCGCCTGAATCAGATGTCCTTTGGTATGATGCGCCTGCACGCCATAGAGTGAGGCTTTTAACCCGAGACCCGCGTTAGAGCCGTAAAGAAAAGGAACAAACAAAATATCGGCATCAAGTGGCGGCAGTGCTGCGACCAAGGCCTCATTCTCACGGTGATTGAAAGCCCCGTTTTCTCCAAGATAAGGCGTAAACCATTCATAGTTGCTGGCAGACGTCGGACTGGCCTCATGAACAATATACTCACCGGGAATCGCGTATTGCCCGTAGACAAATCGCTCATCTCCCCCGGGATCTGAGTCCGTGGTAATGCCTGAGGTCACCGACCATGTTCCCATGACAAAATTAAGGGAAGTTTCATCTGAGTTAATCCCCGAACAAACTGCCGTTGACACCACATCGAATAACCCGCCATACACAGGCGTGCCTGCAACCAGCCCCGTTTTTTCAGCAGCTTCTTCCGTGATGTTTCCCGATAAATCAGTGGGGTAAATCAGTTCCGGTAAAGCACTCCCCGATTCTTCAATTTCAAAAATCTTCAGCAGTTCGGGATCATATTTTTTATCCACTGCATTAAAGAAATTACTTTCAGACATATTGGTAATTTCAGCCTGCACCCGGCCGGTCATCCGGTAACGCAGGTAATCATGTGACATCAGGATCGCCCCGGTCCGGTTGTACACATCCGGCTCATGAACCTTAATCCAGCGAAGTATCGAAACCGGATGGCCGGTCCATAATGTTTGTAACGTCAGTGGATAAATTCTTTCCGGAATCCCTTCACATTGCCACTGCCGGACAATATCTATCGCCCTGCTGTCAGAAGATAAAATGCCATTGCGCAGTGCATTGCCGTTTCTATCCAGCAGATAAAGTCCTTTCCCCTGGGCTGAAATACTCAGGCCTTTAATCTGAACCGGATCAATACCGCTTTGGCTAATCACACCTTTGATCGCCCGGCATGCTTCCTGCCAGTATTGCTCAACATCCCGTTCGACCCATCCGGGTTGTTCACAAATAACCCGGGTATTTTCGCGATATAATGCAACCTGCCTGCCCTGACGATCAAATAAACAGGCTTTTAACATGGTGCCGCCCGAATCAATGCCCAGATAATAATTCATACAACCTCCGAGACCATTCAGAAAATATTCTGCCGGTATACCCAAGCAACCTGAAGATGCAGGATTCAGCGTGCAGCCGAAAGGTACAGTTCAAGGAAAGAGAATGCAGGAATGTACCCACCTTTCAAATTCTCTTGACGCAGAAATGTGCCTTTCAGCTCACGCCCTGCGGGTGAGTTTGTCAGGCTCTGATACGGCGTTACTGATTTTCAACGTAGAATAACTATGTCTTCAAATCAGTGCCTTGTCTCAGAGCCGGACAAATCTCACTGAAACCTGCATCTTCAGGTTGTTTGGGTATAAACAGTGAATTTCTTCGTGTAATAAAATTCAAGTACACAGGTACATTCCGGATATTTCACCGAAATAAAAACCACACAGACAAATTAAATAAAACAGCAGATAAGCGAATAAATTAATTCATTTTCATTTCTGCCCGTAATAAGCATCACTGCCATGTTTACGGTAATAATGCTTATCTGAAAGTTCTTTCTGAATAAAAATACCTGAATTTAATGAACGGGTGCCTAAAGCCATCAGGGCAACTTCTTCCAGCACCACCGCATTATGAACGGCATCATTTGCATCTTTTCCCCAGCAAAATGGTGCATGACCGGAAATAACTGCACTTGGCACGGCCTGTGGATCAATTGCCCGGCGGGCAAATTCCTCAACAATCACCAGCCCGGTATTTTTCTCGTAATCCTGTTCAATTTCATCAGGTGTCAGTGGCCGGGTACAGGGAATATTGCCGTAGAAATAATCCGCATGGGTTGTTCCCAGTGCCGGAATATCAAGCCCGGCCTGAGCCCAGATAGTTGCATGACGTGAATGAGTGTGAACAATACCGCCAATGTCAGAAAATGCTTTGTATAATTCAATATGTGTTTTGGTATCACTGGATGGATTTAACTTGCCTTCAATGATATGACCGTCTAAATCCAGCACAACAATATCTTCCGGTTTCAGTTGATTATATTCAACACCGGATGGTTTGATGGCAATGATATTATTTTCCCGGTCAATTTCAGAAACATTTCCCCAGGTAAACGTCACCAAACCATATTCAGGCAATTTCAAATTCGCTTCTAATACCTTTTGTTTTATTTCGGAATACATAATCTCCTCCCAAAAATAATCAAGATGCGATAAAACGGCGTGCCTGATATAAAAAATACAGCACGCCATGATTCATTATTTTTCCGCATTGATAATTTTATTAATCATGGTATCGCCATTGGCTTTAATGAAACTGTTCCATACCGGTTTTACAACCGCCTGGAATGCTGCACCATCCACATCCCGGTTCACCTTCATACCATGCGATTCCAGCTCAGCGATCATTTCATCTTCTTTTTTGATGCTTAGCTGTCGCTGCATCTCAACCGCATCTTTTGCAACATCAGCAATCACCTTTTGCTCTGCCGGCGTCAGTTTTTTAAATTTGCGCAGATTCATCGTCAGCACCAAAGGTGAGTAGGCATGCTGTGTCATGCTGAGATATTTCTGAACTTCGTAGAATTTAAATGAGAGCGTCACACCAATCGGGTGATCCTGTGCATCGACCACACCGGTTTCCAGTGCTGTATACAATTCAGCCACCGGTATTTGCTGCGGGTTGGCATCAAGCCGGTTAAACATGTCACTGAGTGCTTTTGAACTGTTCACCCGCATTCTCAACCCGGCAACATCTTCAGGGGTTCTGATTGGCCCGCGGTTATTGGTCATATTCCGGTAGCCATTTTCAGGATATCCCAGACCTTTAATGCCGAATTTCTCCATCGATGTGAGCACTTCTTTCCCGACCGGGCCATCCAGTACTTTATAAGCGGTCTGGCGATCCGGAAATATGTAAGGCAGCGTGAATGCGGCAGATTCAGGCAAGAGTCCCGACCAGTTATTTAATCCCACCATTGAAATATCAATAATGCCGGCCCGGGTTCCATCAATCATCTGTTTATCGTTACCCAGCTGACCCTGCGGGAAGATGTTCACTTTAAGACTACCGTGCGAACGTGCTTCAACTTCTTTTTTGAAGAACAGAGACATATCCTGCTGCAAATCTGATTTGGGTGCAGCATGCGCAAGCTTTAATGTGGTCGCATAACCGGGTGCAGAAGACAGCAGCAATGTTGCTGTCAAACCTGCAATTTTAAATAGTGATTTCATGTTGTTTCTCCGTTATCCGATAATAAATTTCATTGGTATAGTTATCATGCCCGGGAAAATCACAAACAGAATCAACAGCAGAACGTAAGCCAGAATAAACGGGAATACGCCTTTTACTGCTTTTGACATCGGCACTTTTGACACGCCACAAACCACATTCAGCACTGTTCCCACCGGCGGGGTAATCAGCCCGATAGAGCAATTAATGACAAACATCAGTCCGAAGTATGTTTGATCGATCCCGGCTTGTTTGATCACAGGCATCAGCAAAGGCACCAAAATCAGAATGGAAGGACTTAAATCCATTACCATGCCGACACACAGCACCATGAGCATAATGACTGCCATCAATAAACGGGGGCTTTGTACCAGTGGTCCCAGTAGCTGGGCCAGCTGTTGGGGAAGTTGTGCGACGGTAATCAGCCAGGCAGCTACCATGGCGCAACCGACTAAAAACATCACCATGGCTGTCGAGCGGCCAGCCGTCAGCAGAATCTGATAAAAACTTTTCAGATTAATCTCTTTGTAAATTACTGAAGAGACAAAAATGGCATAAACCGCAGCAACGACGGCAGCTTCTGTCGGCGTAAAGATGCCGAAGCGGATACCGCCAATAATGATGATCGGCAGCAACAACGCCCAGATACCATCTTTCAGGGCTGCCCGCTTTTCAGCTTTTGAAGCTCTTGACTGAACTTCAAGTGATTCAGAACGAACCACCATGGCCCAGACAAACATCAGCGTCATCCCCATTAACAAACCAGGCACAATACCGCCAAGGAACAGGTTCTTAATCGAAATACCACCAGCAACACCCACCAGAATCAGGGGCAAAGATGGCGGAATAACCGGTGCGATAATACCGCCGGCAGCCAGCAGCCCCATCGAGGAGCTTTCCGGATATTTTGCAGCTCTCATCATCGGGTAAAGAATACTGACCAGTGCAGCCGCATCAGCAACAGCGGAACCGGAAAGGCCAGCAAGCAGTACCGATGTCATGATGGCAACATAACCCAGTCCGCCTTGCATATGGCCGACATAGCAGGTTGCCAGCCGGACAATCCGGGTCGAGAGGCCACCAGCCGACATCACTTCTCCGGCGATCAGGAAGAATGGGATCGCCAGCAGGGTAAAGCTGTCCACACCATTGACGAGCGCCTGAGCCAGAATATCAGAGCTGAACAGATCCATATGCATCATCAACGCAATGGATGACAGCAGTAACGCAAAAGCAACAGGCAGGCCTAAGATGATGGAAACAATCAGCACGACCAGAAAAATAGCAAGCGTCATTCTTTATCCTCCGGCTTTTCTTCGGTTAACCAGGATGGTGAGAAAATTCGTCCCAGCGCCAGCACACTCATTAAGCCGCCGGAAATCGCCCCGGCAAGATAGAATAGTGCGGAAGGCAGTCCGGTCAGCGGAGAGATGTCCTGCCAGTTGTCCATCATTTGGTTAAAAGAGCCATAGAACAACATACCTACTGACAACAAAATAACCGCCCAGCCGATACGCCGGAGAAAAGGCACCCAGCGCGGCATCAGATTTTCAGTGAATTCAGTGACGGCAAGGTGCTCATCCCGCTTGAGGACAATCACGGCCCCAAGCAGAACGACCCATACCAGCCCCATCCTTGAAAGTTCGACCGATTCCCTCAATCCGGAAGAAAAGCCGTATCTTAAAATCACGTTAGTAAAGACCAGGATCAGCATTGCCACCAAAATAGCAGCCATGATGATATCAATGCTTTTCCATATCCATTTCAATATGTTACGCATATACGCCTCCAGTCATTAAAAATATATATGCTAGAGTGAAAGAATCTGCTGCCAGATTTCGTCGTGAATTTCGATACCGCCTTGCTGTTTATGTTGCTCAATGAAACGTTCAATTTCAGAACCGGCAATCATTACCTGACCACTTTCAGCAGGTTCAGAGGCCAGTACATAGTCTTTAATACGCTGCATTTCTTCACCAAGCTGGTGACTATTCATTGTTTGGCTGACATCAATGGCTATCAGAAACTGCGACACACCAAACTCGGCACCGACATCATCCGTCAGCGCAGGCACTGAATGGCCGCCACTGACTGCTGTAATCAGCATATCCAGCACAATTGCCATCGATGAACCTTTCCAGAATCCCATGGGCAGCATCCGTTTGTTTTCCCAAAGTACATGCGGGTCACGGGTCAGGTTTCCTTCGTCATCAAAACCACCAACAACAGGTAACTCTTTGTCTGCCAGCACATAGTTCTGGAGTTGTCCGTAGGAATACTGCGTCATTGAACAATCGACCAGAACCGGTGGATCTCCCGGCATCGCCATAATCAGCGGATTACTTCCCACCCGGTGATCCTTTCCGCCCCAGGCTGGCATCACAGCAATAGAGTTCGTTGATGCGATACCGGCCAGACCCGCTCTTGCCATTTTGAGAACATAAGCTCCGCCCCGCATCCAATGGTTCGAGTTTTTCATCGCCACCATGCCGATACCATATTCTCTGGCCAGTTCTATGGCCCTTTCTGAACAAATCAGGCCATTTAAAACACCTGGGCCTAAATGACAATCCCACTGTTCAAGTGCACCAATACTTTTGACACATTCAGGTGTTGCATTCAGGTTGATGTGTCCCTGATCAACCTGATCGATAAATACCGGGAAACGGTTAATTCCGTGGGAATACGTGCCTTCATTCGCCATCTCAACAAACCCTGCGGCCAGTTTCGCTGCCGAATCAGGCAGCATTCCTCTTTTTGTTAAGGCGCTTTCAAACTGGTGCTGTAACTCTTTTAAAGATATAAGAGGCATGTCTATCTCCAATCAATTCCACATTACGAAAAAATACTACTCCTTATTCCAAAAACAGAAATACAAAATTGTTCACTTTGTGAGCCGATTGATTAAATTTGAAATTTATTACCTATTTTGTTCCACAATACGGAACAACAAAGTTAAAGATCAGAGCAGAGAAATGATGATGGATGGGTTCGTCACAATAAAATCAGAGGAGGTCAGGAGAAAGATAAACAGAACTGGATGTATATAAAAACGTCACAGCTTACAGATACAGTAACCAGATGACGGTAATAAAAATACATTTTGGTTGATGTAAGTGATTTTGTTCAAAAAACAAACGTCACTATGTAATATATTTACGTAATCATATAACATCATTAAAATACTCAATATCACACAGAAACATTTGTAACGGAAAGGAATGACGCATGAAAACAATTCAGCCCATTTTATTTTTTATTAAATTCAGCCTGGTACTTGCTGCCAGTATTCTCATGACAAGCTGGACATACATGTAAGATGACCCGTGTTTAACCCCGTATCGCGGACCAGCAAAAAAAACACGACGGCCAGTCACAGAAGAGGAGCCGAAGACTCCTCTTGAAAAATATCACAGATTAAAGTGAGAGAATCTGTTGCCAGATCTCCGGGTGAATCTCAATACCACCCTGCAGCTGATGTTTATCGATATAAGCCTGAATACCGGAACCGGCAATTTTAACCTGACCGGTTTCTCCCGGCTCCGAAGCAAGCACATACGCTCTGATACGCTGCATCTCCTGTTTAAATTGCGCCTGCCCCATAGTTTTACTGATATCGATCGCAATCAGAAACTGTGAAACACCGAACTCAGCACCGACATCTTCGGTTAAGGCCCGGACAGAATTGCCTCCGGAAATTGCTGTCAGCATCATATCCAGCACAATAGATAATGAGGATCCTTTCCAGAATCCCATCGGCATCAGGCGTTTATTGTCCAGCAGAACGTCCGGATCTGTCGTCGGATTGCCATCATTATCAAATCCTCCGGGAACAGATAGTGATTGTCCAGCCAGAGCATGATTCTGAAGCTGTCCATTCGAATACTGGCTCATGGAGCAATCAACCAAAACCGGCGGCTCACCGGCTATCGCCATCATCAGCGGATTATTTCCGATACGACAATCTTTGGCACCCCAGGCAGGCATCACGGCAATTGAGTTAGTTGCAGCAATACCTGCAAAACCTTCCCGGGCCATTTTCAGTGCATAAGTCCCGCCCCGCATCCAGTGATTGGAATTTCTCATTGCGACCATACCAATCCCATAATCCCGTGCCAGTTCCATCGCTCTTTCACTGCAGGTCAGCCCGTTTAAAATACCGGGGCCAAGGTGGCAGTCCCATTGCTCAAGCGCGCCGAAACTATTCACGCATTCCGGCGTCGCATTCAGATTGATATGCCCCTGATCAACCTGAGAAATAAATACCGGAAACCGGTTGATACCGTGGGAATAGACACCTTCATTGGCCATCTCAACAAAACCTGCGGCTAATTTTTCCGCGGACTCAGGTGGCATATCCCGCTTCAGCAGTGCCTGCTTAAATCGCACCTGAATCTCTTCTAAAGGAATAACCGGCATCATTCTTCTCCATGATTACTTGACTAAATTTTCGGATAGTACGCCAGATTCATCAAATTGGTATGTTAAATAATCTTTTTTGTGAGCCATAATCTGAGATTTAATATACCTAAATAATAAAATTATCTGCATCTACGAAGATTGTATTAACCCAAAAGTTACTTATACCCAAACAACCTGAAGATGCAGGGTTCAGGTTGCTTGGGTATATATCCCTGTAAACCAAAAACGGGAGCCTCAAAGAGACTCCCGTTTCAAGTATGGATAACGTTTGATTATGTTCTTAATCCAACCCCATTCTTCACCAGATAATGCGCCAGTGCATATAGAATAATGACAAAACCACACAGCACACCAAAAGACATATAGATGCTGACGTCAGACACCCCTAAGAAGCCATAACGAAACGCATTGACCATATAAACGATCGGATTAATTTTCGACACATACTGCCAGAATTCCGGAAGTAAAGAGAGTGAATAAAAAACGCCACCTAAGTAAGTCAGCGGTGTTAAGACAAACGTCGGAATGATGGAAATATCATCAAATGTTTTGGCATAAATAGAGTTGATCAGCCCACCAAGTGCAAAGACAACAGAAGTCAGACAAATTGTGGTGATAATGACGGCCCAGTGGTGCACCTGCAAATGAACGAAAAACAGAGAAACACAGGTCACCAGCGTACCGACACACAGCCCCCGGGCAACGCCCCCCATCACATAGCCCCAGATGATGACATAGTTCGGTACGGGGGCAACTAACAGCTCCTCAATGTTCCGGTGCATTTTGGCACTGAAAAAAGAGGAGGCAACATTGGAATATGAATTCGTAATCACGGACATCATAATCAGCCCGGGAACAATGTATTCCATGTATTTGAAACCATGCATTTCTCCGATACGGGAACCGATCAACTGACCAAAAATAATAAAATAAAGCATCATGGTAATGGCTGGCGGAACCAGTGTCTGAACCCAGATTCTGCCAAAACGGATGATTTCTTTTCTTAATAAACTGCAAAACGCCGTCCAGTAAAGCTTATGCATCATTTTCTCACTTCTGCTCACTGACAATAGTTACGAATAGTTCTTCCAGACGGTTGGCTTTATTCCGCATAGAAAGCACATGAATACCATGCTCCGATAACTGTTTGAATATATGGTTTAAACCCTGTTCTTTTCCAACCTCGATTTCCAGAGATCCCCCATGAAATGTCTGCTTCAGTACATTCGACAGCTCAGGGATTTTTTCCGGATCACTATCAACATCGAGAATAAAACTTTCCACCTGTAGTTTACTCAACAGTGATTTCATCGAGGTGTTCTCGATCAATTCACCACGGTGAATAATACCGATATTCCGGCACAGCATTTCCGCTTCTTCCAGATAATGCGTGGTCAAAATGATCGTCACCCCCTGTTCATTAATGAGTTTCAGGAAATCCCACATGGATCGCCTGAGCTCAATATCAACGCCCGCTGTCGGCTCATCCAGAATTAATAGCTGAGGCTCATGCATCAGGGCTCTGGCTATCATCAAACGTCTTTTCATTCCCCCGGAGAGGTTTCTTGCCCGCTCTTTACGCTTTTCCCACAGATCCAGTTGCGATAAATACTTGTGCGCCCTTTCTTTTGCAACATTGCGGGCAACACCATAATATCCGGCCTGCTGCAGCACGATTTGTTCAACCGTCTCGAACTGATTGAAGTTAAACTCCTGCGGGACCAGACCGATATTCAGCTTTGCCTGTTCCAGACGTTCATCCAGATCATCACCAAATATGGAAACTTTTCCTGATGTCTTGTTTACTAAAGAGGAAATAATACCAATGGTCGTGGACTTACCTGCACCATTCGGACCTAATAAAGCGTAAAAGTCTCCTTTCTGCACGGAAAGGCTGATCCCTTTAAGCGCTTCAAAACCTCCTGCGTAGGTTTTTCTCAAATTTTCGATTACTAATGCATTCATACTGAAAGCTGGCACCTCATCGATATGGGTTTCGCTGAATGATACTCATATGTTGGCTGATGATTAAAATTTCAACCCTAACACCACTGACTGTCTTTTCACAGTCATCATCTCTTTAAGAAAATTTTCAGGCTAAATATCACATCAGATGATTCACCCGGTTCATCTTTCTTTGGAAAAACAACTCATCAGATGAGACAGAAACATTTAGGCGAGTCCCCTGATATTGTGTATATTGACCCGGGCATCATATGAAGGAACCATATGATAGCCTTGTTATTATTGTCTTCGCTACATGAACTTACGACAAATGTACTAAGGGAACGTAAGATGCCTAAGTTAAAACACTTATTTGAAAATAATGCCAAGTGGTCCCAGTCGATTAAAGAAGAGAACCCTGAGTACTTTTCAAAAATGGCAGAAGGGCAAAACCCTGATTTTCTGTGGATTGGATGCTCTGACAGCCGGGTTCCTGCAGAGCGACTTACCGGTCTTTACTCCGGGGAATTATTTGTTCACAGAAACGTTGCAAATCTTGTCGTTCATACCGATTTAAACTGTTTATCTGTTGTTCAATATGCTGTCGATGTTTTAAAAGTTAAACACATCATGATATGTGGGCACTACCACTGTGGTGGGGTAAACGCCGCCATTGATAATCCTAAGCTGGGTTTAATCAATAACTGGCTGCTACATATCAGAGATTTATATTTCAAACACCGGGATTATCTCAACCACATGTCCCCGGAGGAACGCTCTGATAAACTGGCTGAGATTAACGTCGCAGAGCAGGTCTATAACCTCGGGAATTCAACCATATTGCAAAATGCCTGGGAGCGGGGACAAAAAATTCAGCTTCACGGCGTTGTCTATGGCATTGAGGACGGCAAATTAGAATATCTGGGCGTTCGCTGCCAATCAGCAAAAGATGTCGAAGAAAATTACCAGGAAGCAATGAATAAGATTCTTAACCCAGAGCATAAACTGCTCTGTCGGTAATTCGCTGAACAGAAGGATAGTAAAAATCCGCCTTCTTAGAAGGCGGCTTTGGTTTACAGCCCCCTGAAAGGGAGCATTCTCGCGCTGTTAGTTCATCTTCAACTCTAACTGCGCCTCGTATTCTTGATCTTTCTTATCTTGGTGTCTGACGTAACGTCTGATGATTTCTTCATTTACGCCAACCGTATCGACAAAGTAACCTCTTGCCCAAAAATGATTTCCCCAGAGCTTCTTTCTTATATGCGGGAATTTGTTAAACAACCGGATTGCCGAACGTCCTTTCAACATCCCCATCAACGTTGAGATAGACACTTTTGGTGGAACTATCACAACCAGATGAACATGATCTTGCTGAACATTTAGTTCCAAGACCTCGCAATCTTTCATATTGCATAAAATATAGATTGAGCGATAAAGCTCCTTACCTACGTTACCTTTCAGGATCTTGAATCTGTATTTCGGCGTCCAAACTATATGGTATTTACAACGCCAATAGACATGTGATGAACTTCTATAGTCGCCCATGTTTTTTGTTTCCTCTTACTTGTGGTGAATAAGAGGTTTACTTCTAACATGGGCATTTCTTCGGGCAATAGCCCCAAGGTTCAATCACCACCGCCCAAGGCGGTGGTTTAGGGATGACAACTAAAAAAGCAGCCGGATGGCTGCTTTTTCTTATTTAATCACTCTTAAGCTTGGCTTACCTTTTGGTCGCGATGGCTCTGAACCATCATCTTCAGATACTGAAAGAGAAGACTCCTCCATATCAGTGTCAACACGAACCAGACCACCCGGCTCTTCATCTGCGTTTTCAATTTGACGTACATAAGCGTCTTCAGGTTCAAACATTGTTCCAGCACCGTTTTCACGGGCATAAACAGCCTGAACTGCATAGAGCGGAACGATCACTGAATGAGGCGCACCACCAAATCTGGCATGAAAAGTAATGGCATCATTACCCAACTCAAGATGGCCAACAGCACGGGGAGCGATATTTAAAATAATCTGCCCATCGCGGATAAACTCAACAGGAACACGAACCCCCGGAAGTGTTGCATCAACAACCAGATGAGGCGTTAAATCATTTTCCAGCAGCCAATCATAAAATGCACGGAGCATATAAGGTCGACGCGGAGTCATATTATCCATGAAGTCTCAATACCCAGAATTAATTAACGGGATAAACGCATTTCACGCTCGGTTTCTGTCAGAGATGCGAGGAACGAATCACGTTCAAACACACGATTCATATAAACTTTCAGTTCCTTTGATCCCGGGCCAGTTAACTCAATACCCAGAACAGGAAGACGCCACAACAAAGGAGCCAGGTAACAATCAACCAGACTAAACTCTTCACTCATGAAGTATTCGAATTCTGCAAACACCGGCGCTAAAGTTAACAAATCATTTTGTAATTTATTACGCGCTGAATCAGCTTCATCAGGCTTGCCATTCTCAATTTTTTCAGCCAATGAATACCAGTTTTTCTCAATGCGATAAATCATCAAACGGCTATTACCACGTGCAACTGGATAGACAGGCATTAAAGGAGGATGCGGAAAACGCTCATCCAGATACTCCATAATAATTTTCGAGTCATAAAGCGCAAGTTCACGATCAACAAGAGTCGGAACAGACTTATATGGATTTAACTCTATAAGTTCCGCAGGCAGGTTTAATTCATCAACTAACTCAACTTCAACACTTACACCTTTTTCAGCCAGAACAATTCTTACCTGATGACTATAAATATCAGAAGCACTTGAAAATAACGTCATCACAGAACGTTTATTGGCAGCAACAGCCATGGATCCTCCAGCATATATAAAGATAGAACAATGGAGCGAAGCCTCCATTGATAGTTCAGTATTGATTAAAAACAGCACGGTATAGTAACACAATCGCGGCACACCACGCCAACACTCTTTGCGCTACTGCAAAAATCTTATCATATAAAAAAACCCGGCCAGAAGCCGGGTTTTTGCATTATAAAATCGTAAATCGATATTAACGCTTTGAGAACTGTGGGCGACGACGTGCTTTACGAAGACCAACTTTCTTACGTTCAACACGACGAGCATCACGAGTCACATAACCAGCAGCGCGAAGTGCTGGACGAAGAGACTCATCGAACTCCATTAGTGCACGAGTAATACCGTGACGAATTGCACCAGCCTGACCTGAAATACCACCACCTTTAACAGTGATGTAAAGATCAAGCTTCTCAGTCATTTCAACAAGCTCTAAAGGCTGACGAACAACCATGCGAGCAGTCTCACGACCAAAATACTCGTCTAGGCTACGCTTGTTAATGACGATATTGCCGCTGCCTGGTTTGATAAAAACACGTGCAGCTGAGCTTTTGCGACGGCCTGTGCCGTAGTATTGATTCTCTGCCATTTTCGTAATCCCCAATTAGATGTCCAGTACTTTTGGTTGTTGAGCAACATGGTTATGCTCAGCGCCAGCGTAAACTTTCAGCTTACGATACATAGCACGGCCAAGAGGACCACGTGGTAGCATACCTTTTACTGCCAGCTCAATCGCCATTTCCGGTTTACGATCAATCAGCTTGTCAAAAGAGATTGATTTCAAACCACCCGGAAACTCAGAGTGACGGTAATACATTTTGTTTTTCGCTTTGTTACCAGTTACAGTAACTTTCTCAGCATTGACAACGATGATGTAATCACCAGTATCAACGTGAGGAGTGTATTCAGCTTTATGCTTGCCACGCAGGCGAGATGCAATTTCACTTGCCAGACGACCCAGAGTTTTCCCCTCAGCGTCTACAACATACCAGTCGCGTTTTACAGTTTCTGGTTTAGCAACGAAAGTTTTCATGCTAATAATAACCCGTTTCTTTCAGTTTAAATTTCAAGGAGTACAAACCATACTCCCACACTGTCTAAGAGCCCATTCATCACCCCTTCGAGCGGTTGGCACTCTCGACCCTGCTTTTGAACTTATAATGCTCAAAAAAGGTCTGCAGTAACGGTGGGTCGCAGGATTATAGAGAAGAGAGAAGAAAAAATCACCTCTTTTCTTTAAAAACAGGCATTTTTCTTTAAACTGATTATCTGGCTAAGTCATCGGCTAAGATAAGTGCTCTCTGGCAAGATATTCACGACTCTGCATTTCAGTTAAACGAGACTGGCAACGCTGGAATTCAAATTCAAGCCGTCCCCCGGAATACAGCTGCTCCAGGGCAACTTCAGCGGAAATAATCAGTTTGACACGCCGTTCATAGAACTCATCAACCAACGCAATAAATCGACGGGCTGCATCATCCATCACTTCACTCATTTGCTTTACATCAGCTAATATTACTGTATGGTACAAACGAGACATTTCTATGTAGTCAGCCGCACTTCTCATCGTCTCACACAACTGCTCAAATGTTATCAGTAATACGCCATGACTCGCTTTAATGATTGGAATACGGCGGTTATTAATTTCAATGCTTCCTTCAAACTCATTTCCCTGCTGATTAATAAGCTGGTCATAATATCGGTTAAGATCAGCTCTCGATTTATCATCATTTGGAAAATGATAAATATCTGCCTGCTCTAAAGTTCTCAAGCGGTAATCGACACCACTATCAACATTAATAATGTGACAATGGTTTTCGATTAATTCAATCGCCGGTAAAAACCGGGCACGCTGTAATCCATTCCGGTACAACAGGTGTGGCGGTATGTTTGAGGTTGCAACAAGAATGATTCCCTGCGCAAACAGTGCCTGAAATAAAGTGCCCAGAATCATCGCATCCGTGATATCTGAGACAAAAAATTCATCGAAACAGATAATATCTGTCTCATTCTTAAAACGCTGTGCAACTACCTTCAATGGGTCAGCCACTTCTTTTAACTGTTTGAGCTCATCGTGAACACGATACATAAACCGGTGGAAGTGCATTCTCATTTTTCGTGACGCAGGAAGAGACTCAAAAAAGATGTCCATCAGGTATGTTTTCCCCCGGCCGACCCCTCCCCACAAATAGACACCTTTCGGTACAGGTTGCTCAATCGTTTTTTTCCTGAAGATCTTCGAAAAAAAAGTATGACGTGACTGTACCCGGGGTAACAAAAACTCATTTAGTTGAGAACAGAGCTCATCCAACACATCAATCGCGTCAGACTGTGCGCTGTCTATCTGAAATGCATTATTTGCTAAATCATAATGATAACGTTGTTTTGGAGTCATAAGATTATTTTTTAACACAACAGGCTATAAGAGATATGTGACATTCTTTCACTTTATCCATCAGGAAACTCATAGTACCATATCCCAAGTACGAGTTGTTGCAAGCAAAAGGTATGTTATACCCAAATCACTTCAGGAATTGTTATCAAGGTGATTTGGGTATAAATAACTATAAGGAACTGTTATGCCTTGGATATACGCAATTGTGGGATTACTGGCCGGATGTATTGCCGGTGTTATTATTACCCGTCTGACGACACCACAATATAAAAATCAAAAATCCCTGCAAAAAGACTTAGACAGTGCAAAATTTACTATTGAACAGCAACGTCAGGAACTCGTTGATCATTTTGCTCAGACGGCAGAAATGCTGGATGCAATTGGCAAAGACTACACTAAGCTATATCAACATTTAGCAAAAACCTCTTCCGAGTTAATTCCTAATCTTCCTGAACAGGATAATCCGTTTATAAAAACAATCGCTAAGCATAGCCCGGTTGAAAGCACTGAGAAGGATAAAAACCCTCAACCAGAGCAGCCACCTAAGGATTATGCATCAGAAGCAACCGGACTGCTACGTTCAGAAGATAAACCGATTATCCACTCAAAAGATATCGTTGGTGTACAAAGCAACTAAAAAATTTGTGAACTAAGTTAAGGTTTTTGAGTCATAAAACACACTTATTCCTTTGATACTTTTTGTTGAAACACAGCTCAAGAAGTTAATAAAGGCGTTCTATGAAGAGGAGTTTTAGGATGAAAAAACCTTTACTTGCATTAACCGCTCTATCATTATGCATTAGCTCTGTCATTACCCCATTACCAGCAAGTGCTGCTTTACCATTGGCAGTCAACGGGGAACAGGTTCCCAGTCTCGCCCCAATGCTTGAAAAAGTAACACCAGCTGTTGTCAGTATCGCTGTTGAAGGCACTCAGGTATCCCGTCAGCGCCTTCCGGAACAATTCAGGTTTTTCTTTGGACCTGACTTTCCAACGGAAAAGCTGCAAGAACGCCCCTTCAAAGCCTTAGGCTCCGGTGTCATCATCGATAAAGATAAAGGTTACGTGGTTACAAATTATCACGTCATCAATAGTGCAGATAAAATTCGTGTGAAATTGCATGATGGCCGGGAATATGATGCCGAACTAGTTGGTGGAGACAAAATGTCTGATATTGCTTTAATCAAACTGAATAAAGCAAAAAACCTGACAGAAATAAAAGTTGCTGACTCAGACAAAATCAGGGTCGGCGATTTCTCCGTAGCAATTGGAAACCCATTTGGCCTGGGACAAACCGTTACCTCAGGCATTATTTCAGCCTTAGGCAGAAGTGGCCTGAATATTGAGAATTTTGAGAATTTTATCCAGACAGATGCAGCTATCAATAGTGGTAACTCTGGTGGTGCATTGGTCAACCTGAAAGGGGAATTGATCGGTATTAACACCGCAATTCTTGGACCAAATGGCGGAAATATCGGTATTGGATTTGCCATTCCTTCAAATATGATGAAAAACCTGACCGACCAGATTCTTGAATTTGGTGAAGTCAAACGTGGCATGCTTGGTGTTCAGGGGGGTGAGGTTACTTCCGAATTAGCGAAGGCAATGGGATATGAATCCAGTAAAGGTGCCTTCATCAGTGAAGTGGTACCGGATAGTGCTGCTGATAAAGCAGGATTAAAAGCCGGTGATATCATCACCTCTGTAAATGACAAGAAAATTGATACCTTTTCTGAGCTTCGGGCAAAAGTCGCGACACTCGGTGCCGGTAAAGGTGTGAAAATTGGTATTCTGAGGGATGGCAAATCAATGACTTTTGATGTGACACTCGGTGAACAGAATGAAACAAAGACCAAAGCGGAAAACTTACACAAAGGTTTGGCCGGGGCAGAGCTGTCCAATACAATAGACAGTGATTCAATCCAAGGTGTGAAGGTCACTAAAGTTGCAAAAGACTCTCCGGCGGAGCGCTATCAGCTTCAGGAAGGAGATATTATTATTGGTGTGAATCGCCAACGAATTAAAAACATAGCACAACTAAGAAAAATTCTTGATAAAGATCCGGATATTCTGGCACTGAATATCCAGCGTGGAGACAGAACTATTTACCTGGTCATTCGCTAATCTTTAATTCATCAAACGGATCTTTTATTGCGAAAGGTCCGTTTCTTATTAACTCAGACAATGTTATCCTCCCTGCTCATACTTGTACTACTTTATCAACATGATACAAACGATATAGTTATACAACGCTTCACTTATCGTGACCATAAACTTCTTGTAAAACTAAGCTAAACAGAGAGTGAATTGAAAAGCATGGTAGCGTATATACTTCGTTCTATAGGACTCGGCATTCTGACTGCTGCAGTTGTCGTATTGTCTGTTCCCTCTCTGAGAGTTCACCTGTTTCCGTCTCAACAAATATCAGAACCATCTGATATTGGCACTTTACAGGTTTCTTTTAACGAAGCGGTACGTAAAGCAGCGCCGGCGGTAGTGAATATATACAGCCGAAAATATACAGAAAATAACCGTGCAAAATTATCAACTCAAGGGTTAGGCTCTGGCGTTATCGTAAGTGAAAAAGGTTATATCATCACCAACTATCATGTCATAGCTCAGGCAGATCAAGTCATTGTCGCCCTGCAGGATGGGCGAGTCGCTGCCGCACAATTAGTCGGCAAAGATCGCCGGACAGATATTGCAGTACTCAGGATAGAAGGCAGTAATCTCCCGGTTATCCCTCAGTCTCCTGACTATTCCCCTCAGGTTGGAGATATTGTTCTTGCTATTGGAAATCCATACAACCTGGGACAAACAACGACTTTCGGCATTATATCTGCGACAGGCCGTTCATCAATTAGTGCTGACGGAAGACAGGCCTTCATCCAGACAGATGCAGCAATTAATGAAGGTAATTCAGGTGGTGCCTTAGTCAATACTCAGGGAGAACTTGTCGGAATTAATACCGCTTCATTTCAACAGGCAACAGATCTCGAAACTTATGGTATCTCTTTTGCCATCCCTTACAGGTTAGCGAATAAAATCATGGAAAAAATCATCGCTGACGGCAGAGTGATCCGCGGATACATAGGTATCGACGGGCAAGATGTAAGCTCTGTTGCTTCCCGCCTTTTGGGAAGCGAACACGTTGGAGGCATTATTGTGCTTGGCGTTGATCCAAATGGACCTGCGTATAAGGCTGGATTCAAAGCTCAGGATATCATTATCAAGATTGATGGGCATAAATTAAATGGACGGGATAGCGTGATGGATATTGTGACTGATCTCAGGCCAGGCACAACAATCAATGTCGAAGTTATCAGAAAAGGGAAAAGTATTACGCTTCCAGTCACCGTCGCGGAAGATACCAGAGAGTAGATAACAATCGGTATCGATATACTCAAAAAGTAAAAGGCATAAAAAAGCGGAGCACCAGCTCCGCTTTAAAATACTTACCAGAATAGCATTACTTCTTAGCAAGCTTCTCTTTAATACGAGCAGACTTACCAGAACGTTCACGCAGATAGTACAACTTGGCACGACGTACTGCACCACGACGTTTAACTTCAATGCTGTCAACAGTTGGAGAATGTGTCTGGAACGTACGCTCAACACCTTCACCGTTAGAAATTTTACGTACAGTAAAAGCAGAATGCAGACCACGGTTACGCACACCAATTACAACACCTTCAAAGGCCTGTAAACGCTCACGCTCACCTTCTTTAACTTTTACCTGAACAACAACTGTATCACCTGGTCCAAACTTTGGCAGGTCTTGTTTCATTTGCTCTTCTTCAAGAGCCTTGATGATATTACTCATTATAAATTTCCTAGAATAAACTGATACTCAATAAATAAAAGTTACTGTTCGTGGTGTTCTTCAATAAACTCCACCAGCAACTGTTCCTGTTCGTCAGTCAGAGCTAGGTTTTCCAGGAGCTCTGGTCTTCTCAGCCAAGTTCGGCCTAAAGACTGTTTCAATCGCCATTGACGAATATTGCTGTGATTACCAGATTTCAATACGGATGGAACACTCTTCCCATCAAGAATATCTGGCCGCGTATAATGTGGACAGTCAAGTAAACCATTCACAAAAGAATCTTCTTCCGCTGAAGCAAAATCCCCTAACACTCCGGGAACAAAACGGGATACTGAATCAATGATTGTCATTGCAGGCAGTTCACCGCCAGTCATGACGAAGTCACCGACAGACCACTCTTCATCAACTTCAGACTCAATTACACGCTCATCGACCCCTTCATATCGACCACAAATCAGAATTAAACTCTTATTTGCAGCCAGTTCTTCAACACCGCTTTGATCTAATTTACGGCCTTGAGGAGAGAGGTAGATCACTTTTGCTTTGTCTGGCGCAGCGTTTTTCGCTGCCTGGATAGCATCACGTAATGGCTGAACCATCATCAGCATACCAGGTCCACCACCATAGGGCTTATCGTCCACAGTCCGGTGCTTATCATGGGTGAAATCCCGGGGATTCCAAACCTCTAAAGATAAAAGCCCCTTAGATACCGCTTGACCTGTAACTCCAAAATCAGTAACAGAACGAAACATTTCAGGAAACAGGCTTATAATGCCAACCCACATAATTTTTCCCGCTCTGTCTTAAGAGTTAAAACCCAGGATCCCAGTCAACTTCGATCCGTTGAGCTTCGCGATCGATATTTCGAATCACTTGCTCTTCAAGAAACGGTATTAAACGTTCCTTTTGCCCAAAAGCATCTTTAAGATTAGCTTTCACAACCAAAACATCGTTTGAACCGGTTTCCATTAAATCTGTAACCTCACCCAAGTGGTAACCCGTAGTTGTTACGACTTGCATTCCAAACAATTCTCGCCAGTAGAACTCATCTTCTGACAGTTCAGGTAGTGAATCTGAATTAACCAAAATTTCAAAGTTAGTCAGAAGGTGAGAATCCTCACGCAAATCCAACCCTTCAAGCTTAACGACCATCCCTTTGTTATGGCGTTTCCAGCTATCTACTTTATATTCGACTAATTCCCCTTTTCGGTTTATATACCAGGGACTGTAATCAAAAATACTTTCAGGGGTGTCCGTGTAGGAAAACACTTTTAACCAACCACGAATGCCATAAGTAGCACCAAACTTACCCATAACAATCTTATTTTCGTGTTTGCTCATCGCGCTTTTTACCTTTCATAGACGCTACTCTTTACCATCATCAATGGATTAAGCAGCTTTCTGTGCATCTTTTACAAGCTTAGCGACGCGATCTGACAGAGATGCACCCTGAGAAACCCAATGATTTACTCGATCCAGATCTAAACGAAGTCCTTCTTCCTGACCAGCCGCAGTAGGGTTAAAGAAACCTACTTTTTCAATAAAACGACCTGTCGCAGCTTTGCGGCTATCCGCAACTACGATTTGATAGAATGGACGCTTCTTAGCGCCGTGACGTGCCAAACGAATGGTTACCATATCGTCCTCTTTGCTTTCTTACATAATAAAATTAACCCCAAATACTATTTGTCAGTGATTCACTTAAGAAATAGTTTGGGGTCTCGTGCCAATTTAAAGCCACGGAATTTTACCCTTATTCCGCAACATTGCAAGGTTTTTAGCTACTTTTTAGCCATCATAATTCACTACCAAAAACGTTAGCGGCCAAATGGGTTGAAACCGCCTCCGCCGCCAAGTCCTCCCATCATACCCTGCATATTTCTCATCATGCCTTTCATGCCGCCCTTCTGCATTTTTTTCATCATTTTCTGCATTTGGGTAAACTGCTTCAATAAGCGGTTGACATCCTGGACCTTCGTCCCTGAACCAGAAGCAATTCTCTTTTTACGGGAGCCTTTAATAATATCCGGGTTTTGACGTTCCTTCATGGTCATTGAACTGATAATTGCTTCCATTTGCTTAAACATTTTATCGTCAACTTTTCCCTTAATATCATCTTTCATGTTGGCCATACCGGGCAATTTATCGATCATTCCCATCATGCCACCCATATTTTGCATCTGCCCAAGCTGTTCTCTGAAATCTTCCAGATCAAACCCTTTTTTCTCTTTAAATTTCTGAGCAAGCTTTTGTGCTTTATCCTGATCAACATTACGCTGAATATCTTCGATCAGTGACAGTACATCACCCATTCCCAGAATCCGGGAAGCAATCCGATCAGGGTGAAAAGGTTCCAGCGCATCTGTTTTTTCACCAACACCAAGGAATTTAATTGGCTTACCGGTAATATGCAGGACAGACAAGGCAGCACCACCACGGGCATCACCATCGACTTTAGTCAGAATCACACCGGTTAGTGGCAATGCATCACCAAATGCCTTCGCGGTATTGGCAGCGTCCTGACCGGTCATGGCGTCAACAACAAAAAGAGTCTCAACCGGATTCACAACAGAATGAAGACTCTGAATCTCTTTCATCATTTCTTCATCGATTGCCAGACGACCCGCCGTATCGACAATCAATACGTCGTAAAACTTTTTCTTCGCATGGTCAATGGCAGCTTCTGCAATCTGTACAGGCTTTTGTTCCGGAGAAGAAGGAAAGAAATCAACACCGACATCAGTAGCAAGCGTTTCCAGTTGCTTGATTGCCGCGGGACGATAAACGTCAGCTGAAACAACAAGCACTTTTTTCTTATCCCGCTCAGTCAGCAATTTAGATAACTTGCCGACACTCGTGGTTTTACCAGCCCCTTGCAAACCAGCCATTAAAATGACTGCCGGAGGTTGAGCCGCTAAGTCAATTTCTTCATTTGACTCTCCCATGACAGCTTCAAGCTCAGATTGCACAATTTTGATAAACTCTTGCCCGGGAGTCAGCGACTTAGATACCTCAACGCCGACTGCACCTTCTTTTACCCGGTTAACAAATTCCCGGACAACAGGAAGAGCGACATCAGCTTCTAAAAGAGCCATCCGGACTTCTCTGAGTGTCTCTTTGATATTGTCTTCGGTCAGGCGACCCTTACCACTGATATTTTTAAGTGTCTTGGATAATCGATCCGTTAAGTTCTCAAACATTTTGCTTCTCTTTACTGGAATGCAATTCAGATAATAATAGCTGGCAATGAGTATACCTTAGCCAGAAAAATTGTCATGTTTACTTCATCAGACGATCAACTTCCCCACGAAAGAAATCATCAAATGCAGTATTCAAATCGTGGCTCAATGTGATTGACCTATGTATAATTCATCAACTTAGCAATTACTTTGATGAAAGATATGGACCACATAATCGCAATAGTTACCTCATCATTCTATTTTCTTGCTATTGCAACAACGATTCCGGGTTTAGTGAATCAAACTGGAATCAAAGCAAAAGCAGTCATTTTATGCGCGATCGTTGCGTTGTTTTTCCATGGCTGGTTGCTGGCTGATTTAATCCTTCATCGTAATGGTCAAAACCTGAGTATTTTAAACGTCGCATCACTCATTAGCTTTATTGTTTGCTTCGTGATGACAATCACAATGCGCAAGACACGCTTATGGTTCATTTTGCCGGTGATTTATGGATTTGCTGCTATCAACATATTAGCGGCAACTTATCTGCCAGGTTCATTTATTACCCATTTATCAGACAAACCGCCTTTACTGATTCATATCTCTCTCGCATTACTTTCATATTCCACGTTAACCATAGGTGCACTATACGCGCTTCAGTTAACCTGGCTCGATCATAAACTGAAACATAAAAAGCTACAGGCAATTAACCCTAACCTTCCTCCCTTATTACTGATTGAACGACAACTGTTCCGAATTATACTCATTGGTAATATTTTACTGACAGGAACACTCATTACCGGTTTCACTTTTGTTCAGGAAATGTTTGCTCAAGGCAAAGCTCACAAAGGAATACTGTCATTTGTGGCCTGGATTACTTATTCTGTCCTGCTGTGGGGACACTATCATAAAGGCTGGCGCGGCAGAAAAGTCACATGGCTGACGATCACTGGTGCGTTTTTGTTAACTTTAGCTTACTTTGGTAGCAGATTTGTGAGAGAAGTCATCTTAAATTAAGCGGACTGGTTGAAAGATTCCAAATTGACATCATATAAATCTTCAGACATAAATTAGTTAACAGTAGCATAAGGAAGCAATACATTTTGGACGACATATCGACAGGTGTTTTATTTACACTACTTGCATGTCTCATCATTATCTCAGGATATTTTTCAGGTTCAGAAACCGGCATGATGGCACTGAACCGTTATCGCCTGAAACATCTGGCTAATACCGGACACCGTGGTGCCAAGAGAGTAGAAAAGCTGCTAAGCCGTCCTGATCGGTTGATAGGACTGATTCTCATCGGAAACAACCTGGTCAACATTCTGGCTTCTGCTATTGCAACTATTCTGGGTATGCGACTGGGTGGAAATCTCGGGGTAGCGATCGGCACAGGTGTTTTAACACTTGTTATCCTTGTGTTTGCTGAAGTGACACCTAAAACACTGGCTGCGCTGTATCCGGAAAAAATTTCTTATGCAAGCAGCATTGTATTAAGTATTTTGATGAAACTGTTATCGCCAGTCGTCGTTTTCGTTAATTTGATAACGAATGGCTTCATCCGGCTACTGGGAGTTTCTCCCAAACATTCCAGTGAAGATAATCTGAGCTCAGAAGAACTAAGAACGGTTGTAAATGAAGCCGGCGGGCTGATTCCCAAACGCCACCAGGACATGTTGATTTCAATTCTGGATCTGGAACACGTGACTGTGAATGACATCATGGTGCCCCGCAATGAAATCACCGGAATCAATATCAACGATGACTGGAAATCTATCGTCCGTCAGCTCACACATTCACCACATGGCCGTGTCGTCCTTTACAGAGATAATATTGATGAAGTCGTGGGTATCTTAAAACTTCGCGACCCATTCCGCCTGATGCTGGATAAAAACGAATTCAATAAAGAAATGCTTCTCAGAGCCGCGGATGAAGTCTATTTCATCCCGGAATCAACACCATTAAACGTACAGTTGCTTAAATTCCAGAGAAATAAAGAACGAATCGGACTGATTGTCGATGAGTATGGGGATATTAACGGGCTGGTGACATTAGAAGACATTCTGGAAGAAATCGTTGGTGAATTCACGACATCGATTTCTCCCAGCCTTGCTGAAGAAATCACACCGCAGAACGATGGCAGTTTCTTAATTGAGGGAAGTGCAAATATCAGAGATATTAACAAAAGTCTGAAGTGGAAATTACCTACGGATGGCCCCAGAACATTAAACGGTCTGATACTTGAACACCTGGAGGATATACCTCAAACAAAGCTAAGTATCCGGGTTGCCCAGCATGCGATGGAAATCATGGAAACAGAAGAAAACAGGATCAAACTTGTCAAAGTGTTTCCGGGAAAACAGAAAAAATAGAGATAAAAAGAGCTTGTGTGAGTCACAAGCTCTTTTTTTATATCAACTGATCTTCAAATCTTTCAGTAATGACTCAGGCAAAGCCAGATCATCATTTTTATTAACCGAAATACCTGCATCAATAATTTTCCGGGCAATTTCTTTAGCTTCATCCAAAGAATGCATAGCAGCCGTTCCGCACTGATAAACATTAAGTTCCGGTATCTTACTTTGATCTTCAACTGTCAAAACATCTTTCATTGAACTCAACCATGCTTCAGCAACAAGTGCTTCAGCGGGCGTACCAATCAGGCTCATATAAAACCCGGTTCGGCATCCCATCGGAGAAATATCAATGATTTCAATATCGGGTCCATTCAAATGAGCCCGCATAAAGCCAGCATAAAGGTGTTCCAGTGTATGAATCCCTCTCTCTGATAAAATATCCTGATTCGGGATCGTAAAACGAAGATCAAATACCGTGATTGTATCCCCTTTCGGTGTCGTCATTGTCTTCGCAACCCGGACAGCTGGCGCGTTCATTTTGGTGTGATCAACCGTAAAACTATCTAATAGTGGCATTATCTCTTTTCTCCATGGCCGGCTAGAAAAACCAGCTCCGATTATTTTCCAGCTCCTGACGACATTGCTTCAGTTGCCAGCCATAATCTTTGGCTTGCTTCTCAACCCGACGGGCTATACGTTTTAAAGATGGATTCTGGCTATATGTTTTTCTGGCAAAACCACCACGACCTTCATGGTAGGCTAAATACTGATTGTAAGTGTCCCACATCGACAGGCCTAACTGCTTATTTGTTTCCCGCGTGTACCAGCCAATAAACATCATCGAGTCTGCAAAATCAGTCCGGCTGCCACCATGATGCGTGGCTTTTTGAAAATCTTCCCAGGCCGGATCCTGAGCCTGAGCGTAGCCGTAGGCACTACTTACCCGACCAAATGGGATAAAGCCCAACAAATAATCCTTTGGAGGAAGTGCATCATGGCGGAAGGAGCTTTCCTGTTTAACAAAAGCCATAGCAACCTGAACAGGCGTCCCCCACTGTTTTTCCATATCGACAGCATCTTCATACCACGATGGCTTCTCACGGAAAATCTCACACAGATTACTTACCTGAGATGGGGGAGACGTCGCACAACCCAATAATACAAGTGAAGCAGTTAATTGCAATAAAACTCTATACGGAAATTTCATGTGCTTTCAAATATGAAAAATATTGTTCCAGAAAATCGTCAAAGCTTTTCTCATCATCTTCTTCTGTTTGTTTTTGACTTAAAACAGAACGTGCAGCTTCCTCGCTCATTTGCTGCTCAGTATAAAACGAATATGGATGTACAAGATGTTCCTGACGATATTTTTCTCCCAGATAACGTCCGGTTTCGCCTAATCCTCCGGACTCACGGATAAGGTGTAGCAGCTGGCCGGATAAAGTTAATTCCGGTTGATTAATCCAGCCAGATAACTCCTGACAAACGGAACGATATGCGTTTCCGCCAAGTTGAGAATCAATCATATCAGCAATCAACTCCAACTCTTTAAAGACACGTAAAGCCCATTGTTGCAGGGTTAATACTTCACCATGACAACCAATTTGTAATTCTAAACCAGGTTTGCGGCCTTCCAGAATGACTTTTTTCCAGTTATCCCGCCAACATTCCAGCTCACATCCATCCATAAATTCCGACCCGGATAAAGCAGCCCAGGTTAAGAATAAGTCCAGAAAGCGAACCTGAGTTTCATTTACACCAACCGGGCTATAAGGATTCACATCCAGAGAGCGGACCTCAATATATTCAATACCACCTCTGGCCAGTGCTTCAGAGGGCTTCTCACCACTATGGGCAACACGCTTGGGACGAACAGGCGCATATAACTCATTTTCTATCTGTAATATATTACTGTTTAACTGCCGGTAATCATCACCGACCTTAACCCCCATCCGGGAAAACTCTTCAGAAGGCGTCCTGATAGCCTGATTTAATCCGGCTAAATACTGCTCAAGAGTATTAAAACCAATTTTTAAACTACTTTGCGCGTTATTTGTATACCCCAAATCACTTAAGCGTAGAGATGTGGCATGAGGCAAGTACAGGGTTTTCCCAATATTTTCAAAAGGAAGTTTAGTTTCCCTGCCTTTAATAAAACACGAACTAATCGCCGGGGAAGCTCCGAACAGATAAGGAATTAACCACCCAAAACGATAATAGTTCCTGATGACTCCCATATAAGCAGACGTACGTGATTCGCACCGTTCTTTTTCTGATTGTTTACCAAAAAGTGCATCCCAGAAATCCTCAGAAAATGAAAAGTTAAAATGTACCCCGGAAATCACCTGCATCAGGCTACCATAGCGACGCTTTAGACCCTGCCGGTAAAGTGTCTTCATCCGGCCAATATTAGATGAACCATACTGAGCTATCTGAATATCTTCTTCATTGCTGATATAACAGGGCATAGACATCGGCCAAAGCCCTTCATTTCCCAGATTACTCTGAGCAAACCGATGAATATCGGACAGCTGGGAAAATAAGGCAGGCAGACTCTGACTGACTGGTGTAATAAACTCCAGGAGTGACTCACTGAAATCAGTGGTAATCAACGGGTTTGTCAGTGCCGAACCAAGAGCTTTCGGGTGTGTAGTCAAAGCAATATAGCCATCTTGTGTATATCGAAGTGTTTCTCGTTCAATACCACGGTTAAACTGCTTGAGTACTTCTGGTTGTTGAGCAATTAACTCAAGTCGCTTGGCAAAATTAGTCAAAATATTTTCACTTCTTTTGTAAAAGCCGCACATTTACCTGAATATAAAATACCTTGACCAGATGCGTATGCGACCATTTCACGGGCTGTAATCTATTTATGTGTACTTTAGTGGATGATTTCAAGCTCCTCCACCGGCAGATTGAGTTTTTCCAGCTGCGGTTTCAATTGCTTCATATCACCGACTACAATAATCTGATAATCGTCCGGATTAAACCATTTTTTAGCCAGTCGGTTCAAAACACTGCGTTTGACATCAGAAATCATCCGGTTCCTCTGCTGGAGGTAATCGTTGTCCAGGCTATACGTCATAATCCCTGCAATCAAATCAGCTTTTTGCGAAGGCGTCTCATACGCAAGAGCTTCCTGCTGACCTACAGCGAGACGCATAAACTTCATCTCTTGCTCTGAAAGTCCCTCTTTTCCAAATTGCTTCAGCTCTTTTCGGATTTCCTTAATTGCACCGACAGTTGCATCTCTGCGCACCGGAGCTGAAAAAATAATCGCTCCGGTTTCCCGGTTGCCGGAAACATACCCATGCATACCATAGGTATAACCTTTGTTTTCACGCAGATTCTGATTCATCCGGCTGTTAAAATTCCCAGCCAGATTAAAATTGGTCAATTGCATTAAAAACTGTTCGCCCGTCGCATCAAATGGCATCCCCTGACGAACAAAACGGACAATACTTTGGGACGCGCCCGGCTTATCAACGAGATAAATCTTCTGAGCTCCATCAGATGAAACAAACTGAGGATCCAGTAATGGGGCAACATCACCTTTCCAGTGAGATAAGAAAGAAAGAGACTTCACCGCCTCCCGTTCAGAAATATCGCCAACCACCACAACCTGAGCACCATGAGGTGTGTAATGATGATGATAAAAATTGCGGACATCTTCTAATGTTAAACCAGAGATAGAAGACTGTGTACCATCAGAAACACGGGAGAAAACTGAATGGCCAAATAAGACCTGACGGGTTGCCTGTGATGCGAGCCAGCTCAGTTTTTGATGCTGATAAATGGTTCCCTGAATCATCTGATTCTTCAGACGATTAAAATCACTTTTCGCAAACCTGGGGTGCAAGAGCACGTCATCAACAATTGCAAGTGTCGGTTCCAGGTTTTTCGATAATGCAGAAATAGAGATACTTGTGGTATAGCTCCCCGCAGACACAGAAAGTGTCGATCCGAGCTTATCGAGTTCTGATAAAATTGATTCTGATGAATGATTGGTGGTTCCTTCTTCCATCAAAGAAGCCGTTAATTCAGCCAGCCCTTCTTTACCGGTTTCGACATACCGGTTCCCGGCGGGGAATCTGATGGTAATCAGTACTGTCGGGGTTTCATCCGTTTCAGTCCCCATCACTTCAATACCATTATCAAAATAGCTGCTGTACAACTGAGGAAGCTTAGCGTTGACCGGAGAAGCAACTGCTGGCATCACGGAACGATCAAAATTATCTTTAACCTGACGATACTGAAGATCCTCTTCAGATATTTTATGATGAACAGCGCTCTGATGTTCCGGAGCATTAAAGCTTGCCCGCTGAACAGCCAGCCGTTTTTTCCCGTGCGGAACAACACTTAGCGTCACTTTATGATGATTTAAAATATACCGGGAAAGCACATCATGAATTGATTGCGGAGAAACCGCTTCAATATTTTGAATTTCCTCCTGCATCCGATCCGGCTGCCGGAAAAAGGTTTGATTTGCAGCCAGTTGACTAACTTTTCCATCTACACTTTGTAAGGCAAAAATCGCATCAGCTTTAGACATTCCTTTAATCTCATCTAAACGCTCAGACACAACCCCATCGTGGCCTAATTTTTCAGCGATACTCAGCATATCGTCATACAGTGCATGCAGGCTGTTTTTGCCTTCGCTACCACTGATTGCATACATATAAAATGTACAGGAAAGCTCGCCACATCTTTGAAAAGCACCAGCACTAACAGCTTTTTGTGTTTTTACCAGCCCCTGATACAAAAGGCTATTTGAGCCCTTGCCAAGTACCTGTGCCAGCACATCCAGAGAAGTCTGGCTCTTAGCTCCCAGATATTCTGTTGGCCAGCCGATCACAACCATCGGCTGTTGTATTCTGTCTTCCATGGTGACAAAACGATCGCTCTTCAATGTAACCGGTCTTTTCTTTGGCATGTCAACTGCCGGTCCTGACGGAATAGAGCCAAAATACTTTTGAATCCAGGCCAATGTCTGCGTTTCATTCAAATCTCCACCGATCGTCAGGACTGCATTGTTAGGCCCGTACCATCTCAGGAAAAATGCTTTGAGATCATTCACATCAACAGGATCTAAATCTTTCACATAACCGATTGTTTGCCATGAGTAAGGATGGTCAGCAGGGAACATCGCTTCCCCCATTTTTTCCCAAATCAACCCATATGGCCGGTTGTCATAATTTTGTGCCCGTTCATTTTTGACGGTATCCCGCTGAATCTCAAACTTACGCTGAGAGATAGCATCAAGTAAAAAGCCCATACGGTCAGACTCAAGCCATAGAACCTTTTCAAGCTGATTGGCAGGGACTGTCTCGTAATAATTGGTTCGATCTCTGTTCGTCGAGCCATTCATCGAACCACCAGCTTCAGTAATTAACCGCGAGTGTTCCTGATCTCCGACATGCTTTGACCCCTGAAACATCATATGTTCAAAAAAGTGAGCAAACCCCGTTCTGCCGGGAACTTCTCTTGCTGAACCGACATGATAAGTGATATCGACATGTACCAGTGGATCGGAATGATCCGGAGAAAGAATCACTGTTAAGCCATTTTTCAACCGGTATTTGGAATAAGGAATTGAAACTTTCCCGGGGTGTTCATATTGAGTTTCAAGCCATTGAACACCATCAGGGAGTATGACATCACCGGCATTGTGATGTATTTGAGTACAGCCGGAAACAACAACCAAACAGAGAAGGCAGAACCATAGCTTTCTCATTGCACAATTCCTCTTAGAAAAAACCATAAAACAGAGTGGTCAAAATGATATATCGAACAGTTTTTCCAATCACAATACAAACTAGTGACAAAAAAAACTTCATACGAAGCCAGCCTGCGGCAACACAGAGCGCATCCCCGATGACAGGCATCCAACTAAATAAAAGCGTCCAGTATCCGTATTTGTTTAACCAGACTAAAGACTTATGACCATACTTACTTGTCTGAGTTCGGTTTGGAACCCAAATACCAAGGCAGTAATTCGCTATCCCTCCTAACGAATTACCTGATGTCGCAAGAAAAACAATCAATACCGGGGAATACTGTTGCAAAGATAATGTTGCAACCAATGCCGCTTCAGAACTGCCGGGAAGCAGTGTAGCACTGAGGAAACTACTCAAAAATAAGGCCCAGAGTGGCATGTCCGAAAAAGAAAAATGAATCCCGGAAAAAGCAGACTCAACAAGACTTAGCATTGCATATCTAACAACACTTTACCTCTGGTGTGGCCAGATTCAATCTGACGATGCGCTTCTTTTACTTCACTCATTGGGTAGACATGTTGAATTTCAACTTTCAGCAACCCGACACCAACCATATATAACATGGTTTCAAGTTGTTCAGGTTCAGGGTCAACTAACATGCCCATGGCATTAAAGCCTAATAGCTTTGCTTTTTCACAAATCAACTCAGCAGTCACTGTTGGCACAGTGATAACGGTTGCATCATCTTTCAGACACTTCAACGCGTCCAGCGCAGCATCACCTCCGATTAAGTCAATCAATACATCAACTTCTTCCAGTCGTTCGGAGACTGGTGCAAATTCATAGTTAATCGCGTGAGCGCCCAGTGTCGCCAGATAATCCAGGTTATCACCACGGCAGCTTGTATAAACTTCAGCTTTGGCTGCAACCGCAATTTGTACAGCAAGGTGTCCAACACCACCGGCACCAGCCAGAATCAACACCCGGTCACCTTCCTTCACTTCAGCTTTGTTTAAAGCTTGTGCGGCAGTTTGTCCGGCCAAAGGCAGAACAGCGGCCGCTTCCAAAGTGACTGAAGAAGGAACAAGACTCAACTCACTTTCCGGCACACAAAGATACTGACTGTATCCTCCCCCTCTTACAGGAAAACCAACAAATCCGGCGACTAAATCTCCATCCTCAAACTGACTGGTTCCCTGACCACAACGGACAATTTTTCCGGAAATATCATATCCGGGAACCCAGGGGAGATTATCTTTGTTTTGTGCTGCCGCCCAACCCAAACCAGATCGGGTTTTCACGTCAATAGGATTCACTCCGGCAAAGGCCACTTTAACTAACACTTCTCCCGCTTGCGGCTCCGGGATCTGAGTTGATTGAATGGTTAACACGTCTGCATCACCAAAGCGAGGTATCGCTATTTGTTTGTTTTCCATTTCAAAGTACCTTTACTTATATCGTCGTAAATAAAAAAGGAATGACAAAGCATTCCTTTGAATATATATCATTTTATCATTTTCAGTGAAACCTTAGGGACTTAATCTCAGGAAATTACCCCACTAAGGCCAGTAAAATGCCAGCCGCAACCGCAGATCCTAATACACCAGCCACATTAGGGCCCATCGCATGCATCAACAAAAAGTTATGTGGATTTTCCTCCAGACCAACTTTATTGACTACACGAGCCGCCATCGGTACAGCAGACACACCTGCCGCTCCAATTAACGGATTAATATCCTCTTTGAACAATTTATTTAAAGCTTTGGCCATAAGAACGCCACCTGCCGTTCCGATACTGAAAGCCACTGCGCCCAGAAGCAGAATACCCAATGTTTCCAGATTTAAAAACTTGTCTGCCTGAAGTTTTGAACCGACCCCTAAACCCAGAAAAATAGTCACGATGTTAATCAATTCATTCTGAGCTGTTTTTGATAAGCGCTCAACAACCCCAACTTCTCTGATCAGATTACCGAAGCAAAACATTCCAACCAAAGGCGTAGCCGATGGTAGAAAAAGAATCGTCATCACCAGCACTAACATTGGAAAAAAGATCTTTTCCAGTTTCCCGACATGGCGTAGCTGAGCCATTTTAATCTGACGCTCAGAAGGCGTCGTCAACGCCCGCATAATAGGTGGCTGAATGATCGGAACCAATGCCATATAACTATAAGCAGCCACGGCAATTGCCCCAAGTAAATCAGGAGACAGCCGGCTGGCAAGAAATATTGCTGTTGGTCCATCTGCGCCACCAATTATCGCAATGGAAGAAGCATCCGCCATTGAAAATTGCATACCAGGAACCAGATTTAACAAAATAGCGCCGAGCAGGGTTGCAAAGATGCCTAACTGAGCAGCGGCCCCAAGCCACAAAGTTTTGGGATTGGCGATGAGCGCCCCAAAGTCTGTCAGCGCCCCGACCCCCATGAAAATGAGCAACGGAAACACCCCGGATTCAATTCCCACATGATATACGTAATACAACAACCCGCCAGACTCAGTAAATCCGGCATTTGGGATATTGGATAAAATGGCGCCAAAACCAATAGGCAGCAAAAGTAAGGGCTCAAAACCTTTTGCTACCGCGAGAAACAGCAGAACACAACCAACCAAAATCATACAAATCTGACCAATTTCAAAATTTGCAATTCCGGTTTCCGCCCACAAAGTCAATAATCCGTCCATGATCATTCCTTACACAGTTGTGAGCAAAAGTGAACCTGTAGAGACCGAATCACCCTCTCTTACTAAAATTTCATGGACGGTACCGCTTTGAGCTGCCCGGACTTCTGTTTCCATTTTCATGGCTTCTAACACCATCAAAACATCACCTTCATCCACGCTCTGACCAACTCCGACACACAACTTAAAAATCGTTCCGGAAAGCGGTGATTTTACTTCAGCACTTTGTACGGGGTCAGAAGCACCAGTTGTCTGAACTGCCGGAGTTTCAGCATCTCCCGCTGGCTTTATTGCCGTCAGCTGACCTTGAGGGCCGACTTCAACATCATAGATTTGTCCGTCAACTTTGACGCTATAAGTTTCAATAACCCCACTTGGTGCAGCGGATACAGATTTTGCATTATCCTGTTCTTTGTCCGCAACCGGAACGGGTTCAAACGCATCTGGATTATTGCGGTTTTTAAGAAATTTAAGGCCAACCTGAGGAAATAAGGCATAAGTCAGAACATCATCAATCTGCTCAGTTGCCAGCTCAATATTTTCAGTACGGGACTTACTGATCAATTCTTCTGTCAGTGTTTCCAGCTCTGCTGCCAGCAAATCAGCCGGACGACATGAAATCGGTTTCTCTCCCTCTTCAAGCACTCTTTCCTGAAGTTCAGTATTAACTTCTGCTGGCGTTGCCCCATATTCTCCTCTTAAGACACCAGCGGTTTCTTTTGTGACAGACTTATAACGCTCTCCCATCAACACGTTAATAACTGCCTGAGTACCAACAATCTGCGAGGTAGGTGTGACCAATGGAATATAACCCAAATCTTTTCTGACTCTGGGGATTTCTTCCAGTACCTCATCCAAACGTTCAACTGCCCCCTGATCTTTGAGCTGCCCTTCCATATTTGTCAGCATTCCTCCCGGAACCTGAGCAATTAATATCCTGGAATCAACGCCTTTCAATTGTCCTTCCCACTTCGCATATTTTTTCCGGACATCGCGAAAATAAGCGGCAATAGGTTCAACCTGTGACAAAGATAATCCCGTATCCCGCTCTGTTCCTTCAAGCATCGCAATCATCGTCTCTGTCGGGGTATGTCCATAGGTCTGGCTCATCGAAGAAATCGCTGTATCCATCATATCAATACCAGCTTCAACTGCTTTGATTGCAGTTGCCGTTGATAGCCCTGTGGTCGCATGGCAATGAAGCGCTAAAGGAACATCGCAGGAGGATTTGATCCGCCGGATTAAAACTTCGGCATCATAAGGTTTCAACAAACCAGACATATCTTTAATACAAATAGAATGACAACCTGAGTCTTCTAAGCGTTTTGCCAGGTCAACCCACATGTCAATGTTATGGACCGGACTTGTTGTGTAAGAAAGGGTTCCCTGAGCATGTGCACCTACGTCAATCACACTCTTCACGGCTTGTTTGAAATTGCGGACATCATTCATCGCATCAAAAATACGAAAAACATCCATACCATTTTTATGTGCTCTTTCTACAAACTTCGTGACAACATCATCCGCATAATGGCGATAACCGAGCAGGTTTTGTCCTCTCAACAACATTTGCATTGGTGTTTTAGGCATCGCCTTTTTTAAGGTTCTCAAGCGCTCCCAGGGGTCTTCTCCCAGAAAACGAATACATGCGTCAAAGGTTGCGCCGCCCCAGGTCTCTAGAGACCAATAGCCAACATCATCCAAAGCAGCCGCTATTGGCAACATATCATCAATACGCATTCGGGTGGCGAATAATGATTGATGGGCATCCCGGAGGACCACATCGGTCAACGCTAGTGAATTAGACATGAAATACTCCTTATTATTATAACTTTGAATGAGTTGTCGATGAGCGGTATTGATGAACAGCAGCAGAAATGGCAGCAATCACCTGAGGCTTAGGCTTGGATGCTGTTGATCTTGAGGAACCCTCTTTCCCAACTGTAGAGTCTGGTGGTAACTCTGGCGTTTCCTCAGGAAGAATTTTGGACATTAATGTTACGGCTAAAACCATTAAGGTAAGAAATAAAAAGACGACCACCATCCCGGTTACCATTAAGGTTGAGGCTTTAATCAGTAAACTCCCTACGTGATTCATCACACCTTCTCCCTGTCATAGAAAAATTTCAGCGGACAAATAACCGATCAATGATTCTCAATCTTTTATGTGTCTCGCTTTTCTCACATCAATAAAAATATTGGATATCTGTTAAACTTTTTATAAGCCACTCTAATGCAAAACATTTAGCATCTGAGATTTACAAGCCATAGTATTGATTAAAAAGCATTCAAATACTGAGAGGAAGGTACGAAAATAATCACCCGGAGAATGAGTTAAATACAAATAGAAGAAAATAGCGTGAGGACGTCACGAAGTAGCGCGGGCAGATGAACTGAAACACAAAAGCTTAAAAAATCCACCGACACTGGCGAAAGATTTATCGGAAACAACAGGAAAGATATAAACAAAGAATGGCGCGCTCGGAAGGATTCGAACCTTCGACCGCCTGGTTCGTAGCCAGGTACTCTATCCAGCTGAGCTACGAGCGCGCATTTATATGATGTATGTGAAAAAATAATGGCGGTGAGGGAGGGATTCGAACCCTCGATACGGCTACAAACCGTATACTCCCTTAGCAGGGGAGCGCCTTCAGCCTCTCGGCCACCTCACCAACTGGCGCGCTCGGAAGGATTCGAACCTTCGACCGCCTGGTTCGTAGCCAGGTACTCTATCCAGCTGAGCTACGAGCGCGCATTTATTTCTTCAATTGTGCTTATTCTGAATTGAATGGCGCGTCCGGAAGGATTCGAACCTTCGACCGCCTGGTTCGTAGCCAGGTACTCTATCCAGCTGAGCTACGGACGCGTACTATTCAATTAATGGCGCGCTCGGAAGGATTCGAACCTTCGACCGCCTGGTTCGTAGCCAGGTACTCTATCCAGCTGAGCTACGAGCGCGCTTTCATGTGATTTTATACACAATAACAATGGCGGTGAGGGAGGGATTCGAACCCTCGATACAGCTACAAACCGTATACTCCCTTAGCAGGGGAGCGCCTTCAGCCTCTCGGCCACCTCACCGTCTTGCGGAGGCACATATTACGATTTACCAAAAATATGTCAAACATTTTCTTGGAAAAATCTGTAAAAAACAAACTGAATGTTGTCTATTTAATCAAAACGAAACAAAAAGATATTTTTTAGTGACCTGGATAGATAAAGGCTAACAATGAAGTTAGCCTGCAGATATTAGTAACCTGTAGGTGAACTTGGGTTACCATTTCCCTTTTCGGACTGTATACGCATGTATATTTCTTCACGATGGACTGATACTTCTTTCGGAGCATTGACACCAATTCGCACTTGGTTACCTTTTACACCGAGTACAGTTACTGTGACTTCATCACCTATCATTAGCGTTTCGCCCACACGGCGAGTCAAAATTAGCATTCTTGGCTCCTTGAGTAATCTCTGATTTACCTTGTATCTCAATAATTATCTTACAAAAAATATTTTCAGGTAAACAATCTAATGAAAATCAATCTCTAAATATTGGACAGAAAATCAATCCTTAAAAATTGTATATCTGATTATGACTAATCAGATACCGAATGAGTTCAGATTAATTACTGAAATTTATTACTACGAATTCTATCTTTAAACACTAGTATCAATATTGCGCCAACACCCTGTTTTGACAGTCAAACTTTTTATAATGTATTTTTGATCACACTCTACATATATCACGAACCGGATAATACAGAAAAATTTGATGTATGTTAAAAGTAACAATGTTGGTAAACAAAACTTTAAATCTTATTTATGATAAAAATCGCAAAATCTGAAGCTCAATGGTTCACAACTACTGAAAAATTCATCTTTGCTACACCAGAAAACAAAACCAAGCGGCTCAGATGATGTATCTGCCAAACCACTTGGTTATTTCTCTATACAGTAAGAACAATAACGTATAGTTTACTATTTTTACAGCGCAAGCCTGTTGTTACAACCGACTCGTCAACCACTCATCAACAGAACTCAATGCCTGAGGTAATGCATTAACATCACTGCCACCAGCCTGAGCCATATCAGGACGACCACCACCTTTACCGCCAACCTGCTGAGCAACCATATTAACCAAGTCACCCGCTTTAACCTTAGCAGTCAGATCCTTAGTCACACCAGCGATCAATCCGACTTTATCACCGGAAACATTCCCCAGCATAATAATGCCACTGCCCAGTTGATTTTTCAGCTCATCAACCATGCCTCTCAGTGCTTTATTATCTGCTCCATTAAGCTGAGCCACCAACACTTTAATACCAGCAATCTCTTTAACCTGTTGAGTTAAATTAGCCCCTGCCTGTGATGCAAGCTTGTCTTTCAGCTGCTGAATCTCTTTTTCCAGCAATTTATTTTTTGCTGCAATATCAGATAACTTAATCTCGTATGATTCTTTTTGTTCTTCAAGCGAATCAAGCGCAGCTTCTCCGGTCACGGCCTCTATACGACGAATCCCTGCCGCAATACCACCTTCAGAAATAATTTTAAACAGGCCAATATCACCGGTATGAGAGGCATGAATACCACCACATAACTCTGTTGAAAAATCCCCCATGCTCAGGACACGAACCTGACTATCGTATTTTTCACCAAATAAAGCCATAGCACCTTTCGCTTTAGCTGCATCCAGATCCATAAGCTGAGTATCAATAAGATGGTTTTGACGAATTTCCTGATTCACTAATCGCTCGACCTGCTTCAACTCTTCAGGTGTGACAGCCTCAAGATGAGAAAAATCAAAACGCAGGTTCTCAGGCTTAACTAACGAACCTTTTTGAGCCACATGAGAACCAAGCACATGACGCAACGCTGCATGAAGCAAGTGAGTTGCGGAGTGATTCAAAGAAATAGCTTGCCGCCTTGATGCATCCACAATCGCTTCAACATACGTGTTACCCGTGAGCTGGCCCGAGGTTAGAACACCGTAATGAAGGATAGCATCTCCGGATTTCTGGGTGTCGTTCACGGTAAAACTGCCAGAAGAACACTTGATAACGCCACTGTCTCCACACTGACCACCAGATTCAGCATAAAAAGGAGTTTCATCTAAAACAAGAATTGCGTGATCACCTTCTGCGATACTCTCTACCGTTTTTCCATCCACATACATGGAGATTATCTGCGAACTTTTTTCAACGTCTGTATAACCACAAAAAGTTGTGGATGAATCAACCTTGATGGCTAAATTATAATCAGCACCAAAATGACCTGATTCACGAGCTCTCTGCCTCTGAACTTCCATCGCCTGCTCAAAGCCGGCTTCATCAATTGAGAAACCATGCTCACGGGCAACATCATTAGTTAAATCTGCCGGGAATCCATAAGTATCATATAATTTAAATACGGTTTCTCCATCAAGCTCTTTACCATCAAGGTTTTTCAACGCTTCATCCAGAATCGCCATCCCACGCTCAAGCGTTCTGCCAAAATTTTCTTCTTCGACACGAAGCACTTTTTCAACAATAGACTGCTGTTTCTTAAGTTCTTCACCAGCACTACCCATCACTTCAATAAGCGGAGCAACCAATTTATAGAAAAATGATCCCGTTGCACCGAGCTTATTACCATGACGAACAGCACGACGAATAATACGGCGCAGTACATAACCCCGGCCTTCATTTGACGGGATAACACCGTCAACAATCAAAAATGCGCAGGAACGAATATGATCTGCAACAACTCTTAATGACTGATTGGATAAATCATCAAATCCAACGATCCGGGCCGTTTCTTTAATTAATCTCTGGAACACGTCAATTTCATAATTGGAGTGCACATTCTGCATAATTGCAGAAATACGCTCAATTCCCATACCGGTATCAACAGAAGGTTTAGGTAACGGATTCATGCTTCCATCGGCCTGACGATTAAATTGCATGAAAACAATATTCCAGATTTCAATAAACCGGTCACCGTCTTCTTCAGGTGATCCCGGAGGTCCACCCCAGATATGTTCTCCATGATCAAAGAATATTTCAGAACAAGGTCCACATGGTCCGGTGTCTCCCATTTGCCAGAAATTATCTGACTCATAGGGTTTACCACCTTTTTTGTCACCAATACGAATAATCCGTTCTTCAGCGACACCGATCTGTTTGCTCCAGATATTAAAAGCTTCATCATCAGTCTGATACACAGTCACTAAAAGACGCTCTTTTGGTAACTGAAGCACACCCGTTAGAAAGTCCCATGCATACTGGATTGCATCTTTCTTAAAGTAATCGCCAAAGCTGAAGTTACCCAACATCTCAAAAAATGTATGGTGACGTGCAGTAAATCCTACATTTTCCAGATCATTATGCTTACCACCAGCACGGACACAACGTTGTGCAGTTACAGCACGGGAATAATCACGCTTTTCTAGTCCAAGAAAATAATCTTTAAACTGGTTCATCCCTGCATTGGTAAAAAGCAGAGTCGGGTCATTCGCCGGAACTAATGACGAACTATCAACAATTTGGTGTCCTTTGGATTCAAAGAACGAGAGGAACGCTTGACGAACCTCATCAGTGCTCATATACATGCGCTGTTCCTGAAAATATTTAAATGGATCGATTAAAAATTTGGCTTATTGTAAAGCAAGGTCATACCTAAGTCATCTCTGTGATAAATTCCTCACCATTAAACGTCACTGAAGAATCACAAAGCGTTCAAAAATCCATCACTTTTGCATGTTTTTCAGCGCATATTGAATTTGTTCAAAGTTGAATCCACGGGATTGAAGGAAACGGACACGACGGGCATATTCTTTGGGTTCACCGGAAAAAGAATGTGTTGAATACTTCTTTTCAGCAGCTTGTCTTGCTAACTCATACCAATCAATATTCTCCTCATCTAAGACCATTTGGATGATATTTTCTGATACTTTCTGTTTCATCGTATAACGAATTTTTAACTCTCCATTTCCTTTTCTCAGATATTGTCTAATCTGCTGCTGTGTGTATCTTAAATCATCGAGATAACCCGACATTTTACACCATGAGCAGGTATCACTTATATCACGGTCAGAATAGCCTTTAGCTGCCAGCTTTGAGTACAATTCTGATTCACTATAATCCCTGCGGGTAAGCATACGAACGGCTGCATCTTTACATGAAATATGACCTGAAAAGCGCTGAATCAAAATTCACAACCCTTATAAAAAAGCCCTGCACTAGCAGGGCTCATATAAAAAACTAATAAAAATTATTGATCACCTGGTTGATTGTCTGGCTGATTAACTGGTTCCGCTGTAGCTTCCTCATTCAGATCAGAGATGGTTTCATTGTTAAGTAACAACTCACGAAGTTTAGTCTCAATCGTTTGACCCACTTCAGCATTTTCTCTCAGGAACTTACATGCATTTGCCTTACCCTGACCAATCTTATCGCCGTTATAGCTATACCATGCACCAGCTTTCTCAACCAGTTTATGTTTTACACCCAAATCAACCAGTTCACCTTCCCGGTTAAAACCCTGGCCATACATAATTTGTGTATTTGCCTCTTTAAACGGTGCTGCAACTTTATTTTTTACAACTTTAATTCGTGTTTCATTACCAACAACTTCATCACCATCTTTAATCGCTCCGGTACGGCGAATATCAAGCCGGACTGACGCATAAAATTTTAAGGCATTACCACCGGTAGTTGTCTCCGGATTACCGAACATAACACCAATTTTCATCCGGATTTGGTTGATAAAAATACACAAACAATTTGACTGTTTCAGATTACCTGTCAGCTTACGCATCGCCTGAGATAACATCCGGGCTTGCAAGCCCATATGACTATCACCCATTTCGCCTTCAATCTCAGCTTTTGGAGTCAATGCAGCAACAGAGTCAACAACCATGACATCAATTGCACCAGAACGCGCAAGTGCGTCACATATTTCCAGAGCCTGTTCACCTGTATCTGGCTGGGAAACTAACAAGGCATCAATATCAACACCCAGTTTTTTTGCGTAAACCGGATCGAGCGCATGTTCTGCATCGATAAATGCACATGTTTTGCCTTCTCTTTGTGCAGCCGCAATCACTTCAAGTGTTAATGTTGTTTTACCAGAAGACTCGGGACCATATATCTCTACAATACGCCCCATTGGCAGGCCACCGGCACCTAAAGCAATATCCAGAGATAATGAACCAGTAGAAACCGATTCAACATCCATAGCACGGTTGTCACCAAGCCGCATAATCGAACCTTTACCAAACTGCTTTTCAATTTGTCCCAGTGCCGCAGCTAATGCTTTTTGCTTATTCTCGTCCATTACTCTCTCCAGACCACGATTCTTGCTACCAGATAATCTTGCAGGTTATCCCGAATTAATAAAACCAATTATACTGTAGATTCATACAGTGTCCACACCAAAATTATAAAAAATCACTACTGTTTGAAGTGCTGCGAATTAATCACTGACAAGACATAAATGATCGAATAGTACATTCAGTACATAAGAAACTGCTTTACTTCTGACTTGTTCCCGGTTTCCTGTAAAATGAACAGTTTCAGCTTTTTGCCAGCCGCAATTATCTTTCCATGCAAAGCAGACCGTACCCACGGGTTTCTCTTTACTCCCTCCGCCAGGACCTGCAATACCACTAACAGAAACAGCAACTGAAGCTCTTGAGTACTTTAATGCCCCCTCCACCATGGCTAAGACTGTTGGCTCACTGACTGCACCATATTCATTCAATATATCTTCACTGACCGTGAGCATTTCCATTTTGGCTTCATTGCTATACGTAATAAAAGCCCGATCAAACCAGGCAGAGCTGCCATCTATCGCAGTAACAGATGTTGCTATTGCCCCGCCGGTGCAAGATTCGGCGGTTACAAGCGTATGTTTTTTTTCTTTTAACTTTGCTCCGACTTTCCGGCTCAACGATTCATGTAAATCCACCTCATCCCCCATTTTTCCCGAAAAAGAGTTATGTATCCTAGGCTGCAACAAAAAAAAACAAAAGAAATGAATGACAAAAACTATAATCAAACCTTTTTTACAAATAAAAAGGCAACACAGATCCGGATGAATGATTGTGAACTTAACCGAAAAAATGATTTTCGAACAGATGCCAAAGACAATTGCATCAATATAAAGCCTGATTCCGGTTTGAGGTGTTAAAGTTTTTTGATATGCCGTCGATAGTGTTTAAAGCATTAGCAATACAGTCTTGTCTCTGGATATCGGTGCAAAATTAAGGAAAAGTCAGTATGACAGTCAACGTAAAGACTAACATCGCGGCAATGACAGCTCAGCGAAACTTAAACAAAGCATCTGGCAATCTGAGCTCTGCGATGGAACGTTTGTCATCTGGTTTCAAGATTAATAGTGCAAAAGATGATGCTGCCGGCCTGCAAATTTCTAACCGGCTCCATGTTGAAAACCGGGGACTTGACGTTGCGGTACGCAATGCAAATGACGGAATTTCTATTGCGCAAACTGCAGAGGGCGCAATGAAAGAATCAACAGATATTCTTCAAAGAATCCGTGATCTTTCTCTTCAGTCAGCGAATGGCTCAAATACGAAAGAAGATCGGGTTGCAATTCAGCACGAAGTAACTGCTTTGAATGACGAACTAAACCGGATTGCGGAAACTACCTCCTATGGAGGTACCAAATTACTGAACGGCACATATGGTCCTAAGTCATTTCAGATCGGTTCAAATAGCGGTGAAGCGATAATACTGACTCTGAAAGATATGCGTTCAGATAATTTAATCACAGGCGGAACAACTTTTTTAACGACGAAAGAAGGCAAAAATTCCGACTGGGTGTTATCAAAAGACTCATCAATGACGGTCAATCTAACGGATAAAAATACCTCTGAGAACAACCAGCAAATCATCTTCGAACTAAAAGGAGGAGATGATATAGAAGAAATCGCAACCAGAATTAACGGGCAGCAAAATTTAATCAAAGCATCAGTGGATGAATCAGGACATCTTCAAATATTCATGGCAAGTATTGATCTGATAGGTAATGCGATTGAAGTTCAAGGAGATCTGATAGATGAACTGAGCCCGTTTTATCAAACATGGGAATCCATCGACGATCTCGATGTTACAACTGTCGGCGGTGCACAGCGTGGTATTGCTATGGTCGATACGGCATTACAATACGTAGATTCCCAACGGGCCGGGCTTGGTGCATTTCAAAATCGTTTAAGTCATGCAATTAACAACTTAGATAATATTAATGAAAATGTGCATGCATCAAAAAGTCAGATCAAAGACACTGATTTTGCAAAAGATGCAACGAACATGACCAGGTCCCAGATTTTACAGCAGGTATCCACTTCCGTCTTAGCACAGGCAAAACAAGCTCCAAATTCAGCCTTAAACTTGCTGGGATAATCCAAGTCAGACAGAGATGTTCCTGGCTCAGACCCGGTTTTTACATCACCCTTTCTCTGTGAAACAACCCTATTTTGATTACTTTTGGCGTCGGTCTTTTTGTGCTTTCCAAAAGTAAGCACCCCATTGCTCTATTACTTAAAGGTTTGTTACTCTTCGTATCTGAAATTGTTCCTGATAGTTTAGTTTCACCAGACAGCTTATCAGCTCATGATATAAAGCCGCTTCGGAAAAGGCGGATACTTTTTCCAGCTCTGGCAATAATAAATGAATAAGATGCAGCGAAACTAAATGAGACTCCAAGCATAACTCACCGGTTTTAATAGATAAAATGGCAAAAAGCACCAATAAAAGCAGTCAAAATGAGACAAAGCACACTCCGATGATGCAACAATATCTGAGACTAAAATCAGAGAATCCAGATATATTGCTATTCTACCGCATGGGAGATTTCTACGAACTTTTCTATGATGATGCCAAACATGCCTCACAATTACTGGATATATCTCTGACAAAAAGAGGCAGTTCAGCAGGCGAACCCATTCCAATGGCCGGCGTTCCTTTTCATGCTGTTGAAGGTTATCTCGCCAAACTGGTTCAAATGGGTGAATCAGTTGCTATCTGTGAACAGATCGGCGACCCGGCAACCAGCAAAGGTCCGGTTGAGCGACAAATAGTCAGAATTGTCACCCCGGGAACCGTGACTGATGAAGCACTTTTACCGGAAAGAACCGATAACCTGATTGCTGCAATTTATCAATCCGGACAAAGCTTTGGCTATGCGACTTTAGATATCACTTCAGGTCGTTTTCAACTCAGTGAGCTGGACACAGAGGAAGCAATGTCAGCTGAGCTTCAACGTACAACGCCTAAGGAATTGCTTTATCCTGAAGATTTTCAATCCACGGTTTTACTGGAGAATCGAAAAGGAAACCGAAGACGCCCGGTTTGGGAATTTGAACTGAATACAGCCAAACAGCAGTTAAACCAGCAGTTCGGAACAAAAGATCTGGTCGGGTTTGGTGTCGAACAGGCAGAAACCGGATTATGTGCAGCAGGCTGTCTGATCCAGTACGTCAAAGATACACAACGTACAGCCTTACCCCATATTCGCTCACTAACCATCGATCGACAAGATCAATCCGTGATGATGGATGCATCTACACGCAAAAACCTGGAACTTACGCAGAATTTATCTGGTGGAACAGATAATACGCTGGCTGATATTCTTGATTATTCCGCAACACCGATGGGAAGCCGGATGCTGAAGCGCTGGATTCATCAGCCGATGCGTGAAGCTGAGACATTAAACAACCGGCTTGATGCAATTCGTGAAATAAAAGATTCAGGATTGTTTTCTGATCTATCCCCGGTCTTGAAACAGATTGGTGATATTGAACGTATATTAGCACGGCTTGCAATTCGTTCCGCACGCCCCAGAGACCTGGCCAGATTACGTCATGCGATGTATCAATTACCTGAACTACAGGAATTAATTCAGAATGTCAGCCACCCTTATCTAAAGAAACTGGCACAGGAGTGTCAGCCTCTGGATGAGATTGCCCGGCTTCTTGAATCAGCTATCGTCGAAAATCCACCGGTGGTTATTAGGGACGGTGGTGTCATCGCTCCCGGATATGATGAGGAACTCGATAAGTGGCGGGATCTGGCTAACGGTGCGACCGCATATTTAGAAGAGCTGGAACAACAGGAAAGAGAACGTCATGATATTGACACTCTGAAAGTGGGATACAACAATGTCCATGGATTTTATATCCAGGTCAGCCGTGGTCAAAGCCATCTTGTTCCCACTCATTATATCCGCAGACAAACACTGAAAAATGCTGAGCGCTATATCATCCCAGAGCTCAAAGAGCATGAAGATAAAGTCCTCAATTCAAAGTCCAAAGCTCTGGCTCTGGAAAAACAGCTGTGGGAACGTTTATTTGACCAATTGCTTCCGCATCTGGAAACACTTTTACAGCTTTCTGCGGCAATATCTCAACTTGATGTGCTGCAAAATTTAGCTGAACGGGCTGAAACTCTGGACTACTGCCGGCCTGAATTATCCGGTGATTCAGGTATCCATATTCTTGGTGGCCGACATCCGGTAGTCGAACAGGTGATGCAGGAACCGTTTATTGCAAACCCCATCGAACTTCATCCACAACGAAAAATGTTGATCATTACCGGTCCTAATATGGGAGGTAAGTCAACGTATATGCGTCAGACAGCCCTCATTGTTTTGCTGGCTCATATCGGTAGTTATGTCCCTGCTGAATCGGCTGTCATTGGGCCGGTTGATCGTATTTTTACCCGAATTGGAGCCTCAGATGATCTTGCATCTGGTCGTTCTACCTTTATGGTTGAAATGACTGAAACGGCAAATATTCTGCATAATGCCACAGCAAACAGTCTGGTGCTGATGGACGAAATTGGGCGGGGAACCAGCACTTACGACGGGCTGTCTCTCGCATGGGCAAGTGCAGAGTGGCTGGCAAAAGAAATATCTGCATTAACTCTTTTTGCCACACACTATTTTGAACTGACGGAACTACCTAATGTGCTTCCACATTTGGCCAATGTCCACCTCGATGCGGTAGAGCATGGGGACAGTATTGCATTTATGCATGCTGTACAGGAAGGCGCTGCCAGTAAATCTTACGGACTTGCCGTTGCCGGGCTGGCTGGGGTTCCAAAAGCTGTGGTAAAAAGAGCAAGATCCAAATTAAATCAACTTGAACAAACAACGAATTCTGATACTTCTAAACCGCTCAGAATTGATCCGGCCAATCAGCTGGATCTGATACCAGAGCCATCTGAAGTTGAAAAAATTATCGCCGGTACAGATCCGGATGAGCTCTCTCCAAAAGAAGCATTAGCTTTACTTTATCAGCTCAAACAACATTTATAATAACCGCTTTGAATAAATCGCCACTTTCAATTATCCGGAATATCAAACTTCTGAATGGAAGTGGCGTGACAAATAGTCTGTACGCATATCTTCGTTACTTTGTACCTGATTGATTTTTATCCAAAAATCTTCCTGACATTGATTGATAAAAGATTTATATCCTGGGCGAATATTTAATCCTTCAGGGGAGTACATCACTTTATATGAAATCCAGCATTCCTGACAAACATAGTCATCCTGCTCTATCTCGTCTTGTTCAGTCTCATAACGAAGAATCACACCATCAGAAAATTGGTAATCAGCACAATATCGGGTAACTGTTGTCCCATTTTCATCAAGAGATTCTTCCTGAACCAGGCAATCAACAACTTTAATTTTGCTATGTTTGCCTTTCAAAGTTTGAACATACGTCAATAAATTATTTTGTGTCAATTATCTATCCTTTACACTCGAAGCATTGATTTGCCATCGGCATAATATACCCAAACAAAAACCCCGCAGAAAATTCTGCGGGGTTTTTTCAAACAAATAAAAAATTAATCTTCATTTTCAACATCGAAAAGAGATTCCATACTTAATCCCTGTTTCAGAAGTATTTCGCGCAGTCGCCTCAGGCCTTCAACCTGTATCTGGCGTACACGCTCACGGGTTAAATTAATTTCTCTACCTACTTCTTCAAGTGTCGATGGTTCATATCCAAGTAAGCCAAAACGTCTGGCCAGTACTTCTTTTTGCTTCGGATTCAACTCATCCAACCAATGTAGCAAAGAAGATTTAATATCATCATCTTCAGTTGAGTATTCCGGATCATAATGTTTTGCATCAGGAATAATATCCAGTAATGCTTTATCACCATCACCACCAATTGGTGTGTCAACTGAACTAATACGTTCATTCAGGCGAAGCATTTTACTTACATCATCGACCGGTTTATCAAGCTCAAATGCTATATCCTCTGCGGTCGGCTCATGATCTAATTTCTGCGATAATTCACGGGCTGTCCGTAAATAAATATTGAGCTCTTTCACAACATGGATAGGTAAGCGGATGGTTCGGGTCTGATTCATCAGGGCCCGTTCAATAGTTTGTCGGATCCACCATGTTGCGTAGGTTGAAAAACGAAACCCTCTTTCAGGATCAAATTTTTCTACAGCACGGATTAATCCCAGGTTTCCCTCTTCAATTAAGTCAAGCAGCGCTAGTCCGCGGTTACTATACCGACGGGAAATCTTAACAACCAAACGCAGATTACTTTCAATCATCCGCTTGCGGGCAGCTTCATCGCCACGTAATGCACGTCTGGCATAAAGAATTTCTTCTTCTGCAGTTAATAGAGGTGAAAAACCGATCTCACCGAGATAAAGCTGAGTTGCATCTAAACTTTTAGATGTGACTTCATACTCCTCCCGGGACTCTGTTGTTGATGCGTCGCCAGAACCAGAACTGCTGTTGAACCCGGTTTCCATTGTACTGAGCTCAAAAGAGTCTGAATCATAATCAAATTGATCGACTTTAGTTACTGAATTGCTTTTACTCATGATGCCTCCCCCCGGCGAGTTAGCAAGACACTACTACTTTTAATGTCACTATAATGACGATTGTCAATTTATCGTTACGGCAAGTAGCGTTTTGGATTTACTGGCTTACCCTGATAGCGAATCTCAAAATGTAAACGAACCTTATTTGTTCCGGAACTGCCCATTGTCGCTATCTTCTGGCCAGCCTTAACATTTTGTCCTTCTCTCACTAGCAACCGATCATTGTGCGCGTAAGCGCTTAGATACTTGTCATTGTGTTTAATAATTACAAGGTTACCGTACCCTCTGAGTGCATTTCCGGAATAAACAACTGTTCCGGGAGCGGAAGATACGACAGGTTGACCCCGCCTTCCGGCAATATCAATCCCTTTATTTCCCTGATCACCAATTGAAAACCTGCGGATAACCCTCCCTTTCGTTGGCCAAATCCATTTGCGTATCTTTGTATAACCAGATTTTGACTTTATTATAGATTTGTTAACATTTTTTTTACCTTCAGGCTCACCATACCTTTTTGCCTGAGATCGTTCAACACTTTTTGCTGGCTTTTTTGAAACTTTCGTATGTTTATTTCTTATTTTGTTAGCATTTTGCGCATATTTAGAATTTTTAAGTGAGACATTAGTTACCTTGTTTCCATTTTTTTTGACCGGTGTCCCACCTTTACTTTTAGTTACTAATTTTGTTTTGGATTGAGAAGAAGCAGAAGTAGTTTTCACAGGCTTCTTAACTACATGTTTTGTAACAATACTGCTTTTTTTCGGTACAACTTTCTTTTTAATTCTGATTTTCGGAATTATATTTGCCGGTGAAGGGGAAGAAGCTTTAGCAACCGCGGCAACTGTAGCTGCTGATGAAATAACTGAATGGGAAACCTGAGATGAATTAGAACTTTTTTTACCGCGGACTGGTGGCGTATATACAGGACGCCATAATAACAATTCCTGACCTGGATATATTGTATAAGGCGGAGACAAATGATTGTAACGAATAATTTCATTAACATCTTTATCAGTAACATAAGAAATAAAGTACAGCGTGTCTCCTTCTCTGACCTTATAATAACTTCCCCGATAACTTCCCCGGGAGACACTATCATAATCCCGCTCCAATCCTGAAACAGGCGCAGGAAACGGCGAGGAACACCCTGCTATATAAACAGAGAAGAGAATGATAAGTAAACACCTGACTTCATTACTCATAATCAATCATTTATGCTAAATCACCTGCAACAAGAGGAACAAACCGGACCATTTCAATCTCTTCCGAATGAAACGATTCCCCTCTTCGTGTAATCTTCAACAATGTCTGCTCATTATCTCCAACAGGTATCACCAGGCATCCATTTTCAGCCAGCTGTTCCAGCAAGGCCTGAGGAACAGAAGCAGCGGCGGCTGTCACAATAATCGCGTCAAAAGGGCTCTTTGCCTCCCAACCTTGCCACCCATCGCCATGCTTCATCGAAACATTATAAATATCCAGCTTTCTCAGACGACGTTTAGCATCCCATTGCAGGGATTTAATCCTTTCAATAGAAAACACATGATCAACTAACTTTGCCAGAACTGCTGTTTGATATCCAGAACCAGTTCCAACTTCAAGCACACGACTACCAGACGACAAATTTAACAATTGCGTCATTTTAGCAACAATGTAAGGCTGAGAAATGGTTTGCCCCAGTCCTATCGGCAGAGCATTATTATCATAAGCCTGATGAATCATAGCCTGAGAGACAAAGTACTCTCTTGGCAATTCACGTATTACTTCCAATATACGTTTGTCATCAATACCGCTTCTGACAAGAAAATGAACCAACTTATCAGCGAGTGGATTTGACATGGCACCTACCCTTTTAACCAATCAGTCATACGAATTATTGACTCGTGAGCAGTCAAGTCAACCTGCAAAGGAGTCAAAGAAACATAGCCATGATCAACAGTATAAAAATCTGTTCCTTCTCCGGCATCCTGTTCTTTTCCCGGTGGCCCTAACCAATATATATCGTGGCCTCTTGGATCTTTCTGTCTGATCATCGTTTCTGCATGATGGCGGGCACCTAACCGTGTCACCAAAGTCCCGGCAATATGCTCATAAGGGATGTCAGGAATATTTACATTTAATAATCGATTCGTTGGAACAGGCGATTGAATATGTTGCAATACCAACTCACGTGCAATTTGTGCCGCTGTATTAAAATGTGTTTCGCCCACCAGGGAAAAAGCAATTGATTGTACACCTAAAAAGTGCCCTTCCATCGCAGCAGCAACAGTCCCCGAGTACAACACATCATCACCTAAATTCGCACCATGGTTAATACCACTCAAAACTAACTCAGGTAAGTTGTCCCTGAGTAGTTCATTCAGAGCGAAATGTACACAATCCGTCGGTGTTCCCTGAACCGAGTATGTGTTTGGTGCTATCTCATTAACACGTAAAGGATGCTCTAAGGTTAAAGAGTTGGATGCTCCCGAGCGATTACGATCTGGCGCAACAATAATAATTTCCGCAATGTCTCTCAATGCATCTGCCAGAATGCGGATTCCCGTGGCATACACACCATCATCATTACTCAACAAGATTTTCATTCAAAAACTCTCTCCACAGAGATAGATTCAATTAGTTCTCTTAAAATCGAGGTCGCAAAGCAACCTGAATCCAGTGAAAAATCTAATATAACCTCATTCTCTTTCACCTTCCAATTCAATTGCTTAGGCTTTAGAGATATATTCCGCCGATCATGCCGCATACGATTACCGCGGATTAACTTCATTAAGTCGGGCTCCGCATCCAAACAGGCCTGCTCTAAAGATAAAACCCTGTCTTTAGTTGGTAAATCATTATCACCGGCTAAAGCCGCAGAAATGCCTGCAAGGTCACCTGACAGCTGGTGATTTAACTCAGACAAATTATCAGGTGTCACCAAGACTGATTCACCATGCACTAAAGCGATATCGCCACAAATCAACTGGCTGAACAGTTCCTGATGAATTCTCTCAGATACAATATGGTTAAAAATCCATGAACGGGCTGCCGATAAGTACAAACTGCGTTGAGACTGACTACGGGTACGTACATTATCCCGCCCCCAGCGTCTGGCTTCATGGACATTATTTCCATCCTGTCCAAAGCGCTGAGTACCAAAATAATTTGGCACACCATGAATCTGAATTAATTCCAGCCGGTGCAAAATATCATCAACATCAGAAACCGATGTGAGCGTCACCTGAAAATGATTTCCTTTTAATTCTCCAGGCCTTAATTTTTTCCGGTGGCGGGTTACTTCAAGTATTTCAACCTGCGGATAGCGGGCAAGAAAAGCCGAAAAATCTGGCTTATCCACTTTGGGTAAATAAATACTCAACCATTGTTCTGTCACAGCATGACGGTCTTTCAGACCAGCCCAGCTTACATCTTTCGATTTAACACCACACGCTTTTGCCAGTTCATTAGCGACAAAACGAGTGTTCTCTCCCGTTTTCCGAATACGCACAAAAACATGCTCTCCATGCCCGTCGGGAGAAAAGCCTAAATCTTCAGTAACGATAAAATGCTCAGGTTTCTCTTTAAATTTGGCTTTTGCCTGTGGCTGACCATATAAATAAGCTAAGTCAGCCAAAATATCATTTGACATGAATACGCCTCTGCAAATAGACATCAGGAATTTTGACACAACAAGACAACAGCTTCACACGCGATGCCTTCTTTTCTTCCGGTAAATCCCAACTTTTCGGTCGTTGTCGCTTTAACATTTATGCGGCTGATATCCGTCTCCAGATCTTCAGCAATCACTTTCTGCATCATTTCGATATAAGGTGCCATCTTCGGCGCCTGTGCAATAATTGTAATATCGGCATTACCGAGCTGATAGCCGACTGCTTTCACTTGCTGCCAGACATTTCTCAACAAAATACGGCTATCAATATCTTTCCAGGTCTCATCTGTATCAGGAAAATGACGTCCGATATCTCCGGCACCGATTGCACCAAGCAATGCATCACTTAAAGCATGCAAAGCAACATCACCATCAGAATGAGCAATAAAGCCAGACTCATAAGGTATAACAACACCACCGATAACCAAAGGGGCATCACTTCCAAATCTATGGACATCAAAACCATGGCCAATTCTTAGCATGTCTCTTCCTTATTACGACTCAAATAAAATGTCGCTAACGCCAGATCTTCTGGCTGAGTAATTTTTATATTATCTGCATGTCCGGTAATTAATCTGGGATGATAGCCTTTCCACTCCAGTGCAGACGATTCATCGGTGACAGCAATACCGCTTGCTTTTGCCTCAATCAGTGCCTGATGTAGCACTGAGGCCTGAAATAACTGCGGAGTCAGCGCATGCCATAACATAGCGCGTTCTACCGTGTGTTTTATATGAGCAGTCTGATCGGAACGTTTCATTGTATCTCTTACCGGGACAGCAAGAATTCCGCCACACTCTTCATCTGACAGTTCATCAACTAACCGGCTGATATCCTCATGACGAATACAGGGACGGGCGGCATCATGAACCATAACCCAGTCAACAGACTGCCTTTCCAGAAGATCACTTAAAGCATTCAAAACCGTATCAGAACGCTCTTTTCCACCGGAAACCCGTCTGACATCGGGGTGCTGCGCAACAGTCAATTGTTCAAAGTATGGATCTTCATCACTGACAGCGACAATAATTTGCCCTGTCGCCGGGTGGGATAACAGCTTATTAATCGTATGCTCGAGAATTGTTTTCCCGGATACTTCCAGATATTGCTTCGGAATATCTGCTTTCATTCTGCGCCCGGCTCCTGCCGCAGGAATAATCACCGGAACAGGTCCTGCTATCATTTACTGAGTATCCTCATTGACAATACGGTAAAACGTTTCACCTTCTTTAATCATGCCCAGCTCATGCCTTGCACGCTCTTCAATCGCATCCAGCCCCTGACGTAAATCATTGATCTCAGCATACATTTGCTTATTTCTGACCTGAAGACGCTGGTTCACCGATTCCTGCGTCTGGATTTCACCGGAAACCTCCTGCAAATCGAAGATTCCGTTTTTTCCTGACCATAATGTATATTGCAACAGGGCTAATAAGATAATTAATGTTAAAGAAAAAATTCGCACGACACGCTCACCAAACTCAGAAATTGTCACGATACCCCAGAGAACACGGAATCACGGATCTCACCCGGAAGATATTACCATGAATTCCGGTTACAACGGATTATCATAAAAATACATGCGCCATCAACAAACATCCCAACAGCATTCTGTATATCACGAAAGGAGTCATACCCATCCGGGAAATTAATTTCAGAAAAAAATGAATACAAAAATAGGCACTAACGAAAGAAACCAGCAAGCCAGTGATCAAAAATTCAAAGTGAATCTCATGGTTTCCGGTGAAGACACCCCAGCCCAGATATCCGGCAGCAAGCGCAATTACCGGAATCGACATCAGAAAAGAAAAGCGTGCGGCCGCCTCTCTGGAAAATCCTAGATACAGTGCTGCCGTAATGGTTGCCCCTGAACGCGACGTACCCGGAATGATCGCCAGTGCCTGAGCCAAACCGATAAACAGCGACTTCTTCCAGGTCATCTGATACTCATTTTTCTGTAGTCTCGCATATCTGTCGACAATCCAGAGCAAAATCCCAAAAACCAGTGTGGTTGTTGCGATCACCAGCGTACTTCTCAGATACAACTCAACAAAATCTTTCATAAAAAAACCGAAGAAACAGGCAGGAATTGTGGCAATCACAATCATCCAGGCCAGCTTCGCTTCTTTACTACGTTCACCTTGCGATATCGATCGGAAAAAAGCAGATAATAGCTGTCTGACTTCATGACGGAAATAAATCACAACGGCAGCTAATGTGCCGAGATGAACTGAAACGTCAAAAACAAGCCCTTGATCAGCCCAGCCGAGTAACGCAGACGGCAGAATTAAATGGGCAGAACTGGAAATAGGCAAAAACTCTGTCAGTCCCTGAATCAGGGCCAGCCAGAACGACTCTGTATAGCTCATCAAATATTACTCACTCACTGAAAACCAGGGACGAACCGCCCTTAATACATCCAGTTGTTCAGCCTGAAGCCAGATATCTCTGACCGTGCGCCCGTCTCCCGGAATGATGAGATCCGGAGATAACTCATAAAGAGGCTGAATAACAAATGGATAATGATATATATCTTTTCTGGGAAGCTGGGGAGAAGTGTCCCGAATCGTATCGCCAAAAAGTATAATATCCAGATCTAATGTCCGGTCCTGATACTTTTGAGCATCAACAGCTCTTCCCCAACGAATCTCAATATTCCTGAGAACTTTAGCGAATACTTCTAATGTTAATGATGTATGGATTTCTACAATAAGATTAAAAAACGATGCACCGTGAAAACCAAGAGAAGGAGATTCGTAAATCGTTGATTGCCTCATAAACTGTCCGAGACCGGACAGCTCATCAACAGCGACTTCAATATGTTTATGTTTATCTACATTAGATCCAATGCTGACATAAACAGAGGTCATTGATGCCCTCTCTCAATTACAACACCCACACTCTTCGCCGCCGGAACAGCGCCGGGTTTCGCGAGACGGATCCGAATCCAGGGCACAGCAAAGCGAGACATAATTAAGGCTGCAACTTCTTCAGCAACCCGCTCTACCAACTGGAATTTACCCCGTTCAACATAATCGATAACCGACTCACTGATTTGGGCATAATCTAACGTATCTTTTACGTTATCGCTTAGTCCCGCAACCATATTATCGTGGCCCATCTCAATATCGAAAATCAGTTTCTGCTTAATACTTTGCTCCCAGTCGTAAACACCAATAGTTGTCACAACTTCCAGCTGCTCGATAAACACTTTATCCATTATTTTCTGACTACCTTTTTGACATATTGGATATATAAATGGCACAAAACATCGTACCATGTGTTACAAGGTCAGATATCATATACTTAATCTGTTTTAAAATGTGAAATTAATATAAATTTCTCATAATAGCCGCCCCCGCTCTAAGGGCTCGCGGTATCATCCATCTTAAATTGACTGACCCAAAGGACATATGACCCCGATAACGCTTCTTATTATTATGGTAGCTTATTTACTGGGCTCAATATCGAGTGCGGTACTTGTATGCAGGATATTCAAAATTTCGGATCCCAGAAACTCCGGCTCCAATAACCCCGGAGCGACAAATGTTTTAAGGATTGGCGGGAAGAAGGCAGCCTGTATTGTCTTACTTTGTGACATGCTAAAAGGCACCATTCCTGTCTGGGGAAGCTACTTTCTCGGTATCGAACCTTTTTATCTGGGAGTCATCGCAATTTCAGCCTGTCTCGGACATATTTACCCGATATTCTTTCATTTTCAGGGGGGAAAAGGCGTGGCAACCGCGATAGGAGCAATCGCCCCCATCGGATTAGATTTGACCGGATGCATTATGGGAACCTGGCTGGTTACCATCGCGCTTTTCAGATATTCATCTTTAGCGGCTTTAACAGCAGCTTTACTGGCCCCGATGTATACATGGTGGTTTAAGCCGCAGTATACATTACCGGTAGCCATGCTCTGTTGCCTGATCATTTTTCGTCACCAACACAATATAAAGCGCTTATTCAGTGGCACAGAGCCAAAAGTCGGCGAAAAAAAAGAGCTATCCTGAAACAGACAGCTCTACTGAATAGCTTTTCTTTATATGTTACCCATCAACCGGGTTTAACTGATCAATCGGCCAGCGTGGTGTTGCCTGTACACTCAGATCTGAAAACTCTTTATTCTTAAGTCGTTGCATTCCCGCATAGGCAATCATCGCACCATTATCAGTACAAAACTCTGTCCGGGGATAGTACACATCACCGCCGACTTTTCGGGCAAGTTCTGCCAAATCATGCCTTAATCTTTGGTTCGCACTCACCCCACCCGCAATGACAATTCTCTTCAAGCCGCTTTGCTGCAAGGCTCGCTTACACTTAATCACCAAAGTGTCACAAACAGCTTCCTGAAAAGCATAAGCAATATCAGCCTGAGTCTGCTCATCATTACCATTAGCTGCAATTGTATTGGCAGCAAATGTCTTCAACCCGGAAAAGCTCATATCGAGCCCCGGACGATCTGTCATCGGCCTGGGAAAGCGAAAGCGTCCGGGTGTCCCTTTTTCAGCCAGTTTTGCCAGCAAAGGGCCACCGGGATAATCCAGCCCCATCAGTTTTGCTGTTTTATCAAAAGCCTCTCCGGCAGCATCATCAATTGATTCACCTAAAATCCGGTAGTCACCAATTTTGTGTACTTCAACCATCATGGTATGACCGCCCGAAACAAGCACCGCAATAAACGGAAACGCAGGCGGTGTCTCTTCAAGCATCGGAGCCAGAAGATGCCCTTCCATATGATGGACAGGCACTGCCGGTACGCCCCAGGCATAAGCCAGGCTTCTCCCGATAGTCGCTCCGACAAGCAGCGCTCCGACAAGTCCGGGACCAGCCGTATAAGCCACACCATCAATATCTTCCGGACGACAGTTCGCATCAGACATCGCCTTTTGAATGAGCGGAATCGTCTTTTTTACGTGATCGCGTGATGCCAGTTCTGGCACAACCCCGCCATAATCAGCATGAAGTTTTATCTGGCTATATAACTGATGCGCAAGCAACCCTTGTTCATCATCATAAATTGCTACACCCGTCTCGTCGCAGGAAGTTTCTATACCTAATACACGCATAATTAATTGAACGCTTCATTATCCCGACATCAAAAGTGGCGCCATGTTACCTTGCCTTGTCCGGACAAACAAATTTTGTTCATCCTTTCACCCATAAAGTACTTTACAAAGTCACTTCATTCAGATTAAAATTCCGCACCATTTTTGATCGCGCTGGTAAATAACCGGGATACTCCGGTCAATGAAGCACCAGCCTTAACGAATAACCCCCGAGGTGAAAGGCATATGCCAGTAGTTAAAGTACGTGAAAACGAACCATTTGACGTAGCTCTGCGTCGTTTTAAGCGCTCTTGCGAAAAAGCAGGTATTCTTTCTGAAGTGCGTCGTCGTGAGCACTATGAAAAACCAACAACCGTTCGCAAACGTGCTAAAGCAGCAGCTCAGAAGCGTCACGCTAAGAAGCTGGCTCGTGAAAACGCACGTCGCGTTCGCTTGTACTAATCACTCCTTATAAGAAGGAATGAGTTATGGCTCTGATTGATCAACTCAAAGAAGAGCAAAAACTCGCGATGAAAGCCAAGGACAAACCGCGCCTTGGCACAATTCGTTTAGCCCTGTCAGCAATTAAACAACGGGAAGTCGATGAACATATCACACTGAGTGATGAAGACATCGTTGTTGTTCTGACAAAAATGGTTAAACAACGTCGCGATTCTGCCGCGCAGTATGAATCAGCCGGTCGTCAGGATTTAGCAGATGCAGAGAACAATGAGATTACCGTTCTCAAAGAGTTTATGCCTCAGCCTCTGACTGATGACGAAGTGGCTCAGCTTGTCAGTAACGCAATTACTGAATCCGGTGCTTCAGGCATGCAGGATATGGGTAAAGTGATGGCAGTCCTGAAACCACAGATTCAGGGTCGTGCAGACATGGGTAAAGTCAGCGGTCTCGTTAAGAGTCAATTGGCTTAACCCACTCTCCTGCGATTTCAAGCCGTGTTATTCTTAGAATACACGGCTTTTTGTATAGACATATAAACTAACCAGGTTCTATGGCTGGATTGATTCCCCGCAACTTTATCAACGACCTTCTCGCACGACTGGACATAGTCGACGTGATTGATGCGCGCGTCAAACTAAAGAAAAAGGGAAAAAATTACACAGCCTGCTGTCCTTTCCACAATGAAAAAACCCCCTCATTCAGCGTAAGTCAGGAAAAACAGTTCTATCATTGCTTTGGCTGTGGTGCTCACGGTAATGCCATCGATTTTATGATGGAGTATGAACGACTTGAGTTTGTTGAAGCGATAGAAGAACTCGCCTCTTCAATGGGATTAGATGTTCCGAGAGAACAAACGTCAATGTCTCCGGGACAGCAACAACGTCCGCAAGCCAATCAAAAACAAAAACGCAGCCTGTATGAATTACTCGAACAGATTGCAGTTTTTTATTATCAGCAACTAAAGAAAAGCTCCGGCAAAGTCGCAATCGATTATTTAAAAGACCGGGGACTCTCCAAAGAAGTCATCCAAAAATTCGGTATCGGCTATATTGCCGATGAATGGGATCTGGTCAGAAAGCATTTTGCGCAGTCACAAGATAGGGAAAAAATGCTGACAGAAACCGGGATGCTGATTGAAAACGACAATGGCCGGCGGTATGACCGCTTTCGGGGCCGGGTGATGTTTCCAATCAGAGACCGGCGGGGACGGGTTATCGGCTTTGGCGGACGGGTGATTGGCGACGGCACACCGAAGTATCTGAACTCACCTGAAACACCTGTATTTCATAAAGGCAAAGAACTTTACGGCTTATATGAGGTTTTACAAAGTCACCGTGAACCACCGCAAATTCTGGTGGCAGAAGGATATATGGATGTTGTGGCGCTGGCCCAGTATGGCATCGATTACTCCGTCGCATCACTGGGAACATCAACCACTGGTGAACATCTGCAGATCCTGTTCAGACAAACCAACGTCGTTATTTGTTGTTACGATGGAGATAATGCCGGCAGACAAGCCGCATGGAGAGCACTGGAAAATGCCCTTCCCTATTTGAATGGGAACAAAACGCTTAAATTCATGTTTTTGCCAGATCAGGAAGATCCGGATTCTTATATTCGCCAACATGGAACCACTGCGTTTGAACAGCAGTTACAGCAAGCGACACCATTTTCTGATTTTCTTTTTCATGGTCTGATGGAGCGAATTGTAGATAACAGCAGCCGGGAAGGACGTTTCCGGGTGGTACACATGGCTGAACCGCTGATTAATTCAGTCCGGGACAATGCATTAAAATTATATTTGTGGGAAGAACTCTCTCTGCGAACAGGACTGAGCAGTACAGCCGTTCAAAGTCACCTGAATAAACAATCTTCAGGGGAACAAAAGCAGCAATTCAGGCCACCAAAAGAAATGAAGCGAACACCAATGAGAGAAGTTATTGCTTTGCTTCTGCAGAATCCCGACTATGCTCAAAGAGTACCAGATCTTTCAAGCATAGAAACACTAGACGTTCCGGGACTAAGTTTATTAGTGGAGGTACTTGAAAAATGCCGAAATTATCCTCATATAACAACAGGCCAGTTACTCGAAGATTGGCGGGGCAGTCAAAACGAAGCGATGTTTTCGCGCCTTGCCAGCTGGGATATTCCTCTCGTTGAAGACAATCAAGAAGAAATTTTTTTAGACTCACTGGATAAAATAATTACCCAGTGTGTTGAAAAACAAATTGAAAATCTGCAGGCAAAAGAAAGAAGCGTCGGTTTATCAGCCGATGAGAAGAGGGAGCTGCTGGCATTGATGCTAGATTTAAAAGCGTAACCCTATTTTATTAGCCAGTAAATGATTAATTTGTTATAATACATGGTTTGCATTTCGCATACTAATTCCGTCACCAGAAATGAAGTTGGATACCGTTTATGGATCAAAATCCGCAGTCACAGCTTAAACAACTTGTTCTTAAAGGCAAAGAACAAGGTTATCTGACCTACGCTGAAGTTAATGACCACCTACCTGCAGAAATCGTTGATTCGGAGCAGGTAGAAGACATTATTCAGATGATTAATGACATGGGTATCAAGGTGGTAGAAACAGCACCGGATGCCGATGATCTCGCTCTGAATGACGACGCTAATATCACTGATGAAGATGTCGCAGAAGCAGCCGCAGCGGCTTTATCAAGTGTTGAAAATGAAATCGGTCGTACAACAGACCCTGTCCGTATGTATATGCGGGAAATGGGTACTGTTGAGCTTCTTACCCGTGAAGGGGAAATTGATATTGCAAAGCGCATTGAAGAAGGTATCAACCAGGTTCAAAGCGCTGTAGCAGAATATCCGGGAACCATTCCATACATCCTGGAGCAATTTGACAAAGTTCAGGCTGAAGAACTTCGCCTGACGGATCTGATTACCGGATTTGTCGATCCGGACGCAGATGAAACAGCGGCACCTACAGCAACACATATCGGCTCAGAACTGACTGGTGCAGACCTCGATGATGAAGACATTCCCATCGATGCCAGTGCCAAAAGCAGTGATGATGACAAAGATGAAGATGAAGAAGATGAAGAGCGCGAAGGCGAATCATCTGATGATGAAGAAGAAGAGGATGAATCTGGTATCGATCCGGAGCTGGCTCTTGAAAAATTCAGTGAGCTTCGTAACAAGTTTCAGGACTACCAACTGGCTGTCAACGAGTTTGGTGATGCCAACCAAAAAGCTTCTGATGCCTCTGAACTGGTTCTCGACGTCTTCCGTGAATTCCGTCTGACACCAAAACAGTTTGATCATCTGGTTGATACGCTGCGTGGCTCAATGGATCGTGTCCGTACACAGGAACGGTTAATCATGAAGCACGTGGTTGAATACGGAAAAATGCCGAAGAAAACCTTCATCTCTCTGTTTACCGGTAACGAATCCAATGAAGCATGGCTTGATGAAGCACTGGCTTCAGATAAACCTTATGTGGATAAAATCCGTAACAGTGAAGAAGACATTCGTCGTTCGATTCAGAAACTGAGAGCGATCGAAAAAGAAACTTCACTGACTGTAAACCGCATCAAAGATATCAGCCGCAGAATGTCTATCGGTGAAGCAAAAGCCCGCCGTGCGAAAAAAGAAATGGTTGAAGCAAACTTACGTCTGGTTATTTCCATTGCGAAAAAATATACCAACCGTGGATTGCAATTCCTGGATCTGATTCAGGAAGGTAACATCGGTCTGATGAAGGCTGTTGATAAGTTCGAATACCGTCGTGGTTATAAGTTCTCAACTTATGCAACATGGTGGATTCGTCAGGCAATCACCCGCTCAATTGCGGATCAGGCACGGACAATCCGTATCCCTGTACATATGATTGAAACGATCAACAAACTGAACCGGATTTCCCGTCAAATGCTTCAGGAAATGGGCCGGGAGCCACTTCCGGAAGAGCTGGCAGAACGAATGATGATGCCGGAAGACAAAATCCGTAAAGTGCTCAAGATTGCGAAAGAGCCAATCTCAATGGAAACACCAATTGGTGATGACGAAGATTCGCATCTGGGTGATTTCATCGAAGATACCACGCTGGATCTTCCGATAGATTCTGCCACATCAACCAGCCTGAAAGTCGCGACCCGCGATGTACTTGCAGGTTTGACACCGCGTGAAGCAAAAGTGCTGCGGATGCGTTTTGGTATCGATATGAACACGGACCACACGCTGGAAGAAGTCGGCAAACAGTTTGACGTTACCCGTGAACGTATTCGTCAGATTGAAGCGAAAGCGTTACGCAAATTACGTCATCCAAGCCGCTCTGAAACCCTGCGTAGTTTCCTGGATGAATAATCAATCATCTCTGTTTTCTGTTTCAAAAGGTGAGCATTAAGCTCACCTTTTTTTTGCCTTCTGATCACAAAAGACTTGTCAAAAACTTCGTTTTGGCTTATTTGTATATACATGTATATTTAACATCAAATTTGAGTCGATAATGGATCTGATCCTCTCTCATGCAAAAATAGTCACGATGCAGCCCGGAGATGCGGGCTATCAAGTCAGCGAACCTGTGTATATTGGCATCAAAGATGGAAAAATTGATACGATTTCAGACCAGCCTTTCGCAATCACTGCCGGTATACAAGAGATCAACTGTGCTGAAATGTTAATCACACCGGGGTTGATTGACTGTCATACGCATCTGATTTATGCCGGTAATCGCAGTCACGAGTTTGAAATGCGTCAGAAAGGGGCAAGTTATCAGGAAATCGCCCAACAAGGTGGCGGGATTCTTTCCACGGTGACATCAACCCGTCACGCATCTGAAGAAGAGCTGGTTGTGCTGGCACTTCCCCGTTTAGATGGATTAATTCAGAGTGGCGTGACCACCGCTGAAATCAAATCCGGCTACGGACTGACACTGAGCGATGAGCTGAAAATGCTCAGCGCTGCGAAAAAATTAGCAGACCATCGTCAAATCAATATCGAAACCACCTTACTGGCAGCGCATGCAATCCCGCCTGAGTACAAAAACAAAGCGGATGCCTATATTGATTATATCTGTGATGAAATCATTCCGGCCGTTGCAGAACAGCAACTAGCGTCTGCTGTTGACGTATTCTGTGAGTCAATTGGTTTCAATCTGAATCAGACGGAAAAAGTCTATCAGTGTGCTCAACGACACCATCTGGCAGTCAAAGGCCACACAGAACAATTATCCAACCTTGGCGGAACCGCACTGACAGCACAATATCAGGGCCTGTCAGCCGATCATATTGAATATCTTGATAAAACCGGCGTTCAGGCTTTATCAGAATCCGGCACGGTTGCCACACTCTTACCCGGCGCCTTCTACTTTCTGAAAGAGACGCAACAGCCCCCCGTTGAGTTACTCAGAAAATACCAGGTACCGATGGCAATCGCGACCGACTGCAATCCGGGCACATCCCCATTCAGTGATCTGACACTAATGATGAATATGGCCTGTACGCAGTTCGGCCTGACTCCGGAAGAAGCCCTTCGCGGCGTCACCTGCCATGCAGCAAAAGCCTTAGGTCTGCAGGACACCAAAGGCCGGATTATCTCCGGAATGGATGCAGATCTGACTTTATGGAACATTTCTCATCCGGCAAATCTCAGCTATGAAACCGGCATTCCGAGGGTTGCCGGCCGGATAGTCAGTGGAAACTTCTCCGCTGGAAATGCCTCACCGTCATTATCATCAATCAGCACCACCTCAGGTGATGGAAAATAAAAACAAGGAGTTCACATGTCACAAACACCTAAAGCGGGAACCCGCCTCGACACTTCAAGAACGATCCGTGCCCCGCACGGCACGGAGCTAACAGCTAAATCATGGCTGACCGAAGCCCCGCTGCGAATGTTAATGAACAATCTTGATCCTGATGTCGCAGAACATCCGCATGCACTGGTTGTATACGGCGGTATTGGCCGTGCAGCCCGTAATTGGGAATGCTTTGATAAAATTGTAGAAGTATTAACCCGTCTGGAAGAAGACCAGACCTTGCTGGTTCAGTCCGGTAAACCAGTAGGTGTTTTTCAGACTCACAAAAATGCACCACGGGTACTGATTGCGAATTCAAACCTGGTCCCACACTGGGCCAACTGGGAACACTTCAACGAGCTGGATAAAGAAGGTCTGATGATGTACGGCCAGATGACGGCCGGTTCATGGATTTATATCGGTTCTCAGGGCATCGTTCAGGGGACTTATGAAACATTTGTTGCCGTAGCAAAGAAACATTTTGAAGGACAAACCAAAGGTCGCTGGATTCTGACCGGCGGCCTTGGCGGCATGGGTGGTGCGCAAACACTGGCTGCGACGATGGCTGGTTTCTCAATGCTGGCGGTCGAGTGTGACGAATCCCGGATCGATTACCGCCTGAGAACCGGCTATGTGGATAAAAAGGCAACCTCACTGGATGAAGCACTGGCAATGATTCAGGAAACTGATCAGCCAATCTCTGTCGGCCTGCTGGGCAATGCAGCGGATATCTTCCCTGAACTGGTGAAACGCAACATCACCCCGGATGTTGTCACCGACCAGACTTCTGCCCATGACCCACTGAACGGCTACCTGCCTCTTGGCTGGAGCATGGAAAAAGCGGCTGAAATGCGTCAAACCGACGAAGAACAGGTCGTCAAAGCTGCCAAAGCGTCAATGGCTGTTCATGTTCAGGCGATGCTTAGCCTTCAGGAACGTGGTGCCGCCACTCTGGACTACGGCAATAACATCCGTCAAATGGCTTTTGAAGAAGGGGTACAAAATGCCTTCGACTTCCCCGGATTTGTCCCGGCTTATATTCGTCCACTTTTCTGTGAAGGTATCGGACCTTTCCGCTGGGCAGCACTGTCAGGTGATCCGGAAGACATTTATAAAACCGATCAAAAAGTCAAAGAACTGATCCCGGATGATCCGCACCTGCATAACTGGCTGGACATGGCCCGCGAGCGAATTCATTTTCAGGGGCTGCCGTCACGTATCTGCTGGGTTGGCCTGAAAGATCGTAAACGCCTTGGCCTTGCGTTCAATGAAATGGTAAAAAATGGTGAATTAAAAGCCCCCGTTGTGATTGGCCGTGACCATCTGGACTCAGGTTCAGTGGCCAGCCCGAACCGCGAAACAGAAAGCATGCTTGACGGATCTGATGCTGTTTCAGACTGGCCATTACTCAACGCGCTGCTGAATACTGCTGGCGGAGCGACCTGGGTGTCACTTCACCACGGTGGGGGCGTCGGCATGGGATTCTCCCAACATTCAGGTATGGTGATTTGCTGTGACGGAAGTGATGACGCCAGCGAACGACTTAACCGGGTTCTGCACAACGACCCTGCAACCGGCGTGATGCGTCATGCGGATGCCGGCTACGACATTGCAAAACAATGTGCCGCTGAGCAAAAACTTGATCTACCGATGCTGAATGCAGAACTGGCAAAACTAAGATAAGGAAAAATTTCATGGATGTACTTACGATTAACCCCGGCCGGATGACTTTAAAGGAACTTCGTCTTGTCAGTCGCTCTGGTTTAAAAGTTAAACTGGCTGAAGATGCACATCAGGCCATCAATGCCAGCACGCAGGTTGTTGAAAAAATCATTGCTGAAGAACGAACAGTCTATGGCATCAACACGGGGTTTGGTCTGCTTGCGAACACAAAAATCGCGCCGGAAGATCTGGAAACACTTCAGTGTAGTATCGTGTTGTCGCATGCCGCCGGGATTGGCAAATTTATGCAGGATGAAACCGTTCGTCTGATCATGGTACTGAAAATTAACAGTCTGGCCCGTGGTTTCTCAGGTATCAGACTCGAAGTCATTGAAGCCTTAATCACGCTGCTGAACCATGAAATCTATCCTTGTATTCCGCAAAAAGGTTCTGTCGGTGCTTCCGGCGATCTCGCACCACTGGCACACATGAGTACCGTTTTGCTTGGTGAAGGTCAGGCACGTCATCAGGATGAAGTCATTTCCGGTAAACAGGCGCTGGCGATCGCCGGCTTATCTCCTGTGACACTGGCACCAAAAGAAGGGCTGGCACTGCTGAACGGCACGCAGGCTTCCACAGCACTGGCGCTGGAAGGCTTGTTCTACGCTGAAGATCTGTTCGCTTCTGCCACCGTGTGTGGTGCGATGTCCGTTGAAGCGGCGCTAGGCAGCCGCCGTCCGTTTGATCCGAAAATCCATCAGGTTCGCGGCCATCAGACTCAGATTGATGCCGCCGCCGCATATCGCCACCTGCTGGGTGACGACAGTGATATCAGCCAGTCTCATATCAACTGTGAAAAAGTGCAGGATCCATATTCATTGCGCTGTCAACCACAGGTTATGGGTGCCTGCCTGCAACAGATCCGGAATTCAGCAGATACACTGCTGACAGAAAGTAACGCGGTGTCAGACAACCCGCTGGTCTTTGCTGAAGAAGACGACATCATCTCCGGCGGTAACTTCCACGCAGAACCGGTCGCAATGGCGGCAGATAACCTGGCATTAGCGATTGCTGAAATTGGCAGCTTATCTGAAAGACGGATGGCGCTTCTGATCGACAGTGCGCTGAGCAAACTACCGCCGTTTCTGGTTGATAATGGCGGGGTTAACTCCGGCTTTATGATTGCTCAGGTCACATCGGCAGCCCTTGCCAGTGAGAACAAAACCCTGGCTCATCCAGGCTCCGTTGACAGTCTGCCAACCTCTGCCAATCAGGAAGATCATGTCTCCATGGCAACGTTTGCAGCGCGTCGTCTCAAGGATATGGCGGAGAATACCCGTGGTATTCTGGCCGTTGAATACCTTGCTGCGGCTCAGGGGCTGGATTTCAGAGTTCCCCTGAAAACATCCGACAAGCTTGAGCAGGCAAAAGCCATGTTGCGGGCGAAAGTCCCCTTCTATGATAAAGATCGCTACTTTGCACCGGATATTGCTGCAGCCGATGACTTGTTGGCCTCTGCCAAACATCATTGTCTCATGCCTGAGAGCCTGCTGCCCAGTCTGTGAGGTCCGGAGAAAGTTCCGGACCGGCATATATACTTCATACGTAATCCCGGCTACACTGGCCGGGATTATCTGGCTCTGAAAATTCGCAAACTCACAATTCACTGATTAATAATTCACAGGATCAAAGGGATGGTTGAACAATCTGCTGCTTCAAGGCTCTCGGAAGCACTTCCTGACACGCCGGCACCAATTTATCAACGGGTGAAACAAGCCATTATTGCGCAGATTTCTGCCGGGCAATGGCAGGAAAATGATCGGGTGCCTTCAGAAAGTGAACTGGTTAAAGCCTTAGGTGCCAGCAGGATGACGATTAACCGGGCACTCCGGGAACTCACTACAGAAGGCTATCTGTTCCGGATGCAGGGTGTCGGTACGTTTGTTGCCAAACAGAAAGGCGCAACCCCGATGCTGGAAGTGCATAATATCGCAGAAGAAATCACCCAGCGCGGCCATAACCACACCAGTAAAATCATCAACTTATCGAGTGTAAAAGCCGATCCGGAACAGGCGGCTATTTTTAATCTGAAAACCGGTCATGAACTGTACTACTCTCACATCATTCATTACGAAAACGATGTCCCGGTACAACTCGAAGAACGCTGGGTTAACCCGGCAATGGCGCCGGATTACCTTCAGCAGGACTACCAGAATCAGACGCCATACACCTATCTGATGAATATTGCGCCACTCACTTCCGGTGAACATATTGTTGAAGCCGTGATGGCAGACCCGCGGCAAAGGAATTATCTCGATATAGACGACTACGAGCCTTGCCTGCTGATTCGCCGCCAGACCTGGAGTGACAAACAGGTAGTCACTTACGCGAAACTGCTTTACCCGGGTTCCCGTTATAAGTTGTTAGGCAATTTTTAACGCTTTCATTACCTGAGAAAATTGCTGGCAGATCGTTGACTCAAGCGGATGATGTCCCTGTTCGATGACCTGTTTTCCCGCAACATACACATCCCGGATCATCTGGCTGTGACCACTAAACAGCCAGCGGTTCAGCCATAAAGATGACGGCAGATTCTCCAGCCATTCATTCTGCTCCACCACCAGCCAGTCCGCCCGTTGCCCAACGGCCAGTGTTCCCAGTTTCACACCACAAGCCTGTGAGCCACCAGCAGCCGCCTGTTGCCAAAGCATATCGCCAACCGATCCGGTTGCAGGATCTACCAGCCGGTTACGGCGCTGATCCCGCAACCTTTGCCCATATTCCAGCCAACGCAGCTCTTCCATTGCACTCACAGACACATGGCTGTCTGACCCGACACCCCAGCGGCCACCCTGCTGCATGTAATCAACTGCGGGAAAAATCCCGTCACCAAGGTTCGCCTCTGTCGTGGTACAAATTCCCACAACGGCCTGACTGGCAGCAACCGAAGCCACTTCCTGCTCAGTGAGATGTGTCGCATGCACCAGGCACCAGCGGAAATCGACCGCCGCATGATCATACAACCATTCCACAGGACGCTGCCCGCTCCAGCTAATGCAATCATTCACTTCTTTCATCTGCTCAGCAATATGAATATGAACCGGTAAATCAGTCGGTGTATGAGACAAAACCTGCTCAATCTGAGCCGGGCTGACCGCCCGCAGTGAGTGGAAGCAAATCCCGGCATGATGCAGTGCTTTCCCTGAAATATGCTGTTGCAGCTCAGCAAACCGGGACAGATAAGCCTCTGTATCCTGAATAAAGCGTTGTTGCAGCGGCTGTGCCGCCTGTCCGCCAAAGCCACTGTAACGATATAAAACCGGCAATAACGTTTGCCCGATACCGGCATCCCCGGCCGCATTGATCAGATGAATTGCCATCTCATCCTGCTGATAAGCTTTACCGTCTTTATCATGATGCAGATAATTGAATTCCGCGACCTGCGTATAACCGCCTTTCAGCATATCGATATACAAATAGGCTGCAATCACGCCAACCTGTTCAGGAGAGAGGTGGCTCACCAGATGATACATCTGTTCACGCCAGGTCCAGAAACTGTCCTGCGGGTCACCCGCTACTTCTGCCAGACCAGCCATTGCCCGCTGGAAAGCATGAGAATGCAGGTTAACCATTGAAGGCAGCACCAAACCGGACAACCGTTCCGTCTTCTCCGGCACATCACGAACCCCATATTGCACCGATGCAATCACACCCTGAGCATCAACCTCAATCAAGACATCAGACTGCCAGCCATCACTCAGCAAAGCGTGTGTGCATAAAAAACGTTTCATTATTGACTCTTCCCTGATAGATTGTATATACATATATATACTACAACATTCAACCAGCGTAAACCTGAACTCACAGAGGAAATAAAGTATGGAAGCATTTCAATACTATCCGGGAACCAGCCCGCTGCTTATCAGCATCCCTCATGCCGGTATACACTTAACACCGGCAGTTGAAGCCGGGCTGTCTGAAACTGCAAAATCTCTCCCTGATACCGACTGGCATGTACCAAAGCTTTATGAGTTCGCCCGCCAGACCGGTGCACATGTGTTGATTGCAAATTATTCCCGTTTTGTGATTGATCTCAACCGTCCGGCAGATGATCAACCGCTGTATACAACGGCCACCACAGGGTTATTTCCTCAGACGCTGTTTGATGGCACCCCGATATTCAGCGCAGGCAACGCGCCATCCAATGATGACAGAGCCGCTTACCTGACTAATATCTGGCAGCCTTATCACATGAAAATTCAGGATACACTGACCCACATAAAAGAAAAATTCGGCTACGCCCTGTTGTTTGATGCCCACTCTATCGCATCCAATATTCCCCGTTTATTCGATGGCCAGCTACCGGACCTGAATATCGGCACCAATCAGGAGCAAAGCTGTGCACCGGCACTACAAAAGGCCGTGGAAGCCGTTTGTCAGAATCAAGACACCTTCAGCTGGGTGCTCAATGGCCGGTTTAAAGGCGGTTACATCACCCGCGCGTATGGCCGTCCGGAGCAGGGCTGGCACGCAATTCAGCTCGAACTGGCACAATGTAACTATATGGAAGAAACACCACCATTCAACTGGCGTGAAGAGAAAGCCGCACAGCTAATCCCGGTGCTGAAAACCATCATCAGCCAATACACCAAAAGCGCAGAATCCGGCAGCTGATAAACCTCAGGCAGCGCTTGTCACACCTGAGATTGGGCATAAAACCATCAAAACAAATCAAATTCCTGAAAAATGGATTTAAGTGAATAAAATACAAGCAGATTTAACGTCAATAGAGGGTGGACAGCACCTGGTCAATCCCATATAATCATGCCCCTCAGTGGGGGCCTTTAGCTCAGTTGGTTAGAGCATCCGACTCATAATCGGCAGGTCCTGGGTTCGAGTCCCGGAAGGCCCACCATATATTTCAAGGGGTTAGGTAATTTTTTACCTAACCCCTTTTTCTTTGGTTTTTTATTTATAGCAGATTTATAGCAAAATTATTTATAGCAACAGCCCGCCAGAATACTGAAAAACTCCCCTGCGCTATCCCGCGATTCAATGACAAAAAACCTGTATTCATTAAACTGGCTCATTTGCTAATCCGGATATATCTGGTTCCGCAAACCGCTCAAGACCTCCTTGTGCGCTTAGACAAGGGCATCCATGCCCTTGTATGTTTGCTCCACCAGATACACCCGGATAATCAGCTTATTTCCCATACCGGTATGAATCCAAACCACCGAAACAGATAAGCTCATTGAAGATGGGTTCCATGAAAGCACTTCTGTGTAGCAAATATGTAGCAGCGAGATGGTTTGATTACATATCCGGATTCCATATCTAAGTGGCTTGGATTGTGAATGATTAGGAATCGGGATTATCAATATTGCGCTTAATATGGCTTGGTTTTGGGTTTCGATACCACTTAATTGACTATCGAATTCCATATCTGAACGGCTTGGATTGTAAATAATTGGGAATCGGGATTTATCAATATTGCACTTAATATGGCTTGGTTTTGGGGTTCCGATACCATTTGATTGACTACCGGATTGCTTATCTGAACGGCTTGGATTGTAAATGATTAAGAATCGGGACTATCAATATTGCATTTGATATGGCTTGTTTTTGGGCTGGCGATACCACTTGATTGACTACCGGATTGCTTATCTGAACCGTTGGATGGTCAATCATTGGGAATCGGGATTGCGGATATGGCCCGTCTACAAAAAGAGCCACGAAACTAAGTGGCTCTGACTTAACTTAGTTTCGAACAATATCTTATTGTTTGATACTGACCTTCTCAGAAGTGACTACTTTACCGATTGAGTCCTGAATCGTGATTAACTTATTCATATAAAGCAGCACCTCGTGAAAATCATGATCTGAGGGATTCATCTTACGCAGATAATCCTCAATCTGAATCAGATATTCACGGGCTCTCTGTGAAAGGCTTGGGTCGTAAGCAATTGTTGCAGGCATAAGTGCCTCCGTGTGAAAAATAAAATGGGAATCACCACCCAGAGGTACCAAGAATGGGTGGTGAACTGAACAAGGTTGGTACTACCGCTCACACGGACGCGGCGCGCAAATGCGCCCATTGTCCAGCCCACCATAATTCGTTCAACCTGTCTAAATAGTAGACAAATAAAAATCAAGATGTGCGAAAACACATATAAAAAATCCAGCAAAAAGCTGGCATTTATATGCCGTGTGAAAACCGTAAACGCGGGGTACCAAACCCGTCACCTCATGTTACTGGTGAGTGGCTAGGATATCTTTGATGATGTTAAGTGTCAATTGTTGTATATGGGGTGATGTGTTGGGAGTCTGTTTGCTTTGTAAATAGGATCTGGACAAAAATCATTTTCATGACTCTTGGTAATTGCTTGCATTTGCATTAGGCAAAGTATTGTGAATGCAAGTTGGTTAGAGTTTGATCGTTTTTTCTTTCGGTGGGTGGTCTGCTAATTTTTCTTACCTTTCTAATTCCTCAATTAATTCATATGTTAGAATTAGACTAAGTTTAGGGGGCATTGTGAATGGCTGACGATATATTCACTATTCAAGAGTTGGCGATCTATTTAAAACTCAATGAAAAAACGGCTTACCGATTAGCTAGCGAACGTAAACTCCTAGGCTTTAAAGTCGGTGAGGGCTGGCGTTTTAAGCCTGTAAATATTGAACAATGAATTGAAGAGAAAAACAGTGGCTAAAATAGTACTTAAGTCAGATTCTGATGAGATAAAAGATATTCATGTCATTTTTCTACATGGATTAGGAGGAGACGCAAATGGCACCTGGCTTAAAAAAGGCTCTAAAGATGAAGCTTGGCCAATTTGGTTAGCTGAAGATAATTGTGACCTAAATATATGGACAGTGGAGTATGACGCTCCCAAGCTTAAATTTGATAGCTCAGGAATGGGCATACCAGATCTCGCTGTAAATATATTTGAGCACATATTAAAAGTCCCCGAATTATCCGAAGGAGAAATAATATTTGTTTGCCATAGTCTTGGAGGGTTAATCACAAAGCAGATACTTAGAATAGCTAATGATCAAACTAATAGAGTCGAAGTACAACAATTTTTGGGCAGAGTTTCTGGCGTAGCCTTTTTAGGAACACCTCACCTTGGCGCAGATATTGCGAATCATGGCCATAATATTTTAGCCAAAGGCCTGTTGAGGTGTCTTACATTTCAACAACCTTCTATTGTTGCTGCATCTTTAAGCAGAAATGACCCTAACTTAAGAGAGCTGAATACTTGGTATCGAGATTGGTGTCAGCGCAAAGAAATAAGACATCTTGTTCTAACAGAAACTGAAAAAATGTACGGTATTGTCACCGTTGTTAAACCTGACAGTGCCGATCCAGGAATAACAGGTGTTAGAGCTATCCCTATTTCAGTTAGTCATGAAAATATATGCAAGCCAAATGATAAAAATGACGAGATTTACAAGCACATAAAAGGCTTTTTATCTCAAAAAAAAAGAGAATTTCATGAGCTATGGATAAGCTCTAGGTTTTATAACGATACAAACTCATGGGAAGGATATAATAACTGGGCACATTGCCCCCATGGAACATCCGGTGAATATTTCGTTGATGAACAGGTTAGATTGCTTGATTCATCTTCAAGCAATAATGGAGGACTTAAAGGTTTAGACGGCTTAAACCTTATTAGAAATAAGTTATTAGAAAGAAAAGCGTCTATTAGACTTATTGGTTTATCTGGTGTTGGAAAAACTAGGTTCGTGCAAGCCTTATTTGATGAGCGCATTGGTGAAAACCCTTTGCCCCACAAGGCTGTATTTTATACTGATATGGCAAACTCTCCAAAACCAACACCTCAAGCTTTGGCTGAAAAAATCGCTGGCGAAGGTCGGAAAGCAATTTTAATAATAGATAACTGCCCGCCTGACCTACATAGATCTCTTACAACCTTATGCAGCACTGAAAACAGCAACACCAATTTACTGACTGTAGAATATGATTTAAGAGAAGACCAACCTGAGCAAACTGAAGTATTCTCTTTAGAACCATCTTCAATCGAGCTTATAGAAAAAATACTTAACGCTAGATATCAGCATCTAGGTCAGCAAAACTCTAGAACAATTAGTGAATTTTCATGTGGTAACTCAAAAATAGCTTTGGCTTTGGCTGAAACAATAGGTAAAAACGAAAACATCTCAAGTTTAAGGGATGAAGAACTATTTAAAAGGCTATTTTACCAACGTCATGCTAGTGAAAAGTCACTTGAAACAGCCGCTCAATACCTTTCACTAGTTTATTCATTCCAAATTAACAGTGAGAAGATTTATAGTGATGATATTACTTTTCTCAGTAACCTATCAAAAATTCCATCAAAAGATATTTATGAATCAGCTAAAGAGCTAAAGCGTCGAAATTTAGTTCAGCAACGAAGTAAATGGATGGCTGTTTTACCGCACCCAATTGCGAATAGGTTAGCAAAGTATGCGTTAGAAAATATAAGTACAGTTGTTATTTCTGATAACTTTAAGGAATCAACAGATGAACGGTTACTAAAATCCTTTTCAAGGAGATTAGGCTACTTACCAAAATGTGAAGAAGCCAAAATCATCGTTAATGATTGGTTAAATGAAAATGGATTGTTACATAAACTATACGCCGAAGGAAAAAGTGAACTTGCTTGGATATTGCTCACTAATATAGCTCCTATTTCAGCTAAAGAAGTTTTATTTCACATTGAAACCTTAGCTAAACAGCCTGAATTTTGTACAAGAAAAAATAAGCAATTTACAGAAATAACAAGGCTTATCAGGTCTATTGCTTATGATGAACAATATTTTGATATATGTGCAAAATTGTTATGCCAATTCACTCTATCAGAAGATAAAGCTGAAAATTACAACTCTATCAAAGATATTTTAAAGTCATTGTTTCAACTTTATTTATCTGGAACTCATGCAACCAAGGAGCAGCGTTTAGATGTTATAAAGAATTTAATTTCTACCGCAACCGAGCATAGTGTAGAACTAGCTTTTGAACTTTTAGACTCATCTCTAGAAGCTTGGCACTTTTCCTCAAGCCATGCCTTTGATTTTGGTGCAAACCCAAGAGACTTTGGTTATAGACCAAAAACCAACCAAGATGTTGCAGACTGGTATCAGTTGTTCATTGAATATACATCTGAATTTATTACTAATAAAACTCCTCACTCAGAGCGAGCCAAAAAATTACTAAGCAAAAACCTACGTAGCTTGTGGCAACAAAATAACTTAAGAAATTTAATTGAAAGTACTTGTATAAATATAAGTACTTTAGGAATGTGGGCTGATGGCTTTTCTGCCATTCATGATATTTTAAAATGGGATTGCAAAACTTCCACAGAAACGGAAATACAGAGGTTGCAATCAATCGCAAACCAATTATCACCTAAGTCCTTATTAGACGATATAAACATGTATGTATTGGCTGATAAATGGAAATTTCATGATTTAGAAGAATACGATGAGGATGGTGTTTTAATTGAGCATGGTTATAAAAAAGGACAGCAGTACTCTATAGATTTGGGGGTTAAAGTAGCAAATACTGATAGTGAGTTACTTCAATCTATGTTGACTGAACTTCTATCATACAGTGGTTCTAGCTCTAACTTATTTGAATTTGGAGAAGGCTGTGCAGAAGGAACGCATAATAACGAAGAGTTATTAGCTTTGACTATTTCTACATTAGAAAAAATTCCTGAGACAGAACGAAACATTAACTTCTTATGTGGTCAAATTAAGCACCTCTCGAAAGTTAATATCAACCTCACCAATACTTTCTTAGATGAATTCATGAAACACCCTGAACTCAAGAAATACTTTATATTAGTCCAACTGAGTTACGTTATCGACCAAGATGCAATTGCTCGAATACTTAAAGTATTAAAAGAAAACACATCTCCAGTTTGGATGTATAAAAACTTAGCATATGGTCGCAGTCACGAACCAATAGCCGACGATCAGCTATGTGAAATGTTAGATTTAATTTGGAAACAAAAAGACGGCCAAGCAGTTGCCATAAAAATACTATCAATGCGCTTTCATGGGCTAAAGCAAAACCAACACTATGTTGTTTCAGATTTGCTTAAAGAGAAATCAGCATCACTTTTAGCATCATTCAATTACTCAGAAGAAAAAGAGCCTTCCGGTGGCAGCGATTATAGTTTAACCCAAATTGCCAATGTCTGCTTTTCTGCTGGTACAAATGAAGAGTATGCTTTAACTGTTCTAGAAGCAATTAAAGCGAAAATTTTGACTCATATTATCGGCAGATATGATTTCCCAGAATTTATGTCCACCATTATTCAATTACATCCTATTTTAGCCCTTAAAGTATTTATAGGTAAAAATAAAGAAATAGAACCTCAGATAAGAAATGTAATAAAAGGTAGGCTTGATAAGAAAGTAAGCCCATTCTCTAAAATTGATAACAAGAGTACGCTAGATTGGTGTAAAAGTAATGGCAAAGATAGTTACCATCTGCTCGCATCTATAATTACGCCATATCAATCAAAAGAAAAATTAATTGAATGGACTCCACTAGCTATAGAACTATTAAACATATGCCCCGAACCAGTTAAAGTTCTAGATGAATATCTCACGAGTTTCAGCCCAAATGGGTGGTCTGGTTCAAGAGCGAAGATACTTGAGTCTCGTTTACCTTTATTTCAACCATTAATAGATTCAACTAACGAAGATATATCAAAATTGGGGGTTGCTAAAAAAGCTCAATGGGAAGTATACATTGCTAGTGAATACAAAAGAGAAGGAGAACGTGATTCAGAGAGCAATGAGAGGTTTGAGTGGTAGCCGAGAATTCAATATCAATAAAAGATCACTTTGTCGAGTCAGTTAATTTTTGAGCTGAAGAACCCCCAAACATTAACTCTGATATATATGGATTTTGCGTCATCTTAACCAGAACTAATCCGAATTCGCCTTTGACGAAAAATCAGTTATTCCATAGAAAAATGATAATGGGGCATTTTCGAGTTACCTATTTCTACCTCAAAATACACTTATTCACAGAACTCCAAGTAAAAAGATGCCGCTTGCTTTGCCTCAAGACGCCATTCAAAAATCCGGGTAATCAATTCCCGCCCTGCGGTAATCACGCCTTTTAACGCTCTGGTGAGTTCATTCTCACAATAGGGGCTGGTTTTCACCGCTCCGGTGTCTTTATCAATGGATAGCTCATAGTAAGGCTTAAACACCTGTGCTTTACGCTCACAGAACACGCCGCCCATCTGCACGGTAAAGGTTTTCCAGTCGCCTTGGTCAGCCGCTTCAATAATTGCTTTGGGCTTGTCTGACAGCCCTGTGATGTCTTTCAAGCGTCTCAGTTCGCGCCATACAGTCACAGAGCAGCCGCCCAGTTGCTGAAACTGGCGAATCCCCCAACAGGCCGCCCATGCATCGACTCTGGCGGCGGCTTCCTGCGGGTCTTCGCCATAAATGCCAGTGTCTAAATCACTCCCGTCGATATTCTTGGAAATGTATTTCGCGATATAGCCAGTGGCTGAACCTTTGGCCGGGTCGATTTTGACTTCAGTAAAGCGGTGTTTATCTGCGCCGGACTCGTCGCTGTCTTCCCGCATCGCATAATCACGCATCACCTCAACCATGGGCTGATAGAGATGTTTTTCAACAAACAGCAATAAATGCCAGTGCGGTGTACCGTCATGTTGTGGCTCTGCCACCCGGAAACCATAGAAGCGGATATTCAGGCGGCTGAGTTTCGCCCGGATTAACTGCCACAGGTTATTGAGATAGGCTTGCCCGTCTAACGGGGTGAAGCCCTGCCATTTGGGATTGATATCGCCGGATTTGGAATAACTGCGGTGATACTTTGACGGACAGGTGATGGTGAGAAAGGCGGCTTCATGGCCGGAATCCTGCGCTAATTCTTCAAAACCTCTTGCCCGAAGCATCAATTCACCTTTTCTGATTTTCGGGTCAGCGACACCTTTTTGTGACAGTTCCAGCAATGAAAAACGCTGTCCCAGATTATTCACGGCAAAAGTGTTGGACAGATATTCATGCTGATAGGCTTTCTGGCGTATTCTGGCCTGCAAGGTGAGTTTCGAACAATACAGGCTGGTTCGCTTGTTGACCTGATTCAGATGGTGCAACACTGTTTCAATATTACGCCGCTGAGATTTTCTCAGTTTTCGTAACCACCATTTATGATCGCAATAGCGCCCCATTTCCCCGGCCAGAGAATACCCCTCAACCGGCATCACGCCCTGCTGACGAATAAAACCACGCACCGGTTCAAGGGAAAATTCATCATCAAGAAATTGCCGACGCAGGGCAAACACTGATTTAGCCAGATGTTTGGCTTTGGCGCGTAAATCATCTTCACTGAGGTTCAGCTCAAGCTGCTTAAAGGAAACAGACAGCTTATCGGCTAACTGCTCTGTTGTGAGGCGTAAAAAAGTATTGCGTTCAAACTTGGTCGGTTTGGCGAAATACTCACGCAGCAATAAACGCTGAATTTCCGGCGGAAAGCAACAAAGCCTTTGCTGAACAAAGGCTTTATCATCCCAATCGACCTGTGAAAAACTGACCGGATTCATAGAGCATTTCTCCCTCTTGCGGTGAGGGAAAATTCATCCCAACGCAGACCGAAGAAGTTCACCGGGGCGAAGGTAATCAACCCGGCCTGATAGAGCTTATCCACCGTGCCGGAAAACACCCGGACAGGCAGCCGGGATTTTGGTTGAACGTCGCCTTTCATCGGCCCATAGTCCGAACAGACTTTAAACGTCCGCCCGGTGTGCATCCATTGCAGTAACTTTTTCTGTTCTGAGGTGAGAGAAGGAATAGAGAACTCAGGCATAGTAAGCCACCTCCTGAGACAGGTGATCCAGCTTGGTGTGATTGTTTAACCACTGATCTAAGTCTTCTTTGAGGTAGCGAACGGCACGCCCGATTTTAATAAAAGGTGGCGCAACCGTGCGGTTACCCCGGTGCCCTTCCATTCTGGCCTGACGTAAAAAGGAACGGCTCATGCCGATATAAGCGGCGGTTTCCTGCTCTGTGTAGGCGCGTTTTTCAATGGTGGCTTGTGTCATGTTTTTATCTCCGTTTGTTCATTGAGAGATATAAAAACATGCGCAATCTGCACGTGCAGATAACCGTGCGTCCAGCCGTGAAGTTAATTTTTCACTTCGTTTCTGACTTCACTCAGCAGGTTCTGAAAACGGCGGTAAGACATAGTTAATACCGCATCACCCCGGCCAAAATAAGTAATATCATCATTGGTGATATCATCAATCACCGCATCGGTATCAAATTCACGCCCGGCTTCAAGATGGATATCTTTACGCAGCAACACCAGCACTTTATCAGAGCGGGCTTTTGGATGTTTTAATAACACCCGGTGCAAAATCTGTTTGATCGGATTGGTAAACACAATTTTACCGGAGGCTTCCGGCTGATTCTGTATTGCTGGAGCGGGAACAGCATCTTTTATCACTTCAAGACCAAACCGTTCAGCAATCTGGTTTAAGTCAATCCGTAAGGCATGCGGTTCAATGGTCAGTTTTCGGTTTTGCAGGTAACGGGTATTCAGCCTTTTCAGCTCATCACCCATTTTTTCCTTCATTTCTGCCGTAAACTTTTCAGTGATCATCTGGCCGATGCTTTGAAAACCAGTGACATCATAAATCACTTCCGGATAGGCCCAGAAAGGTTTTTCCCGCCGTGCTGGTAACTGGTTCATGTAAGGAGCGATATATTTTTCTATCGTACCGAAAGCTTCTGTCACCGATTGCCAGCCTGATACTTTTTCCGGGTTAAGGATTTGAAACATCTCTACCGCTTTCTTTTTATTGTAAGCGGTAAAATGCCTGGAATCATCCCGGCCTAACCGGACAAATCCCCCGGTAATCAAACACCGCACCGATCACCGTCTCTTCCTTTACAACGAACAACGCCCCGGCGTGCTTCACCTCAACCTTTGCACACAGATAAAGCTCTTCATCATCAATTGAATCAAGCACTTCTTCTTTCGTCAGGGATGTTCTTTTTTCGATTTCTTCTAACCGGATAAACCGGCGTTTGTTTAGCGCCATGTATGCCACCTGCCCGGAGTCTTTTATGTGAGATTTGTCAGAATCATTGAATGTAGATCAAGAATCATCGACAACACAACCACCTGAGATTATGGATAAATTGTCCTTCTGGAGTTGCATTTTAACTGGTTTGTACTATATATAAAAACAGATTGCGATAAGTTGATAAGCATGGGCGACAATATCAATTAGAAACAGGTGTAAAAGGGACTATAAAATACGATCTACCTCACTGGTACTGGAGCAATATTATTGAAAGTCGTTTTTGCCCCAAAGTGAGTTAACAAGTTGTCTATGGAGCAGTCAAAAGCAGACTTTTTAGCCTAAAAATTTTCATCTATATAACTCAAATGTTGCAGCAATTCCTAAAAGCTGGACAGGCATACAGTCATATTCAAATCATGACGATTTTTATCCTAACTTCGTGCGTGTTTTGCCGGATAGTATATTTGAGGAAAAGGTGATAATCTCTTTGCAATACAATTAGTTAACAATGCGCGTTTTTACTGGTCTAATGAGGTAAACGCGCATGCGCACTAATAAAATGTTAGGCAAACTAGCTTCAGCAATCAAAAAAATCAGACAGGAGTTATATATGTCAAAAGAACTGGCTTTACTTCAGTTTATAGAAAATAATGACGGTTTAATTTGTGAGGATTATTCAAACGAGATTGAATCTTCAGGTATTTCAGTAGAGTTGTTAGATGAGCTGATTGAAAACTTTGGGTTGGACACTCAGGAAATTTCAGAAGAATACGGCTCAGCTGAAAAATCCACATACAGTTTCATTCCAAACGATAAGATCGATGACATTATTGAGTTTTTGGAAGACCGATACATTAGAGAGATTGAATCTACAGCGCATCAGCTTGGATTGACAGATAACAGTCAAGGAAATGCTCAAATAATAGTAAATGGGCAAAGTAGAGAGACTCGCCTTAGTTTAAGACTCTTTCTCAATGTATTTTCTTTAATCGAACTAAAAAACACTCAATTTAAACAAGATAACTTCACCTTTATCAAGGTAAGAGGGTGAATCATGGCAGATAAGAAGAAAAAAACAGGAAAAAAAGCTGAGATGCTTACAGCTAGAGCTGTATGTGATATAGCTTTGAAAGAAGATAGATTCGACTTTACTAGAAATACAACAACTAATACTCCCGACCTCGGTGCTGACTTAATACTTCACTGTCCAGAAAACACTGGTGAAAAAATGAAAGAAATAGCCGAAACTGGAGAGTCCACAATCGAACTAGAGGGAAAATCAACCCAAATTCGAATTGATGCAAAAGATCCAAAAGATAAAGTTCAAAAAGATGATGCTAAAAAGTTTGTAGGTGATATTCGTAAGCATCCTCTAGTAAGTGAGCACTGGTTAGTGGGGGGTAAAAGTCTTACCGCACCAGCAAGGAAATTTATTGAAGAAAATACTGACTGGGCGACTGTCAGGTACTTTAGTCAAAATGAGATTGAGAAGATCGCTACATATTATCAATCTTTGCCTGATCCAGATGATGAGTAAGTTAGCCTAACAAACGACTATGGTACAAAATGCTATTTTTCCATACCTGAATTAATCCGTGAAAAGCTAATTTGAAAAAATCGCTAACTCAAAAGTGTCCGTGCGACCTGAAGTCGTATGAAGCGTTGTTCACCGCTTTATGAGTGAACCGTCTGTATCACCAGATGAACCTACGAGCCTGAATAAAGCAGCGGCTCGGACAATGTAACGAAACTTGGCCGTTGGGCTGAGTGGGAACAGAATCGTGAGAGGACGTTTCTCCTGAAAACCACAATTCGGGTAAGTGCTAGGTAGTCAGTATGATGAACGTATGTGAATCCATTCAAGGTGCGTTATATGATGAAGCAGCGGAAGTGGTTAATACGCTGTGGCCAAAAGGCAATGAGAGTTGGAAAGAGGTTGGACAGTACTCTTTCGTGGTCACTGCACTCTCCGCACTATAGTGGGCATCTAACCTGACATTTTACGTAACATACGGAACAGGGTAAGCCTGTATCACTCCCTTTGGGAAAGCCTTTGTGGCCGATAGTGATGCAGGTATAGGAGGTCGGAAAAAGCGAAAGCTACATTGTAATGATGCAGATACAGACTTATGTCTGATCACGAAAGTGAGCCCACTTCCGACTGGTCTCCCATTGCGAGAGAATTTGAAGAACTTTATTCAAGGAGGAAAGCAAATGGTGATCTCGAAAGAGATTGGTGCATCTTCTGACGGCGCTCAATGGCAGTCCATCGACTGGAAATCCATTGAAGCACACGTATTGAAGCTTCAAATGCGTATCGCAAAAGCAACGAGAGAAAAGAAATACGGTAAGGTGAAGTCCTTACAGTGGCTCTTGACTCATTCTCGCTCAGCCAAGCTTCTTGCAGTTAAGCGAGTCTCTCAGAATAAAGGCAGTAAAACGCCTGGAATAGACGGTGTCACCTGGACCACAGATGCACGCCGTATGAAAGCAGTCAATCAACTGAGCCGCAAGGCTTACTCTGCAAAACCACTTAAACGTATCTACATTCCCAAAAAGAACGGTAAGCTCAGGCCATTGGGTATTCCATGCATGATTGATAGAGCGCAACAAGCCCTCCATCTTCTAGCATTCGAACCAGTGTCCGAAACGCTTGCCGACCTCAATAGCTATGGGTTTAGGACAAATCGCAGCACGGCTGACGCCGTCAGTCAGTGTTTCAAATGTTTGGCTCTAAAGCGATCAGCGAAATGGGTTCTTGAGGGAGATATTAAGGCTTGCTTCGACAAAATCGGGCATCAATGGCTTATGGACAATATCACGGTAGATAAACGTATGTTAGAGCAATGGTTAAAGTCTGGCTATGTGGATAAGGGTCTGTTCTATGATACCGATGAAGGTACACCTCAAGGTGGAATAATCTCTCCAACCTTGATGCTAATGACTCTCGCGGGAATAGAGCAACAAATAAAATCTACAGCCCTGAAAAAGGGGGCTAGAGCCAACTTTATCGGTTATGCGGATGATTTCGTGGTTACTTGCTCTTCAAAGGAAGTGCTAGTGAACGACATCAAACCGTTGGTAGCTGGCTTTTTGGCAGAAAGAGGGTTAGCCCTCTCCGAAGAGAAAACGAAGATCACTCATATTGATGATGGCTTTAACTTTCTAGGCTTCAATCACAGGAAGTACAAAGGCAAATTGCTCATCAAACCGAGCAAATCCAACACGCTGTTATTCTTGAGAAATCTACGAGAACTCATTAAAAAGCACGCAACCATCCCTGTTAACGATCTTATCAAGTTGATAAATCCGAAACTCAGGGGATGGGCGAATTACTATCGCCACTGTGTTGCTAAACAAATATTCGGGTATGTCGGCCACAAACTATTCCAAGCGCTATGGCACTGGGCAGTTAGGCGTCATCCAACCAAGTCCAAAGACTGGGTTGTTCATAAGTACTTTCTCAATCGTAAAGGCCAATGGCAATTTCACGGTTGGCAGAAAATCATGAACATGGACTGTCACTTCAATCTGTTCCAAATAGCGAAAGTGCCTATCGAAAGACACGTGAAAATTAGGAGTGCTGCTACCCCTTTTGACCCTCAATACCAAGAATACTTGGCGAAGAGAAAACCCAAAAGGCTAGCTCGTAACTCTTGGAACGAACCTGCTTCGACTGCTTTATAAGTTGCTGGGTATCAATGATGCCTTAGTGGAGGCTTGAGCCGTATGCAGTGAAAGTTGCACGTACGGTTCTTAGAGGGGCGGCACTTGGTAACAAGTGTCGTCTACTCGACAGAAACAAGTTCCCCTAACCAATCAACCCCACAGCCGCCGCCTTATGCTCAGGTGCCAAATGAGCATAACGCAGCGTCATTTTTAGATCTGAGTGGCCTAACAGTTCACGAACGGTGTTGAGGTCAACGCCAGCCATTACCAACTTACTGGCGAAGTGGTGGCGGAGATCGTGAAAACGGAAATTTTTTATCTCTGCATCCGCCAGCAGATTCAGCCATGCTTTTTTAATATCGGTGATCGGTAAATCATCATAGCCATTGGTGAAAACATATCGCTTATCCGGGTTTTGGCTACGCCAGCCCTCAAGCAGATTCAGCGCCGTTTCATTGAGTGGAATCACCCGGCTTTTCTTTGATTTGGCATTGGTGCCTTTTACGGTCAGATATCGGCGTTCAAGATTGATGTCGCTCCATTCCAGAGAAAATAACTCCCCTTTTCTTAATCCGGAATGCATCGCCAATAAAATAATCGGCTCAATATGATCAACAAACCGCACTGACTTTAAATCCATCATCTCATCCCGGCCTCTGACCTGACGGTGATTATTGGCTGAATCGCGCTTAGTCCGGATGAGTTCATTTCTGTCTGTGATGGCCTGAAGCAAGGCTTTCTCTTCGTCAACAGAAAGGTATCTGATCCGGGTATTATCTTCTTTGGGGATTTTCACCTTCTTTAAATCATGAGATTCGATAAAGCCCCATTCAACGGCTCTGGATAATGCCCCTTTCAAGGCATTAAAAGAAGCGGCAATCGTTGCCGAAGCCCGGCCATCTTCTTTCCGTTTTGCAACCCACTTTTGCATCATAAAGGCTGAAATATCAGGAATGGATGTATCCAGATAATCAGCAAAGGTACTGACCATTTGCTTATAAAGTCTTTGGGCGGTTTTCGGATTGCGGCTAATCAGGAAAGGCAAATATTCTTTTTCAAGGAAAATACCCAATCGCAGACTTTTTTTAATCTCGGTTTGGCGTTTTTTCTCTTTGCGGTTTTCCTGAACGTCTTGTCCTTTCGCAACTTCACCTAACTTTTCTCTTGCCAGATCTCTTGCCTGTGCCGGGGTCAGGTCAGAGGCCGGGCCGATCTTATAATTCGCTTGCTTGCCGTTAATCCGGTAGTATAAGTAATAGACAACTTTACCGGATTCAAACTTGAGCGCATGAAACCCGCTCACCTCAGTATCGTTGATTCTCCGCTCTGCAACTGTCAGTTGTTTTAAAGAAGCATTGGTAATTTTTTTCTTTACTGCCATCACTCAGATCCAGCCAATGATTTATTTATAGCATATTTATAGCAAAATAATTGGTTCCTGATAACCCACAGTGAACAACAAAATACGGGGTATATAATAAAAACCATTAAATAACAGTAAGTTAATTATATATTCTTGTTCTTTCCTGTACATTGCAAAACATTCAAAATCGCTCTCATAATCGGCAGGTCCTGGGTTCGAGTCCCGGAAGGCCCACCATCTATTTCAAAGGTTAGTAGCGATAGTCGTTACTAACCTTTTTTGTTGCCTGAAGACATTTAGATTACATTGCCCCCCCATGCCCCCGCCTCCATTTTTCCACCGCTTGATCAGATATCTCTTCAGGATAACAAACCGGAGCGTATCCGCCGGGTTTACTCCATGCGCTGCGTTTGCCGCATCGATGACCATTAGAAGCGCGGCTGTATGGGCAGGGGCAATTACCCGGATAACGACGAATCGAGTCGTGAATGATTTGCTGCCTGACCTGAGCATCAGACATTTCTTCCTTGGATAAAGCAGTAAGCGGGCTGAATAAAAACAGAATAAGCAATACAATGGATACTTTCATTTTCGTCTCTTCACCTTAGCAAAAGTGGCAAGCACGGCTACAGCTAACGACACGAACTAAACTCACTGATTTCAATACAATCACATATAAATATAGACACACATCCACAAACAAAGCAGATCAAAAAGAAAAACAGATAGCAAATGATCTTATCTGGCTTTGCAGGAAGATTAACAAGCCAGACTCAATCCCGCTTCACCCCCTTGCCCAACCCAAAATATGCAGATATATTAATATTTTTCTAATCAGTTCAAACAGCAATCATTCTCTATGGATCTCATCTTCTTACCACTTATCATTCCCTTCTTTTACCGCTCCCGTTTTTGCCTGAAAGATATCCTGTTTAATCTGTTGTATCTCTCCTATTGTGTGACCACCACATGGGTGCTGGATATTCCGCCGGGCCACAGAATCGGCGCGCTTATAGGTATTCCGGTGTTTTCATATCTGATTTACTACTTCCCGGAGCTGGTCGACCAACGCGGGCAGTACCCGATAGAAAATTCGGCTGTGGCTGGCTTAATCTTTATTTTTGTACTCGCTGTGATTCTGTTCTGAGCCCCTCACAATACGCACCTTCAAACCCTGGATATGCTCCTCTAATCTGGCACTCCGCCAAAACCAGTGTTAGCCTTAAAAGATGTGTGAAAACAAACAGTAGGCTATAAACATGGCGTCAGAAGGCATGGCAGACAATATTTCAGACCGGAAAGCAACCGACACACCAAACGCATTGCCGCCAGTGATTGCCGGGCCAATTCTGCGCAAGGTGGAAGCCTCGTCTGCATGTTTCTGGCTGGCCTGTTCCGCTGATTATCAAATTCAGATTAACTGTCAGCGCGGCGGTGCCCGCTTACCTGCGACGCAGCAGGTGCAACAGGTCAAAGTTGGCACGCATCTTTGGGTAAATCTGGTCACGGTTGCGTTTGAATCTCCGCTTACAGAAGGAGACTGGATTGACTATTCAGTCTCATTCATCCATCAGCATCCGCAGACTGACGCGCTGGATGCGTTGCATCAATCCCTCTGTTATGACGACGAACAATCACCGGGCTTTGTTTATCAGCCCCATATCAGCTCTGTGCTGCACGGCTCATGTCGCAAACCTCATCACCACAATGAACCCGAGCCGGATAAAGATGATTGTGGCGACGGCCTCGCGGTTGCCGATGAACTGCTGGCAAATTCGGATAAAGAGGCATGGCCGGGTCTGTTTGTGATGTCCGGCGACCAGATCTATGCCGACGATGTGGCCGGACCGGTACTATATGCAATTCATCAGGTAATCCGGTTACTGGGCCTGCCGGATGAATCTATCGCCTCAGACCATCCGGACAACTTTGCAAAGTTGCATCATCAGGCACCTCTCTACTACCAGCGTGAAACCATACTCCCGCAGACTCAGCTTGCTGAAGCAGTCAAAAAACAGTTCTTCGGCGGCGGCGAAAAACCGGTCTTTACCAGTGATACCGCGCACAACCATTTAATGACCTTCAGTGAAGTGGTTGCTATGTATCTGCTGGTCTGGTCGCCTGAATTATGGGCCTTCATCGATCTGTCTCTCCCTGACGGGCTGGATGCGGAACAGCAGCGTACTTATCAGACCGAGACCAGATACACTCAATGCTTTCAAACCCATCTCATCCGGGCCAGAAGAGTGATGGCCCACCTGCCCTGTGCAATGATGTTTGATGATCATGATGTCACCGATGACTGGAACCTCAGCGCCGGATGGGAAAAATCTGCCTATGATCACCCGATCTCCAAACGGATTATCGGCAATGCGCTGATGGGCTATTTCCTGTTTCAGGGCTGGGGTAACAATCCAAAACAGTTTGATTCAGCCTTCATCCACCAGCTGAATCAGGCAATCACGCACCTTGGTGAACCGGCTCATGATGACTTCCTGAACCAGCTGATTCGCTATGATCAATGGCACTATGTGTGGGAAACAACGCCCGCACTGGTCGTATTAGATACCCGGACCCGCCGGTGGCGTTCCGAGCGAAACCTGAATAAACCTTCCGGGCTGATGGACTGGGAAGCCCTGACTGATTTACAACGCGAGCTAATCAACCGGGACAGCGTATTACTGGTTTCCCCTGCTCCGGTGTTTGGCGTCAAACTGATTGAAGCCACCCAAAAGGTTTTTACCTGGTTTGGCAAACCTCTGCTGGTGGACGCAGAAAACTGGATGGCGCACTCCGGCTCCGCCCATGCGCTGATGAACCTGTTCAAACATCCGAAGACGCCGAAAAACTTCGTGATCTTATCCGGTGATGTTCACTACTCTTTTGCTTATCACATTGAAGTCAAAGGCTTAAAAAGCAGCCCGGATATCTGGCAAATCACCAGCAGCGGCTTCAGGAATGAGTTTCCGGATAAATTACTGAGCTGGTTTGACCGCCTGAACCGCTGGTTATATGCGCCCTGGTCACCGTTGAACCTGTTAACCAAAAGACGTGGTATGTGGGTTGCGCCCTACAAGCCGGAACAAAGAGAAAAAGGAGAGCGGTTACTCAATGGTGCCGGAGTCGGACTGGTTCAGCTCGACGAACATGGCGCCCCCCGGCAGATTGCCCAGTTGATGCCGGGCAGAAAAAAGGTCCGGTTCCTGAAAAGCGATGAAGACCGCCAGTTAGAATAACCAGACCTGTTTGATGCCGGTAATTGATACCGGCAGACGGTTATGCCATGTACTGACCACCGTTAATATTGATCACCTGGCCTGTGATATAACCAGACATGGCATGTGAAGCCAGATAAGCAAAGGTCGGGGCCATTTCTTCTGCGGTGCCTAAACGCCCCATTGGAATCCCTTTGCTGATACGTGCTTTCGTCGCATCATCTTTGTCCGCATGAAATGCAGTATCAACCGTACCCGGCGATACCACATTAAACCGGATGTTGTCTTTGGCGTAAGTTTTCGCCCATGAACGATTGATGCTGTGCAGCCACCCTTTTGAAGCAGCATACAAAGAAGCACCGGGACCGCCACCAGAATCCGCAGCAATTGAACCCACATTGATCACGGAAGCAGACCAGTGATCCTGGCTGGCCGACTGTTTCAGATACGGCAGTGCCAGACGCACCATAGTCTGGGCGGAGCGCATATTCAGATACGCGACATCATCAAAAAACTCTGCATCGATTTCATCGGTATTTTTGCGATCAACCAGTCCGCCAACATTGTTGATCAACACATCAATTCCGCCGTGCAGCGCTGCAAACTCAGAGACAAAACGTTCACAGGCTGCATCATCTGCAAAATCCACCTGATGGAAAGTCGCAGAACCCTCAAAACGATTCAGTTCTGCCAGTGTCTCTTCGATATCACTATGCTGGCGATAAGAAGTCAGAGTCACGTGAGCCCCGGCCTTTGCCAGATATTTAGCGGTCGCCAGACCAATACCGCCGGTAGAGCCGGTGATAATCACACGTTTGTTGCGAAGATCATTGAGCATGATGTCATCCTGTTGATATTTATCAAAAAAATTATGTCAAAGAAAATAGTGTCAGAGAAAGAGTTGTGATCTTCTCATTTTTAAAACGTGGTTTCAATTTTATCAGACAACAGAAAATCATTCACCATCGCCCCGACCAGCTCCGGAGATTCCTGATGAGACGCATGCGCCGTCAGGGGAATACTCACAAAATGACAATCTGCGATTTTTGTTTTCAGCAATTCAGCTTCACTCAATGCAAACAGAAAATCATCTTCCCCGCGGAGAATCAGTGTCGGGCAGCGAATATCCTCAACGGAGCGGCCGGGATAACCTGTTGCTGAACTGTCCAGCCACAGCACTTTCACCAATGACACCAGACGCTCAAAATCCGGCTCCGGATTCAACGCCTTATATCTTTCCACATCGTTCGGATAACGCGCCATCCACATTTCAGCGGTAAGGCTTTGCAGCAACGCCACCGAGACATCATCTTTTTCCAGACGCCACTGGGCGCCCAGCGTCATTAAACGTTCAACCCGCTCAGGGTGCGCTGCCGCCAGACGGTAAGCAACAATGCCCCCGTCGCTGAAACCAAAAATGGCAAACTGTTCAATATCTAAATAAGCAAGCACCGCTTCGACATCTTTCTGATACTGCGCATAAGTCAGAGGCACATCACCCGGCGTAGACCGGCCATGCCCGCGAAAATCGACCCGAATCAACCGGAACGTTGACGATAAATGCTGCACCATCGCATTCATTTCTTCACTGCGGCCTAAACCGCCATGCATCAGCAGGAGTGGCCTGCCGTCTTTGTTACCTGATAATTCGTAGTAAATTTTTCCGCCATCCAGAAGGATATAACCCGTTGTTTTCATTATTTTCCGGCCTTACATTGAAAGAGATTGTTCTGAAAAATGAAGTCTGCCTGATTGTACTGTCAGCTTTTGTCAGTAGTCTGCATTCCCCTTCCGGTATTACTGGTCGTGCTCAGGTTCTAAAATACGGCTTAACAGTTGCTGGCATTGCTTCAGATTATTGATTTCATCTTCCATCACAACAATTTTCTTTTCAACCTGTTGCCTGAGCGCCGGACAGATTTGATCAGCATTTTTCCCGGAGAGATGACAAGCCAGCAAAGGGCGGATTTCATCAAGTGTTAAACCCGCCCGGTTCAGCACTTTGATCTTTTCAATCAGCAGGACATGGCTTTGATTGTACTCTCTGTAACCGGATTCCAGCCGCTCCGGCGATATCAATGCTTTCTCTTCGTAATAACGCAGCATGCGGATACTAATCCCTGTCTGTGCTGCCAGCTGACCGATTTTCATATCATTCCCCCTTGACCCTGACACTAATGTCACAGTTTATCATGGCGCTCCGGTCAACAAAGGAGAAAAACATGCTGAAATTAATTTGCCTGGTCAAACGTCATCCATCACTCAGTCAGGAAGCATTCGAAAAGCACTGGAAAACCAACCATGCCGCCCTGATCAGAAAACATGCCGGCTTACTCGGCATCCGTGGCTATGTGCAAAACACCCGGCTCAAACATGATCAGGCACAGCAACAACTTGAAACGATACGGGGATTAGTAAGCCATGAGTTTGATGGCTGTGCCGAACTTTGGTGGGATGATATGCAAAGCCATCTGGATGCCAGAAAAACCCCGGAAGGTGCCAAAGCACTTCAGGAAATCATTGAAGATGAGCAGCGCTTTATTGACCCGTCACAGTCCTGTATGTGGTATTGCGGGGAGCATACTGTTTTAGCATTGACTGACAGTCAATAGTCAGGCAGGACATCTTCAGGCTCTGCCACTCATTCATGTACACTTTTACATCAATATGTTTACATTTTAAACAGCGCACTACCTGAAGATAAGTCCAATGAAATCATCATAATAACTCAATCAATAGATTCATAATTATTGATGCATATCAATGATGCAGAACATTGTTCAGTTTGATATCATTGCGCGAATTTTTTATTGAGTGAGTTATTTTTAATGGAATCAGCAATCAAGGAAAAAACTTCAAGCAGTAGTTTCTCTCTTATTCTGGAACATAACCGGAATGAAATGGAAAAAATAGAAGCACTAAGTAAAAAACCAATAACAGCGACACCCAGAAATATTCTTTTTGGCCTGATGATTTTTGTACTTGTGCTTTTACTCGGAGCATTTGCAATACAAATCATCAGTGGTGTCATTGCTTTAATCACATTGATCATCAGCACAGCAGTCATATTCCTCGGATTACGTTTTCTCAAGTCGATGGACCCATTCATCCGGCAGAAAACACAGAATATCCTGATTAACAAAATGACCCAGGAAGCACGCAAAAATGCGATCGCTCAGCTGGATAATCAGGTCATCAAAAATGCAGAACGACTGAATATTGCCAGAACAGCCCGTAACAAAATGGGAGCAACTATTGAGTCATTGAAATCCCAGATTCATGAAAAAAATGCAGGAAAGCCTATCTACGAACGGAAAAAGGAAATTCTGAGCCGGGTTCAGACCGCTTATGATCAGGTCTTAGTCAATCTTGATCATGCAGCAAAAGCGAATCAGGCTTTTGAAGAAAAAGTCAAAGAATATAAAGATATGGAAGCATTCGCAGCTCAGGCCAGTGAAGCAATGAAATATTTCAGAAATACCGGGGACACACAACTGGAAGATATGCTCTCTCTGGAAGCATTCAATCAAATTGAATCAGATTTCAACACAGCACTGATTGATATTGAAAACAATGTACGGGATATGAGCATCGATCTCGACTAAACACTGCCGGAATAATACTCAAGGATAAACAGAACATGAAAGAAAAAGAGACTATTTCAAAAAGTACGGTCTGGATGACCAGAACCATTGTCATTTTATTCATATTAGTCGCAGTCACTGGTGTTTTATCTTTCTTCAGTGGTTCATCTTCACAAGCTGAATATCACCGGAACGGTGCTTATTCAGAAGAGAATCCATTTAATTAATCAGGGTATATCAAGAATGTTGTCAAAAAGAATTTTGTTAGCTTGTTTCCTGCCTGTTGTTATTTTAAGTACAAATTTACACGCAGCGCCAAAATTAAAACCCCAGACAATTAAAGTGGGTACGGGAAGTAAATCCGGCAATTACTACGCAATGGCGGAAGATATCAGGAACTACTGTGAAGAAGATTTAACGCAGGGTTCCGTGTTTCTGCCTCAGACAAGTGATGGCTCAGTCGATAATATTCTGGGCATGGGAAATAAACAGTTCAGTGCTGCTGTTGTTCAGGAAGATGTGTTGCAGTATTTTTCAAAAACACAGCCAAGAAAAGTCAATACCAACCGGATGAAGATTATCTCCGGACTACACATGGAATCAGTCCATCTGCTTGTACCTAAAGGATACAAAGGTGATCAAGGGAATGGTTTGAAAAACATGCTGGGATCGTTATTCAACAATAAAACCCAAAAAGCAATTTCTATTGGCATGCTCAAAGGACAAACCATCGGTTCCTGGGGCGGCAGCGTCGTTAGTGCAAAAGCTCTCAGTTTCTTTATGCAGCTGAATTTAAACGTTGTTGAAATTCCGGAAAAAGATCGTTCAGCTCCAAATATCCCTTTATTACTTGTCGGCGGTCATCCATACAAGCCCGTACAAAAACTTCTGGAAACAGGAAGATACGTACTGATACCTATTGATTACGCAGAATTAAAAGATAAGGCTCCGTTTTACCTGAAATCTTCAATCAGTTATAAAAATAGTGGCAAAATTACCAGTGTTTCCACCTTTGGTGTCCGGGCACTGCTGATTGGTAAGTCATTCCGTCGCGAATCCAGAAATACCAACATGATTAATCTTGCAAAATGTATTCAGGATAGTTTAGTTGATCTGGCCGATGATCCGGATACAAACCCGGCCTGGAGTTCAGTTTACGAACTGGAAGAAGATGGCGAACAAACCAGCTGGAGTTATTTTCCTCTGTAATCCAACTCATTAATCTAACCGGGACAGCAGCATGAATCTGGATTGTTGCTGTTCCGGAAACAGGGAAGATTACCTCCGCAATCCCTCTCCGACATACAGTAAATGATCCCATGGCAGAGGCTGCTGTTTATCCGCTTCTTCAACAATCGAATCCAGTGTGGCACGCAGTACAAACTGAGTCTCGCGGAGACCGGCATGACAAACAATCACAGCGGGCGTATCTCCCGGATAATGCTTTTTCAATTGCCCGATCGTATCGGCTAAATCCATTCTCATACTGAACAGGATTAGCGTGGCACCGCTTGCAGCCAGTTGATCCAGACGCTCGCTGTATTCCATCACCTCACTCAGTACAACCGGGTGATCATAATTTCCGGTAATTTCCTGCCCCAGTGCCGCATTCGCTGCGTTAAAACTGGAGATACCGGGAACCACTTCCGGGTTTAAATCAGCAAATTCTCTTAGATAGCCGGATTGCGGACTATAGATTGTCGGATCACCAAAATCCATCACAACAACAATTTTCCCCTGACCGACTGCACCACGAATAAGCTGGCGGATCTTATCTTCTTCACCATCCTGAGCCGTATTAAAATCCGCATCAATAAAAAAAGCATGTCCCGGATCGTGGACTTCTTTTCCTGCCAGCACATCGGCAAACAGCTTGCTGACAAATGGCATCGCCAACACGATATCAGCCTGCTGAATCAGCTTATACGCCCGCAACGTGATGTTGTCTGTATCCCCGATTCCGGCACTGACCAGATAAAATTTTCCTGCTTCTTGTCCCATCATTATATCCTTGTCTGAATAAATAAGAACCTCATCTCATAATAAGTGAGATGATATATCATTACACATAGCACGACAAGGTAAATGAGAATAATTATCAATAACTTTATTTCAGACCATGTCTGTAACGTTGCCAGTCAAAACTCAGTCCGGGGTCCGTTTTTCTGATCGGCGCAATAAACTGATGTCCGGTGATACGCTGGCTGGTAATTTGGGGAAAATGCTGCAAAAGCGTGCGGGTTAATAAAGTCAGCGAGTGATACTGCGCTTCGGTATAAGCTGTAAATTCAGTCCCTTCCAGTTCAATACCGATCGAATAATCATTACACCGCTCCCGGCCGGCAAAAGATGAAATGCCCGCATGCCATGCCCGATCCTGAAACGACACAAACTGAAGCACCTCACCATCTCTGGTGATCACACAGTGCGCAGAAACCTTCATCTTTTCAATCACCTGAAAAAAAGGATGTGCAGAAGCATTCAGCCGGCCGGTAAAGAACTGCCCGATATACGGGCCGCCAAACTGACCGGGTGGCAGGCTGATGCAATGAATCACCAGCAGGGAAATAGCATCACCGGGTGGACGGGCATCAAAGAAAGGAGAAGGAATATGCTTTGCCTGCGTATACCAGCCATTTTTATCGATCATTTTTACTCTCAGTACAGGATCAGTGAATCATTTACCGGAAAGAATCCCGGCAATATCAGTCGATTCATTCTATATTCAGAAATATATAAATAAGCTGCTGAATTTCACACTCAGTCAGCGTATCATGCCACTTTCTTTTAACCAGAGTTAGTCATTTCTTGCAATGAAAAACAGTCATAACAGTCAGGCGCGCCTTGAATACCTGCGCAAACAACTCCCGGATGATATTGCCCGTTCAGTCAGAGAAACATTACTGGAAGATATGGGTGGCATTCTGGACCCGGACCGCGACGTAACCGCGTCTCTGATCCCGGCAGATCAACAGAATACAGCGATTTTGATCACCAGAGAAGATGGTGTCTTTTGTGGACAGGCATGGGCTGAAGAAGTTTTTCGTCAATTAGGCGGACAGGTAACCATTGAATGGTTTGTACAGGACGGTGATCCGGTACAGGCGAATCAGACCATTTGTCAGCTTACCGGCCCGGCACGCCTGCTGCTGACGGGCGAACGCAATGCCATGAATTTTATTCAAACCCTGTCAGGCTGCGCAACGCAAACCGCAACTTATGTGGCCTGCTTACAGGAAACCGGCTGCAAACTGCTGGACACCCGTAAAACCATTCCCGGCCTGAGAAATGCACTGAAATACGCAGTCGCCTGTGGTGGCGGATATAATCACCGGATTGGTGTGTTTGATGCCTACCTGATTAAAGAAAATCACATTATTGCCTGCCACGGGATCGCCGGTGCGATCGAAACAGCAAAACGGCTCAACCCGGATAAACCGGTAGAAATTGAAACCGAATCTCTCGATGAAATGACAACAGCGATCGAAGCGGGTGCCGATATCGTCATGCTGGATAATTTTACCCGGGAGATGATGGTGAAAGCAGTCAGGATTAATGCCGGCCGTGCAACCTTAGAAGTCTCGGGGAATGTCACGCTGGACACTCTGTATGATTTTGCCTCAACCGGTGTGGATTATATTTCCGTCGGTGCATTAACCAAGCATATTCAGGCGCTGGATTTATCCATGCGTTTTCAGGAATAAAACGACTTTTCGCTCAGATGATTCTGACGAACTAAAACGTTAAGCTGATCGCGATTTTCTGTATACGGACTGTCAATGTTGAATGGCAGTCCGTTTTTCTTTCCGTATGATTCGGCTTCTGGCTTTTCCCTTCTCAGTGATACCCGCTATCGTCATTGCCTCTCCCGCTTATTTGTAAGAGTAATGATCGATGAAGAAATACAGCTCGCTGTCATGGCAGGGTTTTACGCTGGTTGAACTGATGATCGTAGTTGCGATCATCGGGATTCTCTCCGCCATCGCGATCCCCGCTTATCAGCACTATATCCGTAAATCTGAACTAACCGTCGGTATCAGCACAGCCAGTGCCCTGACCACCAATATTGATCTGTTCATTCAGGAAAACGGTCATTTTCCGGCAGACACAAATATCAGTGATTTAGGTGCGACCGCCACAATGAGCTCTCTCGGCGCCCTGAGCCTGAAACCTGACACGAAAAACACCAGCCAGGGGATTTTGACTTTTGAGTTCAATGACACCAGCTCACTGAATGGTAAAAAAGTTCAGTGGATGAAACAGGAAACCAGCTGGACATGCACGCAGAATGCGCTGGAAGATGTGAAAAACTGTCCTGCCAGCACCAGCACAGCCGGGTAAATAATGATGACACCACTATTACAATTACTCTGTGCCGGCGACATTTTATCTACGGCACAGGCCGATGAGCTGACAACTCAGGTTCAGGCCCAATCCGTCAGCGCCTTAACTGCGGTGATGGCTTCCGGGATTATCTCCGCTGAAGCGCTGGCAGATTACCTCTCTTCTCAGTTGAATCTCCGCCAGATCCGGCTGGAAAAATATCCTTATGATGAGTTTTGCCGCCAGCTCAATATCACAGAACTGGCCCTCAGATATCAGGCGCTTCCGGTTGAAGTCAGTGAAGAGTGGCTCGTCCTTGCTGCCGGAGACCCATCCATACCACAGCTCAGGGAAGACTTTCAGTTTGTGACCGGACTGCATATTGAACTGGTTCTGTGTAATGCGGATTCATTACAATCGGCTTTAAAAGACCTTCGGCAACCCAAGCAACCCAGCCACGCCGCCCAACATCAGCCTGAAGCACAGATCCGCGAAGAAGAAAGTCATTATGACTCATCCCTTTCCCCGGATGACAGTAATCCGATCAGTCAGTATTTACATCAGGTGTTATATGAAGCGTGGCAGCAAAAAGCATCAGATATTCATTTTGAACCGTATGAGTTTTCCTACCGGATCAGAATGCGGCTGAACGGCATATTAGTGACGACACACGCCCCCCCTCACAATATCAGCCGCAGGCTTGCTTCACATATCAAAGTACTGGCCGATCTCAACATTGCAGAACGCCGTCTGCCACAGGATGGACGGATAAAATTCAGTGCAGACAAAAAAACCGGGATTGATTTGCGGGTTTCGGTCCTTCCGGCACAGTGGGGAGAAAAAATTGTTATCCGTTTGCTGAACATTAAAACGCAGGCACTGGAGATCGATCATCTGGGTTATACAGACCATCAGTTACATCTGTTCCGGCAGTCGATTCATAAGCCGCAGGGTATGATCCTGATTACCGGCCCGACCGGAAGCGGCAAGACCATTACCCTGTATTCAGCACTCAATGAAATCAATACGGACTCAAAAAATATTTCCACAGTAGAAGATCCGGTTGAAATCTCCCTGTCAGGGATCAATCAGGTACAAATCAATGAAAAGATCGGATTGAGTTTCAGCCAGACACTCAGGGCAATGCTGCGCCAGGATCCGGATATTATTATGGTTGGAGAAATCAGAGATAAAGAAACAGCAACCATTGCCCTTCGCGCTGCCCAGACGGGTCATCTGGTTTTTTCAACACTGCATACCAATTCAGCCAGGGCCACATTTGTCAGGCTACAACAAATGGGATTCGAATCCTATCTGCTGAATTCAGCCATCCGGTTGATTGTGGCGCAAAGGCTTGTCCGGCGGCTTTGTCCGCTGTGTAAGCAACCAATCACCAAGCCACCGGCCATATCCAGCCAGCTCAATCCCGGTGCAGTGATATTTCAGGCAAACCCTCAGGGCTGTCATGCCTGCATTGGCGGATATCAGGGACGTATGGGTCTTTTTGAGATGCTGCTTCCCGGAGCTGAGAATCATCCCCATACCGGCAATGGTGTTTACATCGTGAATGAGATGCCATCCAAAACTGCTCCAAAGGAAAACAATACATTATGGCAGGATGGCATCCGTAAAGTAGAGCAGGGACTGACTTCCGTAGAAGAACTCTACCGGGTTTTAGAATCACCCGGTTCATATGAGGACAATCAATGACAGACCCCATAAATGCCATCAAACGCTGGCGCTGGATAAACCGAAACACGGCCTCAGGAAAACGCCGGGGTTACCTCTGGGCCACCACTCAGGAGGAAGCATTTGCCCAGCTCCGACAGCAGCATATCATCATCACGCATCTGTATCCGGCGCCCCTGAATACGCTTGAAAAAATACGCAGCAGAATCACTCAACAGGATATTACTCACCTGACAAGACAACTAGCTACCATGTTATCAGCCGGGTTAACCATTCCTGACGCCCTGAGCTTACTCTCTTCCCAATCTAAAAAACCGGCAATGCAGGTTCTGCTGCGCAACATTCATCATCAAATTACCCACGGTTCATCTGTTGCGGAGAGCTTCGAAAGTGCCACATCCGCTTTTCAGACCATTTATATCCGCCTGATCCGGGCCGGCGAAACTTCAGGGCAACTGGATAAAACGTTTGAACAGTTAGCACGTTATCAGGAAAGAAAAGAACATATCCGGGCCAAATCGGTGAAAGCTGCTATTTATCCGTGTATCGTCATGATCAGTGCGATTCTTCTCACCTGTCTCATGCTGACAACAATTATTCCCAAATTCGAACTCATGTTCCGCCAGTTTGATGCTTCACTTCCCTGGTTCACCTGTCTGGTTTTATCACTGTCTCACCAGTTACAAAATCATATATGCCTGTTATTAATCATAACGCTGCTAATCATCACCTCGCTCCGGTTACTCTGCCGGCATGTTGCCATATGCCGGTTGATGGCCGAAAAATTCATAACAGGTTTACCGGTCTTTGGAAAGTTATTCACAGAAACCGCCCTGATTCGAAGTTGCCGAACCCTTGCAAGCTGCTACCATTGTGGTATTCCTGTTCTGGAATGTATACAAAACGCACAACATGTAGCTGGCCTCATCTGTTATGAACATGCATTTGCCCGGGTTATACAGCAAGTCTCCGGCGGAACTCCCCTTTACACAGCACTCCGGCAGACTCAGTCCTTTCCTGAGCTGATGATTCAAATGGTGATGGTCGGGGAAGAATCTGACAATCTGGATAACATGCTTGGCCGGGTTGCCGATCATTATGAAAGCCGTATAGATCAAATGGTTGACCATTTAGGGCAATTAACAGAACCGCTGATTATTTTGCTTCTGGGTGTGATCGTCGGCGGCTTGATTATCGCAATGTATTTACCTTTATTTAACTTAATGGCCGTCGTGGGATAGTATACTCGGGGCGAATTAACTGACTGTTTTGTAAAATGGTCTGATTCAGCCTGACCACGACAGAAGAGACTGAAGCTCTTGATACAGAAATATCATCACACTGAGAACATTTAATGGACGCTTTCTTTTTTTATCCCTGGTTATTTCCTTTGTTTGTTACCATCTTCGGGCTGATTATTGGCAGTTTTCTCAATGTTGTCATCTACCGCTTACCTCAAATGATGACGCTTGCCTGGAAGCAGGACTTTGCGGAAACATTTCCTGAATATGAAATTCCGATCACGGATAAGCCCGTAACTCTGAGCCGGCCACATTCATTTTGCCCTCACTGCCATCATCCCATCCGGCCCTGGCATAATATTCCTGTGATCAGCTGGCTGTTTCTGCGGGGAAAATGTGCGTACTGTCAGGAGAAAATTTCAGCCCGCTATCCACTGATTGAACTGGTCTCAGCCACAGCCAGTTGTGTGATTGCACTTCATACCGGAATGACCTTATACACAGCAGCACTCCTGTTGTTTACTTTCGCTGTCATTGCAGCTGCAATGATTGATTTAGATACGATGTTACTGCCTGATTCCATTACGCTGCCACTGATGTGGGGAGGAATTCTGCTTTCTTTAGCTGGTCTCTCCCCGATGTCCCTGGATTCAGCTGTGATTGGGGCGATAGCCGGTTATTTATCGCTCTGGTCCGTGTACTGGATATTCAAACTATTAACCAAAAAAGAAGGGATGGGATACGGAGACTTTAAGCTCTTCGCTGCACTCGGCGCCTGGATGGGCTGGCAAATGCTGCCAATCATCATTTTTATTGCCTCAATTATTGGCATCATGTTTGGCGTAACTTTTTTACTGATGAAAAAAGATGATATCAACCAGGGGTTTCCTTTTGGTCCGTCTTTAGCCATCGCCGGATGGTTGTGTCTGATTTGGGGTGCTGACATTCTGAACTGGTATTCACTCATTCTCACCGGAACCGGAGGATAAAATGGCTTTTGTTGTGGGACTCACTGGCGGGATAGCCAGCGGAAAATCCACAGTTGCGGAGATATTTTCCCGCGATTTCGGAATAGATATTATCGATGCAGATATCATTGCCAGACAGGTTGTGGCGCAAGGTACTCCGGGGCTGAAAGCTATCGAAGATCACTTTGGTCAGAAAATAATTCTTGATGATGGTTCATTGAACCGGGCAAAACTCAGAGAAATCATCTTTACTTATCCTGAAGAGAAACAATGGCTGGATCAATTACTTCACCCCATGATCAGAGAAGAAATGCAGCGGGCACTGAATCAGGTCAACTCTGCTTATGCATTATTGGTTGTTCCGCTACTGGTTGAAAATCAACTGCAGCATTTAGCGCAGCGGATACTGGTTGTAGATGTCAGCGAATCAACACAAATCGAACGGGTGATGTTACGCGATGGTGTCAGCAGGCAACAGGCTCAGAATATTTTGTCATCACAGGCAACACGTTCTGAACGGCTTGCTGTCGCAAATGACGTGATTAAAAATGATACAGAAAACAATAAACTTTTGTCCCGTGTCACAGAATTACATCAAAAGTATCTGGCAATTATCAGTAAAAATTTGTGAGAATAGAAATAACGGTAATAAAGGCTAGCTAAATGACCACGCATTACTTTGAACACCCTTTAAACGAGAAAACTCGTATTTATCTGAGAGTTGAGGCTTTGCTTGCACAGCTCCATGCGGCGTCCCAATTTAGTAATCAATACCAACATCAGTTATTTTTCCGCGCACTTTTTGATCTGCTGGATATTTTCGAACAAATCCAGTTACGCAATGAATTAGCAAAAGACCTCGAAAAACAGAAAAATATTTATCGTAACTGGATGGATGTAGATGGCGTCGACCAGCATGTTCTGCAAACCTTGCTGACAGAAATCGATGATATACATACCAGTCTGATTAATTCAGACAGGTTCGGCATCGAATTAAAAGATGAACGGTTCCTGACAACAATCCGCCAGCGATTCAATTTGCCCGGCGGTTCATGCTGCTTTGACCTGCCAGCATTACATTACTGGCTCCGCTTGCCGGTTGAAGACAAACAAAGAGATGCAAAATCCTGGATTCAGTCATTACATCCGCTTGCAGCTGCTTTACATATCTGGCTGAAACTGGCCAGAGAAACCGGGCACTTCAAAGCGCATACAGCACATGAAGGCTTCTATCAGAGCGATGCCGAAGAAGCGAATATTCTCCGGTTAAACATTCCCCTTGAATATGGCGTTTATCCAATGATATCGGGACATAAAAACCGTTTTGCGATAAAATTTATTGAATTCGAATCAAGTCAGGCCTGTTCACGGGATGTTCATTTTGAACTGGCAATTTGTAGTTAACGGATCAAGATAAATTTATGAGTAAAAAAGTCACCACTGTTAAATGTCCTCACTGTAATAAAGCTGTGGAATGGAGTGAACAAAGTCCCTTTCGCCCTTTTTGTAGCAAGAAGTGCCAGATGATTGATTTCGGTACATGGGCCAATGAAGAAAAGGCTATTCCCGGCGCGCCGGATATGTCAGATGCTGATGGCTGGTCCGAAGATCATACCTCTGTATAAATCCTTTCTGCTCTGCACCTGAAATTTCTCTTTCAGGTGTAATATTTCCGCCTCCCTGTTCGTCTTAAGACTTATACACAGACAACCTGAAGATGAAGATTTCAGTGCCAGGAGAATTTGAAAGGTGGGTTCATTCCAGCATTCTCTTTCCTTGAACTGTACTTTTCAGCTGCAGGCTGAACCATTCATCTTCAGGTTGCCTGGATATAAAGCTTCATTCATATTGAAATGAATCGCTTTTGCACTGTATTCATAAGATATATCAATTGTTAAAATTTATGTGAACTTCATGTATTCCGGTAACTTGCGTATACACTTATCAAATACAGGGAATACCTCAAGAGATGAGTAATGACACAACTAAATTCTAATATTCAACCATCAGAAATATCAGGGAAAGCTATTTTCCATGACGCGGATTTCATCGAATCCCTGAGAAAACAAATGGTGAAATTTGCCATTTTACAGATACAGGATGAACACCTGGCCGAAGATGCCGTTCAGGAAGCCATCATCTCAGCCTACCAAAATATCGATAAATTTGAGCGCCAGGCTGCGTTAAAAACATGGATTTTTGCCATTCTGAAAAACAAGTTAATTGACTTGCTGAGAAAAGAAAAACGCACAACAGCAGCCAGCCAGCTTGAATCAGGACATTGTTCTGACGGCTATTGTGGCAATGAAGAAGGGCTGATGGAACAGCTGTTTAATAAAAACGGACACTGGCATAAACATGAACGGCCGGTGAAATGGCAGCAGCCGGATTCCGGTATTGAAAGCGAACATTTCTGGCGGGTATTTGAAACCTGTCTGAACGCACTCCCTGAACGTTACGGCCGCCTGTTTATGATGCGTGAATTCCTTGAACTTGAGTCAACAGAGATTTGCCACAATGAAACAATTTCGGTTAACCATCTGAATGTCACTTTGTACCGGGCACGACTGAGACTCAGAGAGTGTCTGGAAAACAACTGGTATCTGCAGGAGAAATCATCATGAACTGTAAACAAGCAACCCGGCTCCTTTCTGAACAGATGGAGCGCCCATTGTCCGCAAAAGAGATCATTGCACTTCGGGTTCACACTGCAATGTGTGTGGGTTGTCGTCGCTTTGGTATCCAAATGAAAGATCTCAGAGACATTTCAAAGGGTTATGTAAATGGAGAAAATAATAATCCAGAAAAATAAAAAAAGTTGCATTTCAGGTGTAATACTTTCATAGAGTCTCCCGTCAAATAAGGGAATAAACAAACAATCTAGTGAGGAATACACCATGAATAAATCAACAGCATCTCTGGCACTTGCTTTAACGACGGCGGTCTCTCTTTCAGCTGCAACTTTACCTGCTCATGCCGGTGGGAAAGAAAAATGTTATGGCGTAGCACTGGCAGGACAAAATGACTGCGCAGCAGGCCCGGGAACATCTTGTGCCGGAACGTCAAAAACAGATTATCAGGGCAATGCCTGGAAACTGGTTCCTAAAGGTACCTGTATGGAGATGAAATCTCCGACTTCACCAACCGGTCATGGTCAGCTCAAAGCATTCTAAGGTTTTTGTATGAATCAACCCTTGTTATTGAGTTCCGGAGGCACAACGCCTCCGTCTTTTCCGGCTTTATCCGGGGTGAGTCTGAAACCCCGTTATTTTCAGACCATTCTGGAAAACCTGCCTCAGGTTGGTTTTTTTGAAATTCATGCAGAGAATTATTTATCTTCCGGCGGTCCGGCAATCCATTATCTTGAAAAAATCCGTGAGCATTACCCGGTGACAGTTCATGGTGTCGGGTTATCAATCGGCGGAGAAGCACCGCTGAATCCGGAACATTTAGAGCGGGTTGCAAAGCTGGTGGAATGGATTGACCCGATTGTGTTTTCAGAACATCTGGCCTGGTCAAGTCACTTTAGTCATTTTTTCAATGACTTACTTCCGGTGCCATATACACAGAAAACACTGCAACAGGTTTGCAATCATATTGATCAGGTTCAGGAACGGCTTCAGCGTCAGATATTAATCGAAAATCCTTCGACCTATTTCCGGTTTGCTGAGAGTACGCTGGATGAAACCACATTTATCAGCCAGATTGCCCGGCGAACCGGCTGCCAACTGCTTCTGGATGTGAATAATGTCGAAGTTTCCTGCTTTAACCACAGACAGGATCCTTATGAATATATTCGTCGCTTTCCGCTTCAGGACGTTGCTCAAATCCATCTGGCCGGTTATGCACTGGATCAGAATGAAGAGGTTCCGCTGAAGATCGATGCCCACGATCGTGAAGTCTCTGAAGATGTCTGGCAACTGTATCAGTACATGCTGGAATTATCCGGAGATAAACCCACACTCATCGAGTGGGACGGGCAGTTACCCGAGTTCGAAACACTGCAGCGTCAGGCAATCCAGGCCGATGGAATTCGCAGGAATATACCAATCCGGCAGCCACAGGGAGGACGCCATGCAACATCACTTTAGCCAGTCGATTCTTTTTGAGCAGGATAAGATACTGACCTATATGAAAGCCGACTCCTCCAGCGAGAAGAAGATCCGTTTATCGATCTATCGGAATAATGTGTTCAGTTCTCTGATTGAAGCCCTGGGCGAAGTTTTTCCGGTGTGCAAAATGCTCGTCGGCTCTCAGTGTTTTGATGCGCTGGCCTATCAATACATCCAGCATACACCGCCATCCAGCCCTGTGCTGAGTGAATATGGCGGCGAATTCGCAAATTTTGTGACCCAATTTCCTGAACTGGCGGGCATACCCTACCTGAACGAACTTGCCCGGCTGGAATATCAGCTGCTTCAGTTAACCCATGCCGCAGAAGATAAAACCCTGTCACCCGGGGAAATTCAGCAAAAAATCATGGGATTTGATGATCCGACACTCACCCAATGGCAACTGACCAAAAATATTCTTTTGTGGAAAACCACCTATGCGGTCGGTTCAATTTATCTGGCGCATCAGGCCGGTTCACAGAAAAATTTAGAAAATATTGACTGGCAAAAACCCGAATTCTTATTACTGACCAAGAAAAATTTATATGGTCATTTCTACCTGATTTCCTCTGAAGAGTGGCACATGCTTTCTCAGTTTCTGCTTGGGCACTCCTTTGCTCAGGCATGTGCTCACCTTGACGAAGAAGGTTTATCTGATATGTTCGCTAACATCGTCCAAAAGCCTGTTATTAAAGAAATCCACAAGGTTCAGGGAGATAAATCATGCTGATAAACCCATTCAGAACGCTACTAAGTTCGCAATGGATTGAGTCTGTTGCTCTGTTAACCGGGCGCTTTGCGCTTGCTGCCGTCTTCTGGCTTTCAGGACAAACAAAGGTCGAAGGTTTTTCCCTGAATCTGATGAAGGAAGGGGATATACAATTAGGCTGGCCGGTATTGAAAGACAGCACATTATTTTTATTTGAACATGAATATAACCTGCCACTCATCGACTATACGCTGGCAGCACAGATGGCAACTATCGCAGAACATCTGCTCCCGGTCTTGTTACTGGCAGGGTTCATGACTCAGCTGGCCGCTTTCGGCATATTTGTAATGACGCTGGTCATTCAGATCTTTGTCTATCCCGATGCTTATCCGACCCATGCAACCTGGCTGGCTATCAGCTTATTTCTGATGATTCGCGGTGGCGGGCAATTTGCCGTGGATTACTGGTTCCCTTCCCGCAGAATTACCTGACCTCTTCAATGCCCGGGACTGTTGAACTCAGATAAGAAAGCCGTGCGACGTATCACGAAGCACGGCATTTTATTATCTTTTTATCCGGCTTATTCAGCGTCAGTTTTTACCGGCTCGACATCAATCCGGCTCACCCGCTGTAAGCCTCTTGGCAACAGCGCACCACGGCGGCCACGTTCTCCACGGAAGTTATCCAGATCTTCCGGTTTCAGGCCCAGTTTTCGTTTCCCTGCATACATGGTCATTGAAGCACCCTGAGGCAAAGCAATCAGGTGAGAGACGAACTCTTCGCGTTCTTTGGCTTTTGCTGCGGGAATATTGATAATTTTATTCCCTTTCCCTTTACTCAGTTGAGGCAGATCTTTAATTGGGAAAATCAGCATGCGTCCCTGATTGGTAACCGCAACGATTTCATCACTGTCAAGAGATACGACCGTATGCGGCGTCATGACTTCAGCATTCGCAGGTAAACTGACCAGCGCCTTACCACTTCGGTTTTTCGACAGTAAGTCACTTCCTTTACACACAAAGCCATATCCGGCATCAGAGCCGACAAGCCAGAGCTGATCTTCTTCTCCCATAATGACCTGACGAATCGTCGTCCCCTGAGCAATATTCAGTCGCCCGGTAATCGGTTCCCCCTGAGAGCGTGCAGAAGGCAAGGTATGAGCTTCGAGTGAATACGAACGCCCGTCACTGCCAAAGAAGACCGCCTGTTGATTACTTTTACCACAGGCATGGGCCAGATAGCTGTCACCGGATTTATAGTTCAGCCCCTGACAATCAACGTCATGCCCCTTGGCATGCCGTATCCAGCCTTTATCCGACAAAATAACCGTGACTGGTTCACTTGGTACTAAATCCCTCTCTGTCAGCGCTTTGGCTTCAGAGCGCTCAATCAGCGGAGAACGACGATCATCGCCATATTTTTCTGCATCCGCTTTGATTTCTTTCTTCAGCAGGGTATTCAGGCGTCTTTCAGAACCCAGTAACTGCTCCAGTTTCTGACGTTCTTTTTCCAGTTCATCCTGTTCACCACGAATCTTCATCTCTTCCAGTTTTGCCAGATGACGTAAACGGGTATCCAGAATCGCATCAGCCTGAATTTCGGTAATTCCGAAACGGGACATCAGAACTGCTTTCGGCTCATCCTCAGTGCGGATGATTTCAATCACCTCATCAAGATTCAGATAGGCAACCAGTAAACCTTCGAGAATATGCAGCCGCTTCAGGACATTATCCAGACGATGTTGCAACCGGCGTCTGACTGTCGTACGCCGGTATTCGATCCATTCTGAAAGAATCTGCACCAGCCCTTTGACCTGCGGACGTTTATCCAGACCAATCATGTTGAGATTGACGCGGAAACTTTTCTCAAGGTCCGTCGAGACAAACAAGTGATCCATCAGTACATCGCTGTTCTCACGTTTCTTCGCCGGTACGATCACAATTCTGGTCGGGTTTTCGTGATCCGATTCATCCCGCAGATCTTCAACCATCGGCAATTTCTTCGCCCGCATCAGATTCGCAATCTGCTCCAGCAACTTAGCGCCGGAAACCTGATGTGGCAGCGATGTAATCACAATTTCACCGCCTTCTTTATGCCAGACCGCCCGCATTTTGATGCTGCCCCGTCCGGTGCGGTAAATCTTCTCAATATCATTCCGGGGCGTGATAATCTCAGCTTCAGTCGGATAATCCGGCCCCTGAACAAACTGCATTAAGTCGGGTAACTCTGCCTTTGGCTGATCAATCAGGTGAATGGTTGCGTCAGCAATTTCCCTGACATTATGCGGCGGAATATCTGTCGCCATTCCGACGGCAATCCCGGTCACACCATTTAACAGAATATGAGGTAAACGGGCCGGCAACATTTGAGGTTCACGCATGGTGCCGTCAAAGTTTGGCTGCCATTCAACCGTTCCCTGCCCCAGTTCACCTAAAAGCAATTCTGCAAACTTTGATAATTTAGCTTCCGTATAACGCATGGCCGCGAATGATTTCGGATCATCCGGCGCCCCCCAGTTTCCCTGTCCATCAACCAGCGGATAACGATAAGAGAAAGGCTGGGCCATGAGTACCATGGCTTCATAACAGGCTGAATCACCGTGAGGGTGATATTTACCTAAAACATCACCGACAGTACGGGCTGACTTCTTGTATTTTGACGAAGCGGATAATCCCAGCTCCGACATTGCATAAATGATCCGCCGCTGAACCGGTTTTAGCCCATCGCCGATGTATGGCAATGCCCGGTCCATGATGACGTACATGGAATAATTAAGATAAGCATCTTCGGTAAACTTACGTAACGGCAGCTGTTCTACGCCGTCATAACTGATATCTGTCGCCATAATTTTTATACCTCAGCCAGGTCGCCGTTGTTTTGTAGCCATGAGCGGCGATCATCAGCCCGCTTTTTACCCAGCAGCATATCCATCATTTCGTTGGTTGCCTCTGAATCATCAATCGTCAGCTGAACCAAGCGACGGGTATTCGGATCCATCGTTGTTTCACGCAGCTGAAGCGGATTCATTTCACCCAAACCTTTAAAGCGCTGAACATTTGTTTTCGCTTTTTTCTTGCTCAAACGTTCCAGAACGCCGTCTTTTTCCTGATCATCCAGTGCATAGAAAACTTCTTTTCCGCAGTCAATCCGGTATAACGGCGGCATAGCAACATACACATGACCTTCCCGCACCAGCGCACTGAAGTGGCGGGTGAACAAAGCACATAACAGGGTCGCGATGTGCAGCCCATCAGAGTCCGCATCGGCGAGGATACAGACTTTCCCGTAGCGTAGCTTTTCAAGATCATCACTATCCGGGTCAATCCCCAGTGCAACTGAAATATCATGAACTTCCTGCGATCCAAGCACTTGATCCGCAGAGACTTCCCAGGTATTCAGAATTTTACCCCGGAGCGGCATCACAGCCTGGAACTCACGATCACGAGCCTGTTTAGCACTACCGCCGGCAGAGTCACCCTCCACAAGAAACAGTTCAGTCCGGCTCAGATCCTGCACCGAACAATCGGTCAGCTTTCCGGGCAAAGCCGGCCCGGAAGCGACTTTCTTACGCACCACTTTTTTACTGGCCCGCATTCTTCGGTGTGCGTTAGCAATACAGGACTCTGCAAGTAACTCGGCCACCTGAGGTTTCTCGTTCAGCCACAGGCTGAATGCATCTTTGACCACACCGGAAACAAATGCTGCTGATTGCCGCGATGACAGCCTTTCTTTGGTCTGTCCGGCAAACTGAGGATCCTGCATCTTCACAGAAAGTACATAGGAACAACGCTCGAAAATGTCGTCTCCCGTCAGTTTAACGCCACGAGGCAACAGATTCCGGTATTCACAAAACTCGCGCATCGCATCAAGTAACCCCTGACGCAAACCGTTCACGTGTGTTCCGCCGGATGGTGTCGGAATCAGGTTAACATAGCTTTCTGTGATCAATTCACCGCCTTCCGGCTGCCAGATCACGGCCCAGGTCGCAGTCTCTGTATCTCCGGAAAACTCACCGGTGAAAGGTGCTTCAGGCAATAACGGATAGCCTTTCACACCATCGGCGAGGTAATCTTTTAAACCATCTTCATAGAACCAGCGGTAACTTTCCTGATTAACCTTGTCTTCAAAAGTAATCTCAAGCCCCGGACACAAGACTGCTTTTGCCCGCAGGTTATTCACCAGCCGCGTGACAGAAAAATTCGCTGAATCAAAATATTTCGCTTCCGGCCAGAAATGTACCCGGGTTCCCCGTGCACGGCGGCCACATGTGCCGGTGACTGTCAGATCAGAGACTTTATCACCATGTTCAAACGCGATTTCGTAAACCTGGCCATCCCGCTTAACGCTGACTTCCACACGTTTGGACAGGGCGTTCACAACCGAAATACCAACACCATGTAGTCCACCGGAAAACTGGTAGTTCTTATTCGAGAACTTGCCTCCGGCATGTAATTTACACAGGATCAATTCAACCCCGGAGACTTTCTCTTCCGGGTGAATATCAACAGGCATGCCGCGTCCGTCATCTATCACTTCCAGAGACTGGTCCGGATGAAGAATGACCTGGACTTTCGTTGCAAATCCGCCTAACGCTTCATCGACACTGTTATCGATGACTTCCTGCCCTAAGTGATTTGGTCGTACCGTATCCGTATACATGCCCGGCCGACGACGTACTGGCTCTAAACCATTAAGAACTTCAATGGCTCCAGCATTATATTGTTCAGTCATATTTCGGAATGCTTATACTCAATGATTTAAAAATTTGCAGTCAGGATATACCTTTTTGGATGAAATATCCCAATGAATCTTTTTTTCCGGATCAGCAAAACCACCGGAGAAAAATATCAGCATAGTCTGGAAGAGAATACCATCTGTCAAGGAGTGAGGTTAACTCCTGTAACAATTTATGACATTTCCCTCATGTTTATCACGATGGTGAATGAAAACTGAAATGCACTCACTGCTTCAGAAATCATAATTTATCCGGGTAGCTATTATCCGAAAAGAGAATAAAAAAGCTACAGCGCCAGAAACTGCAAAATAGTCTCACAGTGGCGTTCAAAGCCAATAAAGCTGTGATCACCACCCTCTTCCACGATCTGTTTGGAATCGCACAGCTTTTCAACCGCCTGACGGTAATCCAATACTTCATCGCCGGTTTGCTGAAGTAATAACAACTGTTCCGGAGACCGGATTTCTGTGACATCCAGTGATCGTAGCTCATCCATATGATGAGCGGCCAGAAAATAACGTTCGTGGGTATATGGATTTTCCTGTTCTCCAAGATAATCCGTCAACAGTTCATAAGGGCGAACAGCAGGATTAACCAGCACGGTTTTCAGATGAAACAGAGCATTGAGCCAGAGAGACATGTATCCGCCTAAAGAGCTGCCAACCAGACCAATTTGATAGTCATGCTGATATTGCTCTATCAATGAAGAAAGGTACTTGACAGCTTCAACAGGAAAAACAGGCAACCGTGGCGTAACAACTTTAATATCAGGATGATGAATCCGGCAATACTGCGTCAGTATTGTCGCTTTCTGAGATTTGGGAGAGCTGTTGAATCCATGAATATACAACAACAGGGAAGGTTTGTGATTCATTGTTCTTAATAACCGTTGGCACTGAAGTCAGGCAGAAACAAGCCATTTTCCAGGCGACTGACACGGGTTGTTAACCGGCCGTCAGGATGAAGTTCAAGTTCACGCCAGCCGGGAGACAAAGGATCCAGAGAAAACTCATCAGAGCCAGGTTTAAACTGAACACAGGTTGATGGCGTTGACATCACTTTCACACCGTAATAATCCCGCTCCATCACCTGATGCACATGACCACACAAAATCGCTCTCACATGAGCGTAACGATGAATAACCTGCCATAATTGATCACGATCTTTCAAAGAGTGCTGATCCAGCCATGCACTTCCGACGAGTAAAGGATGATGATGCAGCAGTACTAAGGTATGTTTGTCAGCTGTGCCGGATAATACATCATCCAGATAAGCCAGCTGCTCATCAGAAATGCGTCCGTGAGGCACACCCGTGACCTGAGAATCAAGCAGCACAATTTGCCAGTGTGCTCCAATACAAACATGTTGAGGCTGAAAGATTTGCGGACTGGGTAAAACATGGCTCATCAGAGACTTTTCATCGTGATTACCCGGAAGCCACAGGCACGGTTTTTTTAATCCCTGAATACCATCTGCAAAGCGTTGATAAGAGGCATCAGTATGATCCTGAGAAATATCGCCGGTTGCGAGAATTGCCTGAAACTCAACATTTCTTCGGGTAATTTCTTCGACAACAGTTTTAAAACTATCCGCCGTATTCACACTCAGTAAACACCCTTCATCTGAAGAAAAGAGATGAGTGTCGGTAATCTGAATGAGCTTAACAGTTTCACCTGGTTCAGAATAAAGCGATATATCCAAATCTACGCACCTGTTTCTATCTTCATTTAAGACGAGCTGTTACCCAGAGAAATGGGCGCCCGGCTAATACCAAATTTAAGGCAAAAAGTCAGCCAGTCTCCTAAAAAACGATTTATCTGGGCTTTTTCATCTTTCTGAGCCATTTTTTCATTCGGGTAATCATAACGCGACTTAAACTGATACATTTGCTCAGTTTGGCAAACTTCTGCAACACGGGCATCGTGGTATAGCCTGACAGACATTGTTGGCAATGGAAATACTGTCACTTCATCACTTTGACAAATTTTAACCAGTGTCGTGAATTTTGTGACTTCCGTCACTTCAAGCTGATATTTAACACATTGAGCCTGATAACAACGAATATCATCAACCTCCGGCTCTGACGGTAACAAAGCATTCAGCTTTGCATAATTCGTTTCATAGACCCGCATCAACTCTGGCAAATCAACATGATAAGCTTTCTGTGTGACTATTTCTGCCATTGCTCCCTTATCTCTCTCCGGTTTAATTCCAGCCATTGCAGGGCAATAATAGAAGCCCCATTTTCAATTTTGCCGTTTTTGACCCAGTGATAAGCTTCTTCCCGGCTCACCACATGGACCTGAATATCTTCATCTTCGTTATCAAGTCCGTGGACCCCCTTAGCAAGGGATGCATCCACTTCCCCAATAAATACATCCAGTATTTCATTGCATCCGCCGGATGAAGGAAAATATGAGGTGATTTTCTCAATCCGCTGAACGTCCATCCCGGCTTCTTCAACGGCCTCACGTCTCACCAGAGCTTCAGGAGATTCATTCTCTTCCACGATCCCGGCAACAATTTCCAACTGCCAGGGATGCTCATGTTCCAATGCCCCAACCCTGATTTGCTCAATCAATACAACCTGATCAGTCTGAGGATCATAAGGAAGAACGGCTGCCGCTCTTTTCCTTTGAAACATTTCTCTTTCTACAACCCGGCTCCATCCGCCCTCAAACTTTCTATATTTGAAATAATACTTCACCATTTTGAAAAAGCCGTGAAAGAGTGTCTCTTTTTTGACCACATCCAAATCTTTTGCAGAAAACTGCCCGGGTACATTTTTAGGTGATTGCATAAACCATTTTCTCCGACGAAGTGCACTAGTTTAACCATATACCACACCAAACCAAGGATACAGCTCAACTTTTTGTATAAATTTTATAATTTTTTTTAAGATAAAATAAATCATTTACTATACAGCTGGATAATTAACTGGAAAAATAGCAAACTAACGAACTAATTTTTCTAAATTTAAGTTAAACTGTCGTTCGCAACCTCAGATGCTATTGCAAAAATAGGAATAAATAATGAAGAAACGGCTCCATCTATGCATTGGTATTGCCCTGAGTAGTATAGTGACCTCTGTTTGGGCAGATACTCTTGCTGATATATATGAATTAGCGAAACACAATGACACGCAAGTGCTTCGCGCCGCTGCAGAAAGAGATGCTGCCTACGAGGCTATTCAGTCGACCCGTGGAGACCTGCTCCCTCAAATTAATCTGTCTGCCGGTTACAACATCACCAACAGCGATATCACCTCCGGTGACAGTTCCCGGTTTACCGGTGATGTCACCCTGTCCCAGACACTCTATAACCGTTCAAGCTGGATCAATCTGGATACTGCTGAGAAAAGTGCCAGACAAGTTGATTCTCAGTATGCTTCCATACAACAAAACCTGATTTTACGGGTTTCCAATGCATATTTTGAAGTTTTAAGAGCCAAAGATAATCTGGCATTTGTCCGGGCAGAGAAAGCAGCCGTTTCAAGACAGCTGGAACAAACCAAACAGCGCTTTGAAGTGGGTTTATCAGCCATCACAGATGTCCATGATGCTCAGGCACAATTTGACAGTGTATTAGCCGATGAAGTTCTGGCTGAAAACAGTCTGAACAATAGCTATGAAGCGATACGCGAAATTACCGGTGAAGAACATAACGCATTAAGCTCCCTTGATACGAAACGTTTCTCTGCCAGAAAAATCTCAGACACTGTTGAAAAACTGTTGAAAGATGCCCAAACGAAAAATCTGTCTTTGCTGACCGCACGTATCAGCCAGGATATTGCCCGGGATAAAATCAAACTGGCAGACTCAGGCAATTTGCCGACACTGTCATTAAACGCGAACTACAATCTGCTCAAAGAATACAACGATAAAAATACCTACTACGATGTTTATGATCCTGCGAATAATCTGAGCCTTGGATTACAGTTGTCAGTACCTTTATACACAGGCGGAAAAATCACTTCACTGACAAAACAGGCTGAATATGGCTTAATTCAGGCCAGTGAGCAGCTGGAAGCCACTTACCGGAGTGTTGTAAAACATGTCCGGGCAAATTATAACAATATCAATGCCTCGATTGGTGCAATCCGTGCTTATAATCAGGCGCTGATATCCGCAAAATCTGCCTTGCAGGCAACTGAGGCCGGTTTTGAAGTTGGTACCCGTACAATCGTTGATGTTCTGGATTCAACCCGTCGTCTCTACAATGCGAAGAAAAACCTTTCTGATGCACGTTACGACTATATTCTCAGTGTATTGCAACTCAGACAATCTGTCGGAACACTGGATGAACAGGATATTATTGATATTAATGCCGGCCTGAAAAAGAAATAAACAACGCTTCGGAATTAATACAGACTAAAAAGCCAGTCAGACGACTGGCTTTTTCTGTTTTACACTGTTTACTCCGGTCAACATCAAACGTTAACCGGCATCCCCTTTAATGGCATTGATAATTTCAGTGGTTGAACACCCATCTTCAAAGTTCAGGACCCGGACTGCTCCTCCGGCTGCAATCACTTCTTCTCCGCCTGCAATTTCTTCCGGACGATAATCGCCTCCCTTCACCAGCAAATCAGGTAGTACAGAAGCAATTAATCGCTGCGGCGTCTCTTCACTAAACGGCACCACCCAGTCTACAGCGCCCAGCCCTGCAAGCACGGCCATACGACGATCAGTCGGATTCACAGGACGCCCCGGCCCTTTCAATTGCTTCACCGATTCATCGGTATTCACCGCAACAATTAACCGGTCTCCCAGACTGGCTGCATGATTCAGATAAGACACGTGGCCGGCATGAAGAATGTCAAAACAACCATTGGTCATCACAACTTTCTCGCCACTGGCCTGCGCTTTCTTCACCACATCAATCAGTGTTTTCTCATTGATCACACCAAAATCAGTGTCCTGACTACCATGCACAGCTTCCGCCAGTTCAATGGTTGAGACCGTTGAAGTCCCCAGTTTACCGACAACAACACCAGCAGCAGCATTGGCCAGCGCACAGGCTTGATCCAACGGCTTTCCGGCAGCAACCGATGCTGCAAGTACAGAAATAACCGTATCACCGGCACCGGTGACATCGTACACTTCCTTCGCCTGAGTCGGTAAATGGAAAGGCGGTTCATCGCGTCTCAGCAGAGTCATACCATGCTCGCTGCGGGTCACCAGCAGCGCTTCAAAATCATATGTTTTGATGAGTTCAAGACCTTTTTCTACCAGCGCTTCTTCAGAGCTTACCTTACCGACAACCAGTTCAAACTCTGCCATATTTGGCGTTAAGAGTGTCGCGCCCCGGTAGCGTTCAAAGTCAGCTCCTTTTGGATCAATAAATACCGGCACACCTGCCTGACGGGCTTTCCGAATGAACAGCTGCACATGTTCTAATGCACCTTTTGCGTAATCTGATAAAACAACCGATTTTACATCCGTCAGTTTTTTCTCCATCCGGGAAAGAATCAGTTCCGGATCTGTGTTCTGAAACTTATCTTCAAAATCCAGACGAATGAGTTGCTGCCCCCGGCTTAAAACCCGTAACTTAGTGATGGTCGGATAATCATTCAGCGCAACAAAATCACAGGTTACATTAAGTGATGTCAGCTTTTCACTTAACACAGACGCTGGTTCATCATCACCTGTTAATCCGATGATATTCGCATGCCCGCCCAGAGAAGCGATATTCATCGCAACATTTGCTGCGCCTCCGGGACGTTCTTCATTATTCTCTACTTTAACAACCGGAACCGGTGCTTCTGGCGAGATCCGCCCTGTTGGCCCATACCAATAGCGATCCAACATGACGTCACCAACGATTAATACTCCGGCCTGGCTGTAATCAGGTAGAATGGGCTTCATCAATTCTCTCCATTTTCATCTGTGTGGCACAGTCTACCACAGCCGGATTTCCGGCTAAACTGTGTCAGTATTATCATTGAAACTCTTTATTATTCAAACCATTGCTTCCAGGCGTGAATGACGGATTCTCTTTCTGAAACCAGTTTATCGTCTTTCACATCCGCATCCAGGTTCAACAGGTTACGCCGGTGAATCTGATCCCGCAAAGTGGTATAAGCATGCGTTAAAATCCGGGCCTGATCCTGTTCTAAAAGATTCGATTGCATCAGGGAGCCGAAAATACGCACATTATCAGACCATTCCGTCAGTGACGGATGTTCAGCGCTGTAGCGCAGCACCAGATACTGAGCCAGAAACTCAATATCTGTAATGCCGCCAGGATCTTGCTTAATCATAAAGCGCCCGGCTTTTTTGGCCGATAAATGCTCCCGCATTTTATCTCTCATCCCGACGACTTCTTTTTTCAGTCCGGATTCATCCCTGACTTTACTCAACACCTGATGACGCACAGCTGAGAAAGCTGTTTTCAATGTTAAATCGCCGTAAATGATTCGGGTACGGACTAAAGCCTGATGTTCCCAGGTCCATGCTTCCTGATTCTGATACTCATTAAATGCTTCGACCGTCGTTACCAACAACCCGGAAGCCCCGGATGGCCTGAGCCGGGTATCCACTTCATACAAAATCCCGGAAGCAGTCCGGACAGAAAAAATATGGATAATTCTTTGCGCCAGACGCAAATAAAACTGACGGCCATCAATTTCTTTCCGCCCATCAGTATAAACATCCGAAGGGCAATCATGCATAAAGACCAGGTCAAGATCAGAGTTGTATCCCAACTCCCATCCGCCAACTTTGCCATAACCAATCACAGCAAATCCGGTACCGTCCCGCTGGCTCAGGTGTGTCGGCTCGCCATATTTCTCTGCCAGCTGTTTCCAGGCCTGCTGAACAACAGCCTCAACAATCGCCTCAGCCAGATATGTTAAGTGATCGCTTACTTTCATCACCGGAAGAGCACCAGCAATATCAGCAGCTGCAATCCGAAGTAAACAGATTTGCTTAAACTGCCGCAGCCCTTCCATTTGCTGCTCCATATCATCTTCAGGAATACGGGTCAGAAAATCACGTAATTCAGGTTTGTAATTCTCCAGAGAAACAGGATTGTACAAATGCTGAGGATCAAGCAATTCATCTAACAGAACCGGGTAACGACCAAGCTGCTCTGAAATCATCGGGCTGGCAGTACATAATTTCACTAACTGCTTTAAAGCCCCCGGATACTCATCAAGGAGCTCCAGATAAGTTGTCCGGGTGACGATTTTTTGTAGAAAAGATAAAACACGAGGCAGGCCAAACTGTGAGTCCGGATGTGTAAAAATGGCCTGAAATACTTTCGGCATCAGATGATTCAGAACTTCCCGCCCTCTCGGCCCCAGTGTTTTTCTCGCCAGATCAGATCTGAACCCGCAGATAATCTCTTTAATTTCGTCCGGTTCTGAATGACCAAATTCCTGAGCGACAATTTCACTGACAACGTCAGGGTGTTCTGCCATATTCCAAAGTTCGCAATAAACACCCGGAACCGGGCAGTCTGAAGCATGGTCTTCTTCCCCGATTAAATGAATAAACACCTGATTGACACGGCCCATGTGTTGCTCTGTCAGCTTAAGCAGGCTTTCCCAGGAATCAAGGTTCAATGCAGTCGCCAGGCGCATTTGACAGACCGGCTCATCCGGCAGTGTCTGAGTCTGCTTATCGGCAATTGCCTGAAGCAGATTCTCCATACGCCGGAGAAAGCGATACGCGTTACGTAAATGATCGATCTCATCAGCACCCAGTAAACCAAGAGACTCTATCGCATCCAAAGTTTCGGACAAGCCTCTGCGACGAAGCGCCGGTTCACGACCACCGCGAATCAGCTGAAATGACTGGATGATAAATTCAATCTCACGAATACCTCCGGCACCAAGCTTGATATTGTTGGTTAACCCACGCCGGCGGACTTCACTCTGAATCATAGCCTTCATCCGGCGCAACGCCTGTATCGCACTGAAATCAATATAACGACGAAATACAAATGGCCGCAGCATCTGACGAAGCTGTCGGTAACAGGCATACATTTCCCGTCCCATCACCCGGGCTTTAACCATGGCATAGCGTTCCCACTCTCTTCCCTGATCCTGGTAATAATCCTCTAAAGCAGAAAAACTCATTACCAGCGGACCGCTGTCACCAAATGGCCGGAGCCGCATATCTACCCGATAACAAAAACCATCTGCCGTATGTTGATCCAGACTTTTGATAATCCGTTGGCCTAAGCGGGTAAAAAACTGTGCATTTGACAGGGATTTCCTCACACCCTGAGTTTCCCCGTTTTCCGGATACGTAAAGATCAAATCAATGTCAGAAGAAAAATTCAGCTCAGCACCGCCCAGTTTCCCCATTCCAATGATCAACATAGGCTGCGCCTTACCTTCCGAATCGCAAGGCGTTCCCCACAACTGACAACATAACTGATATTGCCAGTCATACACTTCAAAAATCATCGCTTCAGCTAAAGCTGAAAGGTGGGCAAGACTTTCCTGAAGCGACCAGTTTGCGAGAAAATCACGCCAGGCGATATAAACCATCTCCTGACGACGGTAGTGGCGCAGTAACTGATAACCTGCCTTTTCCTCAGAGACAGAAGACAGCTCTGACTGGAGCCGCTCCCGGTATTTATAAAGACGTGAAGGCTCGTTCATGATTGAAGGAAATTCCCGGCAAAGCCGTTCATCCCGAATCAATGCATCAAAAATAAAATCACTCAGTCCCAACACATATCTTAGCTGCCCGAGTAAATCTTCCGGCCAGGCCATGATTTCAGGGTGCTTTTCTGTCAGTCGCAGATAATTCTTATCCGATAATTCTTTCAGTTGAGATGGTAACTGCATATACGGCCTCTGTTTGTCCTGATGACCAAAATCTTATCGCTGCGGCAATCCAGGTATTATCCATGTAATAAGCAACCTGATTGTCGTGTTAAATAATCGTCTTAATAATATACCCAAACAACCTGAAGATGCAGGGTTAACTGTTTGGGAGATATAAAACAATAAACGCCCATAATTTATGGGCGTTTTAGTCATGAATAAGAAGATGATCATTCACACTTTAAACGAAGAAATCTTTCCATCCAGTTCTTCAGCATTCCCCTGCATAATTTCAGAGGTTTCCAGTAACTCTCCCACAACAGTCACAGACGCCTCAACCAGCTCCCGGACATTCGTCAGATTCTGACTCATCTCTTCGGCAACACTACTTTGCTGGCCTGCTGCTGAAGCAATCTGGAAATTCATATCATTAATTTGCTGAATTTGAGCCACAATGCCATCCAGTTCACTTCCGGCATTCGTCACCAGTTCAACACCATCAGCAGCTTCAACCACACTCTTTTCCATTAAACCCACAGCCGAATTTGCACTTTGCTGAAGCTGTTCAATCATATTCTGAATTTCAACAGTCGCATGTTGTGTGTTCTGTGCAAGATTGCGGACTTCATCGGCAACAACCGCAAAACCACGCCCGGCTTCTCCGGCTCTTGCCGCTTCAATAGCCGCGTTGAGTGCCAGCAAATTCGTCTGCTCAGAGATGCCCTGAATGGTACCAATCACGCTGCTGATTGCATTGACTCTTTCTTCAACCTGATTAACTGCTTCAGCGGATTCAGCAATATCCGTGGATAAATCCCGCATTTTTGAAACCGTTGCTTTTACAAATTCCTGACCGGTTTTTGCACCAGAGGAAGCATCTTCAGTTAATGCAGAAGCACTTTGAGCATGTTCAGCAACCGTATGAACCGTGGATGTCATCTCACTCATGGCCGTCGCAAGTTGATCAATTTCATTGAACTCCTCCTGAGCCGAGTCCTTTGTCTCTGACATACTGATTGTCATCACTTCCGTTAAGCCTGCCAATTCCTGAGAGCTGGAAACCTGTAACTTAATCACATCCTGTAGCTGACTGCGGGTTTTTTCCAGTTCTCTGGCAATATCACCATATTCATCTTTACAGTCTAAGTTGACCGGTTCAGATAAATTACCGCTTGCCATTGTCTGAATCGAAGCACTGATGTATTTGGTTTGTCTCAACATGATATTGGCCGTAAAAAGTAACAGCGCAATAAAGATAATAATTAAAATGATAGTTTGCCAAACAACCTGAACCAGATATGCCTCATAGTGCTGCTCAGCAAGATGAGTATCTTGTGTAACTTCAAGAAGCGCCTGATAAAACGAGCTTGCATCCCATAATTGCTTTGCAATGATCAACAATGTGCTGAAAACCATCAGCATGATCATTTTTGGAACCAGCCGGACGTCGGTAACGATCTTTTCCCAGGGCCTGAAAGCCATTATTGTCATTTTAGTTCTCCATTTATCCCGATTTTTGATTACCCGTATTACTCTATAAATAGAGTATTTTTTTATTTATTTTTTTGAATTAAGTTCTCATTTATACCCAGACACAGCATAACAGACTTGCCTGAAAAACGGCATGAAGGCCATCAAGAACTATCAGTTTCTATACTTGTTTGTGATCAGCATCTTACAAATTTTACAAAGATGTTATATCTATTTTAGCGTTTTAAATTGCATATTTTGTAATTTATTTCACGCCTTAAAAAATTAACAGGGCAAAACAGTGATGAAACTGACAAAAAGCGCAAAAAAAAGAATCCTCCGGCATAGCCGGAGGTTTTTCATATGCGCCTATAAGGCTCTCCTACCAGCAGCGCCCTAGCAGGCGCATAGTGATCTGACATTTGCATATTACTATTACTTACGGCCCGTAAACGGGCTACCTGAATATGGGATCGACAGCTGCTCTCCCAATTTATCCTGTTCTAACTGGTGTTGGATGTAATTTTGGATCTTGCCGGTATTTTTACCTACCGTATCCACATAATAACCTCGACACCAAAATTCACGATTACGATATTTGAACTTCAAATCTCCAAATTGCTCATATAACATCAAGCTACTTTTTCCTTTTAGATACCCCATAAATCCTGAAACGCTCATCTTTGGTGGTATTTCCAAAAGCATGTGGACATGATCTACACAGCATTCTGCCTCAACAATGTTCACATTTTTCCATTCACATAATTTTCGCAGTATTTCACCAACTGCTCTGCGTTTTTCACCATAGAACACCTGCCTTCTATATTTCGGGGCGAATACTATGTGATATTTACAATTCCATCGAGTGTGCGCTAAGCTTTTTTCGTCCCCCATTGGGACCCCCTTTCAATTTTTGTTTAACTCTTGTAGTTGCCAGACCACAAGATATTTCTAACAAATTGAAAGGGGTTTTATAACTGACTTATAGCTGTAAGCTTTACGGAACCCCCAGCCTAGCTGGGGGTTTTCTATCCACAATAAAAAAGAGATGAAGAACTCATCTCTTTTAATGGGATAAAAGTCATCGACCCGGTTCAGCCAGACTTAATGACTCCGCCAGTATGGGGAAGCTTCCATACCAATAGAACGGGTTTGCTCCATCGCATGCAAAATGGAAGACTGCTGACGGGATAACCACCGTTGCAACTGTTCTTTTGACTCACCTTCAAGTTTATCCACGAGTTCTTCAAGTGGCTTCAGCATCAGTAAATCATCAATTCCCTGCAGCAAATCAGCCCAGGGGAGCCTGAAAGATTGCCTTTCTTCTTCATCATAGAGGCTGGCAAAACTAATCCCGGTGTACAGATTGCGCATCAGACAATACTGCTGGGCCTGATAATCTTCGCAGGAAAGCGCTTTATCTGCCGGAAAGACCACCTTCAGCTCTTGCCATGTTTGCTCAAGCTTTTCTGCAGAAAATGGTTTGATAGCTCCCGCCAGTACGTCCGAAGATTTTTCATCCAGAAATGGCTGCCAGCCCCGGCTGAGAATCCAGCGGTTCAGATCCAAAATTAAAGCTGTATACCGGGCTGAATGGAACAATTTCAACATGTCGTCTACAGAAGGTAGTTTCTGATGCAATAGCTTCAGTTCAGCAACTAAAAACTTCCTTGCATCAAGTTTACGTAATGCATGACCTTTATCTTCCAACAGATTGTCCAGATAATCAGAAAGCTTAAGCCAGTCCAGTTCCTGCTCAAGCCATTTGAGTTCCTGCCGGATAACCGCGGTCGCCCGTTTTGGTACAACATCAGAATACACAGCAAGCACTTGCCTGATTAAACAAATCGCATGGTTAATTTCATGTAACGCTACAATAGAATGCTGTTCTGCATAAACCTGTTCATGATAAGTCCAGTGAGACAGTGCATATTCCAGAGACTGAATAAAACAGGATTCAACGCTGTCAGAATAATGAGTATCAACCAGAGAAATGGACTTCACCTCATCCGCTTTGTGCCCATATACCAAACGATAACCCCGGGCAGCTTTACTGAGCGTTCCTAATCTGGCGCCGCCATCTTCTGTAATTGTCCGTGCCAAAGAAAAAAGCGCACCGGTCTGGCCGGATTTCAACTCAAGTTCAACTTCACAGATAGGTTCATCTTTATCGCCCGCAATCACTTTTCCCTGATCGAAAGCGACCTCAATCTGACTGCCTTCAGACATACCTAATAACCATTGCTCCCGGGTGAAGTCGGTCGAAAACAAGGGCTTTAATTCAGACTGGATTTGTTCTGCTGTCCGGCCTTCTGGCCAGATGTCATCGGGATGAAGTGATAATAGAGGAGTATTGCTGTCATGCTCTGCGTTGTATTCCGGTCGCTGATGGAGTCCGGCGACAACGCGCCCCGACGTTTTTACCGTCTGGACATACACATCATCAAATCGTCGTATCCGAAGTCCTGTATCGTGTTGACGTAACCAATAATCGTGCGTATCAAAATAAGTATTTTGCAGTTCGCGACAACTGTGCTGAAGTACTTTCGCTTCAGAAATTTTACGTTTTAAAATCTCTGAATATTCAGGAGAAACAAAAAACTTCAGTTCTATCTCGGTTTCCATAACAATACCTTTCGTGGCAGATAGCCACAGGATATTGCCAATTGAGCACATGGGCAAGAAGGAAATATCACATCATTCGTGATCTAAAACAGTTTTAAAGCACGAAGTAATGAGTTAACATGCGCGCCTCTATAGCCAATGTTCAACATTTCACCATTATTAACGTTTGTTGAATATTTCTTGAAGGTTATAAGTCTGGATGACGTTAACATGCCAATGAATACAATTATGGGGTTATTTGCAAAGTCCCCAATAAAGCCTTTGCAAAGACATGTTGTGTGTGTCAGTGAGTGTTGTTCTCACCTGGTAAACTTTTTTGAAGTGACCTTTCAGAATGATTGGGAGAAAGCTTCAGAAATTCGCGCACAAATATCTCACCTGGAGAAAGAAGCGGACGTCCTGAAACGGGAAATTCGTCTGAAACTTCCCCGCGGGCTTTTCCTGCCGGTCGATCGTACCGACATGCTGGAACTGCTGACCCAACAGGATAAACTTGCAAACCTGGCAAAGGACATTACGGGTCGGGTTTATGGTCGTCAGCTGGTGATCCCGGAACCTCTTCAAAGCAGTTTTATCGATTATGTTAAGCGATGCCTTGATGCTGCAAATCAGGCTCAAAAAGTGATCAGCGAACTGGATGAACTCCTCGAAACCGGATTTAAAGGACGGGAAGTGACTCTGGTTGCAGAAATGATCAATCAGCTTGATGTCATTGAAGATGATACTGATGCCATGCAAATTCAGTTACGCCAACAACTTATGTCTATTGAGTCAAAATATAACCCGATAGATGTCATGTTCTTATATAAAATCCTTGAGTGGATGGGTGGTATTGCCGATCAAGCTCAGCGGGTCGGTGCTCGTTTAGAGCTGATGCTTTCCCGTTCCTGACCAACCAATTAACCATAACAAAGAGCATGAATCTGACAAAACAAATCGTGCGCGTAGAGTGTCTCAGTTAATCACTGAGATACGCTGCCGGATTGTGTGCTCCGCTTGTTAAAATAACTAGGTATTACAATGGATATCCTTGCAAATTACGGCACTATTCTGGTCCTTGTTGCAGCAGTCTTCGGATTTCTTATGGCCATAGGTATTGGTGCAAATGATGTTGCAAATGCAATGGGCACCTCTGTCGGCTCTAAAGCATTAACCGTAAAACAAGCTATCTTGATTGCGATGATTTTCGAATTCGCCGGTGCTTACCTTGCCGGCGGAGAAGTCACGGATACAATTCGTAAAGGTGTTATCGAGACTGATTTGTTTATCAGCCAGCCCGATATACTGGTATTTGGCATGATGTCATCTCTGTTAGCTGCCGGAACATGGTTATTACTGGCTTCATATATGGGATGGCCGGTTTCTACAACTCACTCAATCATTGGTGCAATTATTGGCTTTGCGTGTGTCACGATTGGTACAGACGCAGTTGACTGGGCTTCTGTTCAGGGCATTGTTGGTAGTTGGATCATTACACCTGTCATATCCGGATTTTTCGCCTATATCATTTTTGTCAGTGCCCAGCGTCTGATATTTGATACAGAAAATCCGCTGATGAATGCCAAGCGCTTTGTGCCGGTTTATATGTTTATCACAACCATGGTTATTGCTTTAGTCACTATCAAAAAAGGATTAAAGCACGTTGGTCTGCATTTAACGGCTCCGGAAGCCTGGCTTTGGGCCATCGTTGTGTCTGCTATCATTATGGTTGGCGGATATATTTATATCTTTAAGAAATTTTCAAACAAAGAAGACGACCGTAGTTTTACCAGCGTAGAAAGCATTTTCAGCGTACTGATGGTGATTACTGCCTGTGCGATGGCTTTTGCGCATGGTTCAAATGATGTTGCTAACGCGATTGGCCCTCTGTCTGCGGTTGTATCCACAGTACAGCACATGGGAGAAATCACGGCGAAAAGTGACATTCAGTGGTGGATTTTACCGCTTGGTGGTTTCGGTATTGTTGTTGGCCTGGCAACTTTAGGTCATAAAGTAATGAAGACCGTTGGTACAGGCATCACGGAATTAACACCAAGCCGCGGGTTTGCTGCGCAACTTGCCACAGCATGTACCGTTGTTCTGGCATCAGGTACCGGATTACCCATTTCAACAACACAAACCTTAGTCGGTGCTGTTTTAGGCGTTGGTTTTGCCAGAGGCATTGCCGCATTGAATCTTGGGGTTGTACGCAACATTGTTGCATCCTGGGTGGTCACTTTACCTGCGGGCGCTTTATTAGCTGTTATATTTTATTATATGCTGGAGAAGCTATTTATCTGATTGACACTGTCAATGATTTGTCAGAGACATGTGATTATTAACTCAAATTTGCATAAAGGGAGGTAAAGCCTCCCTTCGTTGTTGCACCGTACCAAGAAAATTTTTACTATTCATAAAAATCTTTTCCGCTTTCCAATATATATCGCTAAAGGGTTTACCGTGAAAAAACTGATCATCATGTTGCTGCTTTCTCTCCTGACGATGCCTTCATTTGCCCGGGACTATTACATCGCAGACAAACTATTCACTTATATGCATTCTGGTCCAAGCAACCAATACAGAATTATTGGCAGTGTGGATGCTGGTGAAAAAATTAAACTCATCAAGTCCAATAAAGAGACTGGTTATAGTGAAGTTGTCGACACCCGTGGGCGTAAAGGCTGGGTGCAGAATAAATTCATCACATCAACTGAAAGTATGGCGTCACGCTTACCTCGTCTTGAGGAAGAGCTGGCAAACGTGAAGCAACTTCTGGCTGATGCTGAGAAAAAAAGCAATCAGGAAAAAGCCGGTCTGGCCGACTCTCTGAATGTCCGGAACAAGCAAATTTCTGAACTAGAGACAAACTACAGTGAAATCAGCCAAAAGCTGACAGCTTCTCAAAGTGAAATCCGTCAGCTCAGAGCAAAACTGGACACTCAGGAAGAAGATTTACTCATGAAGTATTTCATGTATGGCGGTAGTGTTGCTTTTGCCGGCATTTTGTTTGGTATGCTGCTTCCTCATATCGTTCCTAAACGCAAAAAGTCCCGCTCAGACTGGGTATAAACTCAGATCATTTTTTTCATACGTAAAAGGCCACATTTTAACAATGGTGGCTTTTTACGTATATCAGCTCTCTTATCCTGGAGTAATACAAAACTCCACTTACTCTTATCTAAAACCACTAAATTATTTTTTGAGGTTACTGTGAAGGTTTATCTTGTTGGCGGAGCTGTCAGGGACAGTTTACTTGGTATTCAGGTCCATGACCGGGACTGGGTTGTCACCGGAAGTACGCCGGAAAAAATGCTGGAGCAGGGGTTTATTGCTGTCGGAAAAGATTTTCCGGTCTTCTTACATCCTCAGACAAAAGAAGAATATGCACTGGCAAGGACAGAGAGAAAATCAGGTGCAGGATATAAAGGGTTTGACTGTTTTTTTGCACCCGATGTCAGTATTGAAGAAGACTTGCGTCGTCGTGATTTAACCATCAATGCCATCGCTAAAACAAAGCAGCAAACACTCATCGATCCATATAACGGGAGACAAGATATAGAATCACGTCTGCTCCGTCATGTCTCTGAAGCGTTTACTGAAGATCCGGTCAGAGTCCTGAGGGTCGCAAGGTTTGCCGCTAAACTGGCCAGCCTCAGTTTTACAATCGCCCCCGAAACCATGGCACTGATGCAGCAGATGGTTCAGTCAGGCGAACTATCTCACCTGACCCCGGAACGTGTATGGCAGGAATTCAACAAAGCATTATCCACGAAGAATCCAGCGGTCTTCCTTTCAGTACTCAGAGAATGTGGTGCACTTGCAGTGATTTTTCCTGAAATCGATCAGCTTTTTGGTGTCCCTCAGCCGGAGAAATGGCATCCGGAAATTGATACGGGGATTCACACCCTGATGGTGGCTCAAAAAGTCACAGAACTATCTGACTCTCTGCCCGTCAGATTTGCAGCCATTGTTCATGATTTAGGGAAAGGAACAACACCTGAAGATGAATGGCCAAGCCATAAAAAGCATCACCTGACCGGCCTGAAATTAATTCAATCACTTTGTCAGCGCATCAGAGTGCCTTCTGAATACCGGGATTTAGCCCTGTTAGTCTGTGAACATCACTCCAGCATTCATCATATTGCAGAGCTCAGTGCTGAAGCTATTTTGCATGTATTTAATCAAATCGATGTCTGGAGAAAACCACAACAGCTTCAAGACGTTCTGCTATGCTGTCAGGCTGATTATCAGGGAAGAAGTCTGTTTGAAGGTCAGAGTTATCCGCAAAGACAAGTGGCAGAAAAAACTTATCAGGCAGCTTTAAGTATCAATATTCAGGATATTGTTCAGGCAGGTTTTCAGGGACAGGAAATACGGGAAGAACTTAACCGGCGCAGAACTGATGCAATCAGGAAAGTCATTTCGTAAACAATTTTTCCTATAAAAAAAGCGCCTCATCTGAGGCGCTTTTCAAATCAGATCAGTCAGAATTAAGCCTGACCTTTCACTTCTTTCAAACCGTTGAACGGGGCACGTTCACCCAACGCTTCTTCGATACGAATCAGCTGGTTGTACTTAGCAACACGGTCAGAACGGCTCATAGAACCCGTCTTAATTTGACCGGCAGCAGTACCTACAGCAAGATCAGCAATTGTTGCATCTTCTGTTTCACCAGAACGGTGAGAGATAACCGCTGTGTAGCCAGCATCTTTCGCCATTTTGATTGCAGCCAAAGTTTCAGTCAAAGAACCGATTTGGTTGAATTTAATCAGGATAGAGTTCGCAACACCTTTTTCGATACCTTCTTTCAGAATCTTAGTATTTGTAACGAACAGGTCATCACCAACTAACTGGATTTTATCGCCCAGCAATTCAGTTTGGAATTTGAAACCATCCCAGTCAGACTCATCAAGACCATCTTCAATAGAAACGATTGGGTATTGAGCAACCAGGCCTTCAAGATATTTAGAGAAATCTTCAGATGAGAAAGTTTTACCTTCACCTTTCAGATCATAAATACCTTTTTCTTTGTCATAAAATTCAGAAGCAGCACAGTCCATAGCCAGAGTCACATCTTTACCCAACTCATAGCCTGCTTTTTCAACAGCTTCTTTGATCGCAGCAAGTGCAGCAGCGTTAGACTCAAGGTTAGGTGCAAAACCACCTTCATCACCAACAGCTGTGTTCAGACCTTTACCTTTCAATACTTTAGCAAGGTTATGGAATACTTCAGCACCAATACGCAGTGCTTCTTTCAGAGTTTTTGCACCAACAGGCTGAATCATAAATTCCTGGATATCAACGTTGTTATCTGCGTGCTCACCACCGTTAATGATGTTCATCATTGGCAGAGGCATAGAGAATTGACCAGGAGTACCATTTAATTCTGCAATATGCTCATAAAGAGGCTGGCCTTTCGCAGCAGCTGCTGCTTTAGCGTTTGCAAGGGATACAGCCAGAACTGCGTTTGCACCGAATTTTGACTTGTTTTCAGTACCATCTAAGTCGATCATAACTTGGTCGATGTCTGCTTGTGCTTTAGCATCTTTACCAACCAAAGCTTCAGCGATTGGACCGTTGACCGCTTCAACAGCTTTCAGTACGCCTTTACCCAGAAAACGTGATTTATCGCCATCACGTAGTTCAAGCGCTTCACGAGAACCAGTTGATGCACCTGATGGTGCAGCAGCCATACCTACGAAACCGCCTTCCAGGTGAACTTCTGCTTCGACAGTTGGATTACCGCGAGAATCAATGATTTCACGACCCAGAACTTTAACGATCTTAGACATTAATGTTTCCTCTCTTTGAATTTAAATGTCAAATTAGCAGGTAACCGGGCTTCTATATTTTAACCCGGTTACCCTTGTCCTTTTACTCATCAATATTGCTGCGCTGATATTCACCAGCGGCTTTTATAAATCCTGTAAATAACGGATGACCATCCCGCGGTGTAGACGTAAATTCGGGGTGGAACTGAGAAGCGACAAACCATGGATGATCAGGGTTTTCAATCACTTCAACCAACTTCTTATCCGCAGATAAACCAGACACTTTCAGCCCGGCTCTTTCAATTTCAGGGCGCAGTAAATTGTTTACTTCATAACGATGGCGGTGACGCTCATGAATGGTTTTACTGCCATACATCTGATTCACTTTTGTACCTTCTTCTAAATGACAAAGCTGAGAACCAAGACGCATCGTTCCACCTAAATCAGATTGCTCAGAACGTTCTTCAACATTACCTTCTGCATCAATCCATTCAGTTATTAACCCGACAACCGGAAACTGAGTTTCCTTACTGAATTCTGTCGAATGCGCGCCTTCCATACCAGCAACATTGCGGGCATAGTCAATCAACGCAACCTGCATTCCCAGACAGATTCCCAAATACGGAACTTTATTTTCACGGGCATATTTTGCGGCCAGGATTTTACCTTCAATCCCCCGGTCACCAAAACCACCAGGAACAAGGATGGCATCTAAACCATCAAGAAGTTCTGTTCCTTTTGTTTCTAAATCCTGAGAATCTACATACTTAATATGTACGCTCAGGCGGTTTTTCAAGCCAGCATGCTTCAATGCTTCATTCACGGATTTATAAGCATCAGGCAGAGCAATATATTTACCCACCATACCAACCGTTACTTCGCCGATCGAATTGGCTTCTTCGTAAATCACCTGCTCCCATTCAGACAGGTTAGCTTCAGGTGCTTCAATACCAAATCTGGCACAGACTAAATCATCCAGCCCCTGAGATCTGATTAACTGAGGAATTTTATAGATCGAATCAACGTCTTTCATTGAAATAACTGCTTTTTCCGGCACATTACAGAAAAGCGCTATCTTCTTACGTTCATTCGCAGGGATAATCCGGTCTGAACGGCATACCAGAATATCTGGCTGAATACCGATAGACAGTAATTCTTTCACAGAGTGTTGTGTAGGTTTGGTCTTAACTTCTCCGGCTGCAGCAAGATAGGGCACCAGAGTCAAATGCATGAAGAGTGCATTTTCACGACCAATTTCAACGGCATGCTGACGAATCGCTTCCATAAAAGGCAGTGATTCAATATCACCAACCGTACCACCAATTTCAACAATGGCTACATCATGGCCTTCAGCACCAGCCACGATGCGATCTTTAATCGCATTGGTAATATGAGGAATCACCTGAATCGTTGCACCAAGGTAATCTCCACGACGTTCTTTACGCAATACATCCGCGTAAACCCGACCCGCAGTAAAATTATTTCGCTTGGTCATTTTGGTACGGATAAAGCGCTCATAGTGACCCAAATCTAGATCCGTCTCTGCACCATCTTCCGTCACAAAAACTTCGCCGTGCTGTGTCGGACTCATTGTACCGGGATCCACATTAATATAAGGATCAAGCTTCATAATGGTCACTTTCAGACCACGCGCTTCTAAAATAGCTGCAAGCGATGCTGCTGCAATACCTTTACCTAGAGAGGATACAACCCCGCCAGTCACAAAAATATACTTTGTCGTCATGTTTAACCTGAAATTGGTTGAATGAGGGAAATGAGTTTTTTCTGGACGGGATATAAATATACCAGATCACCATTACCACCACAACGTGAAACCTATCACAGAACCATTTTTTATTTTTTGCTTCAAATCAAATCCTTTAGAGCAGTTTCTAATACTGTAGTTCATTTTTCACGAGCTACAAATCACACCAGCTCAACTTTACTTCCGGATTCACCTCAAAAAATGATGGCTCCCTCGTTGCAGCTATAAGATAAAACCAACTTCATTTCAATTCAAATAGTTAACATACTGATGATCACTTATTGATCTGACAAAATAATTACGATTAATTCTGCCGGCCCGTGGGCACCATAAGCCAACGTCCTTTGTATATCCGCCGTTTTTGACGGGCCGGATATCAACAGAAGATTTGCCGGCATTTCCTGTGACCAGCTTTGCCTGGTCATGGCCTGACTCAGGCTTACAAACAGATCAGACTGACGAAGAATTGCAACATGGCAGGGAGGAACCAGGGAAAGTGTTCTGGGTTCCGCTGAGTCCGGTTTTAAAACTAAAGCACCAGTATCAGCAATACCAGCAACAGTATGGGTAACGCCAACATCAATATTGTGAAACAGATCCTCTTTCCATGTTTCAAATGGCTGACGATATTCTGTGACATCGATTGCTGACAACCCTTGATGAATGCTCTCCAGATAAACACCTTCATAACCTGTTACAGCCCGCTGCCATCCTTTTTCCAGACATAAGCGCTGTAATGTATCGGGTAAATCAGCGAGCTGAATAGTTGACACCTGAGCATGATTGTCAGTCAATGCCTGACAAAAACAGTTAACCATTTGCTCTTCATCTATCTGATACATGTGACCCCATGACGACGAAGAAACAGGTTCAGCATGAATTGGGGGAGCACCAGCGGTACGAAGCCGTGCCAATATCTGATCTTTCACTGTATTCATAAATCCTCCGAAGCACGCTGTTTCAGGATTTGACGCAACGTTTTGGATGCAGGTTCCGGCGCAGTACGACAAGACGTCCACGGACCGAGGCTGGATGGCATGAGTTTGCGTAATGTTGTCGCAGTTTTCGTTCCGAGCTGATAAATAGCCGGGTGAGTTGCGACGTAAGCAAATGATTTCATTACCAGTTTTTCTGTCGGCTTGAAAGAGGATTTTTGCCCGTCCAGAGGCAATGCGCCCGAAGATGAATGCTTTGACTCTCTTCGCAACCGCATGAGAAGCTTAGGAATCGGTATACGGACCGGACAGACATCACTGCACGCCCCGCAAAGGCTGGAAGCAGTGATCAGATCTTTGGTTGGTTTTAACCCCAGCAAATGCGGAGAGATAATTTTTCCGATGGGGCCTGGATAAACAGTTCCGTATGCATGACCACCAATACGGGCATAAACCGGACAATGATTCATACATGCCCCGCACCGGATACACTGCAGGGTCTGACGCAATTCTGTATCTGCATAAGCCTGACTTCGCCCGTGATCTAACAACACAAGGTGAACTTCCCGCGGGCCATCTTTCTCTCCTTCCCTGCGGGGAGAAGAAATCATATTAATATATGTTGTCAGTGCCTGCCCGGTCCCTGAGCGGCAAACGGCGCTAAGCAGAGGAGGTAAATCACCAAGAAATTCAATCACTTTCTCGATTCCGGTTATTGCCACATGCACATCAGGAATGGTTGTGGACATCCGGCCATTCCCTTCATTTTCCACCAGACATAGCGTGCCGGTTTCAGCGACAGCAAAGTTGACTCCGGATAACCCAATATCAGCCTGCAGAAATTTTTTCCTCAGATATTGACGGGCAGCCTGAATTAATTCATCAACATCCGTTGTCGGTGTAAAGTCAGGTAAATGCTGCTCAAATGTATCACTCACCTGCTGCTTATTTTTGTGAATGGCTGGCATGATGATATGTGATGGCTTATCGCCATCCAGCTGAATGATAAATTCTCCCATATCACTTTCGAGACATTCAATACCCAGCTTGTCCATTTCATGGTTCAGTTCGACCTCTTCACTGACCATGGATTTACCTTTGATGATATGTTTTGCCTGATGTGACTGAGCAATCCCGGCAACAATTTCATTCGCCTGAGCCGGACTTTCGGCCCAGTGAACCTGAATGCCATTTTTTATACAGTTTGCTTCCAGTTGTTCCAGAAGATCCGGCAGCTTACTGAGACAACGCTGACGAATGCCTTCAGCCGTCGTACGGATCAGTGCTTCTTCTTCCGGATCAGAAAATGCGTTTTTCCGCTTATTCCGCAAGTCATCCATCGCCCCGCGAAAATTTTCTCTTAACTGTTGATCAGCAAGTGCCTTTTCAGCTTGCAAATAAAAGTATTGAGGTGATTGAGTCATTATCCGGCTCCTTGTGTTCGTTCAAGAAGAAATGTGGCCAGATGACGCCCCTGAAGGGGATGGTCCTGATACTTCAGCGAACCGTTAATATTGAGTAAACATCCCCAGTCTGCGCTGACCAGATACTCTGCACCGGTTGAAAGAAGGTGAGCAACTTTATCTTCAACCATGGCCTGTGATATCTGAGGATGCCGTACAGCAAATGTCCCACCGAAACCACAGCAATCACTCTCGTAGTTCTGAATTTTAAGCTCAACGTTTTCCAGTTGATTGATCAATTGAGTAGCTGTGATATGAACATTCATTTCCCGCCGGGCAGAACACGAGGTATGCATCACAACTGAAGTGGGCTCTCCATTGTCTGTGAATTGTGCATGGCAAACATTAACCAGAAATTCAGTTAACTCAAAAACCCTGTCACAAAACGCTTTCACCTGTGATTCACAGGGATGATCTTTAAACAGGCGCTGATAATGATCATGCATCATGCCGCCACATGAACCGGAGAGAACAATAACAGGATATGGTTCAGGAAAGAGTTTCATCTGGTGCTGAGCGATTTCTCTGGCTTCATCATCGTAGCCAGAAGTGTAAGCAGGTTGCCCGCAACAAGTCTGCTTTTCTATATAAATCACCTCAATTCCCTGCTGCTTAAGTAAAGCAATTGCACTTAAACCAGCATCCGGATCAAAGAGGTCAACCAGGCAAGTTGAATAGAAATACACCTTTTCAGGCTTAGCGGGGTAAATACGCATCATTACCTCCTCAGGAAAAAGAGAAGCCATTATTCAATTGCAGGAAAATAACCTGCTCAATAAAGGAGTTTGGGGGGATAACACATGAATAATGGCAATATTTAAACTGAAATTAATATCTTTTTTTTGATGATTACCTTTGTTTGTTTTGATATGCATCAAATATCATTAAATGCAGGTTAACTTTACTCTTTTCTTTTCTGTGGAAACAGAGAAATAATGAAAATAATTCATTCTCAAAATCCAATAATCGAATTATTTTAATCACCCGATGAAAGCCGACGATTTAATTTTATTTTCTTCTGTAGTCGAACTGGGAAGCTTCAGTAAAGTTGCAGCCAAATATAATCTGACCAACTCAGTGGTCAGCAAACATATCAAACATCTGGAAGAGGAGTTAGGCGTTCAGCTCTTGTACAGAACCACCAGAAAACTGACTCTGACTGAAGCTGGCAGGGTTTTGCTTCACGGCGCCCGGAATGTCCAGACAGCCGCCCAGGAGGTAACTCCTATCACTTAAGGTGCTTGGAGCGAACTGGATAGCGGGTCTTACTTATACGAACGGTCCTTGATTTGGGCCGTTTTTTTCGCTCAGGCAAGATGTAGCGTTTTACACGTTCACGCATCGCCCTCAGTTTTTTGGGGATCGAGCCTGGTGAAGCTATTGCACACCACATGAGCTCGTCCTGGATATCTCGAAGCGCCATCATAAAACTGATCCGCAAAGGTGATACCCCTGCCTCTTTAGCAATACGGCTTATCTCCAAACGAACAAGGTTGTAGGCGATAAGTATTCCCCATATTTCTTGTTCCACTCCCTCAACTGACTGGCTTCGCAGTAACACTTCATCCTCAAGCATATCGTGCTTTATTTCGCCGTAGCTGTTCTCAACTTCCCACCGCTCAAAATAGACATCAAGCAGAGATTGGAGACTATACTGGCTGTCGGTTAGAGAGGTAAGGAGCCCTTTGATATGGTTGGGTTGCTCTTGCTCCGGGTAAAGAACGAGCCTTGCTTGCCATTTTTCAGGTAGGCTCGGGTCTTGCCTTAATGCATGTTGAGAGACGCTCATCTCCACTATTAAATCTCGACCCTCCTCATCCAGCTGTTCGATAACTTCATACTGAGTATTAGATTTTATCGGGGTCATCCAATGGCTTGAACCGTGTTGTCGTGACCAGTTAATCATCAGCTCTGCACTTAGGTAGCATCGGTCAAAAATAGTAAGGGAGTTGGCAGGAACTGAGGGAATGAGCTGCTTTGCATAGTTCACTTCGCCTGTAGAACTTGGGCCAAAAGCAACATTATAGAGTAGACGGCTGCGTAGGGAGCAAAGTGCACATAATCTGACAATAGGGTATTCGGTATGGCGAGTTTTGCTGTGTTTAACGTAATGAAAATGTTCGGCCAGAGGACTGGTATCATGCGTTCTAAACTGGGTGCCATCGACCGAGAAAAGTCTCAGCCCATACCATGTATCTTTATTGTCTTCCGCACCTGTCCAATGCTCGGCTGTTAAAGAGAATAGGGCTTCGAGAGGTTTGGCTGTTAATCGCTTTCTTGCTTGGGGTATAGCGCTTGGAGCAATGGACTCTCCCAGAGAATTAGAAAGCTTCAGATCTAATTTATCAAGTACATCAGTAATAGGCCGGTCACGGTACAAACCAATTCCAACAACGAGCCAGACTACGAGCTCAGCAGGTAGCTTTCGCCGCCTCATGCTCGCTTTATTTGTTTCATCAAGTGCTTGATTTATCCACTCTAGTGGAAGCTCTTTTTGAAAGAGTGCAAGAGATTCCGGAGAAGCAAAGTCATCAACATCAATAAGCCAGTGAGCCAACATAAAAATACCCTCAAACATAAATGCTTGAGGGTATTTTCAACCAACCACAGGATCGTTCAACTGATCATTTACTTAACTGATCGGAGTTAGCCCAGGAGGCGGTTAATTCTATTGCCGGATATGGGGAACGCGTCACCGGGCATGTAAAAATCCGCCTTCTTAGAAGGCGGCTTTGGTTTACAGCCCCCTGAAAGGGAGCATTCTCGCGCTGTTAGTTCATCTTCAACTCTAACTGCGCCTCGTATTCTTGATCTTTCTTATCTTGGTGTCTGACGTAACGTCTGATGATTTCTTCATTTACGCCAACCGTATCGACAAAGTAACCTCTTGCCCAAAAATGATTTCCCCAGAGCTTCTTTCTTATATGCGGGAATTTGTTAAACAACCGGATTGCCGAACGTCCTTTCAACATCCCCATCAACGTTGAGATAGACACTTTTGGTGGAACTATCACAACCAGATGAACATGATCTTGCTGAACATTTAGTTCCAAGACCTCGCAATCTTTCATATTGCATAAAATATAGATTGAGCGATAAAGCTCCTTACCTACGTTACCTTTCAGGATCTTGAATCTGTATTTCGGCGTCCAAACTATATGGTATTTACAACGCCAATAGACATGTGATGAACTTCTATAGTCGCCCATGTTTTTTGTTTCCTCTTACTTGTGGTGAATAAGAGGTTTACTTCTAACATGGGCATTTCTTCGGGCAATAGCCCCAAGGTTCAATCACCACCGCCCAAGGCGGTGGTTTAGGGATGACAGTAAAAATCCGCCTTCTTAGAAGGCGGCTTTGGTTTACAGCCCCCTGAAAGGGAGCATTCTCGCGCTGTTAGTTCATCTTCAACTCTAACTGCGCCTCGTATTCTTGATCTTTCTTATCTTGGTGTCTGACGTAACGTCTGATGATTTCTTCATTTACGCCAACCGTATCGACAAAGTAACCTCTTGCCCAAAAATGATTTCCCCAGAGCTTCTTTCTTATATGCGGGAATTTGTTAAACAACCGGATTGCCGAACGTCCTTTCAACATCCCCATCAACGTTGAGATAGACACTTTTGGTGGAACTATCACAACCAGATGAACATGATCTTGCTGAACATTTAGTTCCAAGACCTCGCAATCTTTCATATTGCATAAAATATAGATTGAGCGATAAAGCTCCTTACCTACGTTACCTTTCAGGATCTTGAATCTGTATTTCGGCGTCCAAACTATATGGTATTTACAACGCCAATAGACATGTGATGAACTTCTATAGTCGCCCATGTTTTTTGTTTCCTCTTACTTGTGGTGAATAAGAGGTTTACTTCTAACATGGGCATTTCTTCGGGCAATAGCCCCAAGGTTCAATCACCACCGCCCAAGGCGGTGGTTTAGGGATGACAGTAAAAATCCGCCTTCTTAGAAGGCGGCTTTGGTTTACAGCCCCCTGAAAGGGAGCATTCTCGCGCTGTTAGTTCATCTTCAACTCTAACTGCGCCTCGTATTCTTGATCTTTCTTATCTTGGTGTCTGACGTAACGTCTGATGATTTCTTCATTTACGCCAACCGTATCGACAAAGTAACCTCTTGCCCAAAAATGATTTCCCCAGAGCTTCTTTCTTATATGCGGGAATTTGTTAAACAACCGGATTGCCGAACGTCCTTTCAACATCCCCATCAACGTTGAGATAGACACTTTTGGTGGAACTATCACAACCAGATGAACATGATCTTGCTGAACATTTAGTTCCAAGACCTCGCAATCTTTCATATTGCATAAAATATAGATTGAGCGATAAAGCTCCTTACCTACGTTACCTTTCAGGATCTTGAATCTGTATTTCGGCGTCCAAACTATATGGTATTTACAACGCCAATAGACATGTGATGAACTTCTATAGTCGCCCATGTTTTTTGTTTCCTCTTACTTGTGGTGAATAAGAGGTTTACTTCTAACATGGGCATTTCTTCGGGCAATAGCCCCAAGGTTCAATCACCACCGCCCAAGGCGGTGGTTTAGGGATGACAATGAAAACCCCGCTTTTGCGGGGTTTTGTTTTTCTCTCCGGGCATCTCCTCACATCACAGTCATGCGGTTCATTTCCGGTGTGAGCTGCGCATTGATGGACAGTTTTTATTCATGTCAAAGGAACCATTTCACCCGCAGCTTCCACCCAAATAATGCTTTCACCGCGACTATCAAATTCTGAACGGTGCAGGATGCAAACCTTCGGATCCGTTGCAGGTTCCGGCCAGCTCAATCAAAGAGAGAAAACAGCAATGATTAATCTTAATTTACGTATTTCTTCGACTGCAGACGGTTTAAACGAACTTGCCGCACCTCAGCAGTCAGACAAAACACCAGCGCTTCAGGATGCCGGTGCAAACAACCAGCAACAAGGCAGCGATAAAGTCTCCTCCATGCTTTCAGAGCTGATTATGGCTTTGCTGGAAACCTTACTCAAACAAGGCCAGAACGGAGAGACTCAGGAAGGCAGCCCGCAAAACAGCCTGGGTAATACCGGAAAAGCTGACAATGTCATGCAGAATCTGGGCTCGGATCTGATGAAAAATGCCATTCAGCAAAGCGGCAACGGTGAGGGACAGGTCTCTGCACCCACGCAACCGCTGACCAAAGAAATCGGCAAAATGATGGATAACAATCCGGGTACTTTTGGTCATCCGCAATCACCTCAGAGCGGCAGTGCTCCGGCATTGAGTGAACAGAGTCCGCTTTCATCAGCAGCGTCTGCTGACACGGGTGAGGCAGGTTCAGCCAGCCCGACAGGCAGTGTCAGCCACACCATGTTCCCGGAGGCGGCTTCAGATGCGACCGTGATTAACGAACCCATCGTGGTGAAAGCCGGGGAAACATTCGATGGCAAAGGCAAAACATTCACGGCCAGCAGTAAACTCGGCGATGGTGGTCAGTCTGAAGATCAAAAACCCCTGTTTATTCTTGAAGACGGTGCTTCCCTGAAAAATGTCGTACTGGGAGATAACGAAGCCGATGGCATTCATGTCCGGGGAGATGCAAAACTTGATAATGTGCACTGGACCAATGTCGGGGAAGATGCCCTGACGATGAAAAAAAGCGGCACCATCGAAATATCCAACAGCAGTGCCAAAGGTGCTGACGATAAAATCTTCCAGCTGAATGCCCCCGGTAAACTCATTTTAGATAATGTGCAGGCCGATGATTTTGGCAAACTGGTACGCACCAACGGCGGACAGCAGGGTGACTGGGATATTCAGCTGAACAATGTCACCGCCACGAATGGTAAACATGCGCTGGTCCAGAGTGACAGTAACAGTGTCAGCGTCACCGCACATAACGTCAAAACTGAAAATGTGAAAGGCATGTACAAGCTGCCGGACTCAGGCGCATTACATATTTCGTAACCCGCTCATCAGATAAGCGTTCTGCAACGAACGTTTGTTAAGCAAGGCGAAAAGCATGCCGGCAGATAAAGTCAGTCTTTGTCGGGCCGGCATCATCATTTTATCACCAGTCCAATCAAGCCCGTTGCTCTTTGGTGTCGTTTTAACGACAGCAGTCAACAGGCGCTGGCATTGACATCTCTGCGACAGAGGAAATTACCCATGAGAATTCAAAGTACCAGCCTTCATCATATTGATCAGATACAGGCAACATCCAGTCAAAGACATCATTCTCTTCATCTGGTACAAAAAAATAAAGTGGCTCAGCATGGTGAAGTCATTTCCCTTGCCCGTCAGGGCAGTCAGTCCACTGCACCGACACAACTGACTCAACGGACCACAACGCCGGATAACCAGCCCGTCGCGCGAACGAAAAACCAGACATTATCCGGACTAAAGCGCTTCTTTGGTTTTGGTACAGGTAAAGAGAAAGCCACCTCTTCAGAGATCCAGCCGGAACAAAGAGCCACACAAGCCCTGTCTCACCGGCAATCGCTGGGCGATTTATTTGCCGCGGAAGACAGCAGACGACAAGAACCGCTGTCATCCGCTTCTGCCACTGACGCAAGTATGACTTCAGATGCTGAAGATCCGGAAGTCACACAACACTTTGAAGCTTTCAAACAACGTCAGGCAGTGGCTGAAGCAGCCAGACATCTGCCGGCAATTGAAGAGAGTGCTCATGAAGGCGTGGACACTGACATTATTGGTACCCATACAGAACTGAATCAGCACTTTCAGGTATATCAGCAACGCAAAGAGCAAATAAAGCAACAAAATCATCTGCCTGCGATTGAAGAAGGTGACCATGAAGGCATTGATCCGGAGCAGGGAAAAGTGCTGGAAACGCCCCGCTTCAACCTCAAAAATGGCCGGCTGATGCCGGATAAAGAGATGTCACCCGCTGTCGCAACGATTCTGACAGCTGCATTCAATGAACCCTCCCGCCACTACATTGCCCATGAAAGTCATCAGGACGGACAAGAGCAACTGATGCTGGACAAACAGGGACGGGTTTTTGAAATCGCCAGTCATTCTGAAACCGGTCTGATTGCGCTGCACAGTTCAACCCCCATGATCAATCCGCAAAAGGTGCCCGAATCTCTGCACACGCACCTGACACAATCGGGTCAGCCGGTGGGAGAAAAAAGTTACCTGTCGGTTGCAACCGGCGTCCACACAGACGATCAGGGCCGGCACTTCCGGATGCATCACAGTCAACTGCATCAGTTAAATGATCAGGGCGTCTGGGAAAAACATGACAGCGATATCAGCCAGCTGTCAACGCAGGGAGACCACCAGCTCTATGGCCTGAAAAACAAACAACAGCTGGTCAGTATCAGTTCCGGTCAGGAGGGTGAAGACACCGGTCAGGAGATCACCAGTTTCAGTATGAGCCAATCCGGCAGAATTGCCTGCCTGCTTAAGCAGGAAGACGACCAGCCCGGAAAATTAACCATCATGACCTCACTGACGGCCAAAGCGGATGAAACGACAGAACTGACCACTCATCTGCATGCTTCATCCTCATCAGAGACTGCCCTCCACCTGGCAAAAGTCGGCATGACTGATGACCAGTTATTTGCCATCGATCAGAAAAACAACCTGCTGGCGGCACCGCTACCGGCATCAGGAAAAGAAGCTCACTTTAAGCCGGTCGACACGACCCGGCTGAAACATCTGCTGGGTCAGGATATTCAGTTTGAAGGATTTACTCACCACGGTGAAGGCGGTATTTCCCTGCTGGCCAAAGACAAACACGATCACACCCATGCCTGTCCGCTGAATCCGAACAAACAAACCTTCCGGCCCGGCTGGAATTTAACCGATGTGCTGCATCTGGATAATCAGCAGGGACTGATGCCCGCCGGCGAGGACAAAATCCATGTGCAAAACTTCGGCCAGAGAGGCGAGCTGGCTGCCCATGACGGTAAGCTGTTTGCGAAAGACAAGATGACCCGTCAATGGGTGAAAGTCGATGATAAAATTGAAGGATTACACCGGGGCAGAGATGGTCTGCCCTATGCCATCAAAGATGGTGAATTAAAGAAAATCACCTTTCAGCAAAAAACCGAAACCATCGGCTTTGGCCACAGCGATATGTTTACCCTGAGTCAGTCCCGCGGTAAGCCGAAACTCGATGAAGGTCCGAAAGGCACACCCGAAGGAAAAATCAAAGCCGCCGCAGTCCTCAATAATCACCGCCATATCACATTGGATGAAAATGGCCAGCTGACTTATACCCGGCTCAAACCCGGCACAGAAAAACCGGCTCATCCGCCACTGAATATCAGCCAGCATGGCGTGTCCGGAGAAATCAAACAACTGAGTGTTGACGAAAGTCAGACACTGCACGCACTCACGGAGGATGGAAAATTATTTACGCTGCAAGCCCGCGACTGGCAAAGACCCCATCGTCAGGAAACGGATATTCAGTGGCAGGAACATACCTTACCTGAATTGCCGGAAGGCCAGCAAATCACGCATCTGGATCTGAATGCCAGTCGTCAGATCACCCTGACGACCGATCAGGGTGAAACGCTATCCAAAGTGCAGGATCAGTGGAAAACGAACACATCAACAGAAGCTCAGGTACAGGATAACAGCCAGAGCAGCATCCGGGATCAGCTCTTTGATCATTTATCAGCCGGAACCAAAAACTTTAAACTGAACAAGCATGGCGGACAATATCAGGTCACGGCAGAAGCCGGTGGCTTTTCCGGGCTGGAAAGCCATCAGGTCAGCACCAGCTTTAAATCCCGGCTGAAAGCTCACGTGTTTAAACCAACGCTGGAAGTCCCCCGTCCGCTCACAACCGCTGCCAATTCAGTTCAGCATACCTGGAAAGGCCGGGCAGGCTTAACCGGTCTGTATCAACAAGAACAACGTATGTTTAAAATGCTCGATAAACATACGGAACAACTGGCATCCGGGCTGCTGCCGCCCAGACCGGATAAAGATATCAAAACCAGAATTGATCAGTTAGAGACCGGAGAAGCAGGCGCTTCTCTGAAAGAGCAGCTGGAAGCATTTCGCAACGAGCTGGAACAAAGTGCACACAGCCGTTTACTGTCACTTGGTCAGCATCAGGGCATTCTCAATGATAGCGGAGCAGTCAAAACGGATTATCAGCCACCGCGCTTTAAAGCAGCCACACAGGCCCTGAATCCAAACCGTTCCGGGCATGATCTGAGTGCCGAACTGTTAAATACATGGAAACACGCCCCCTCATCCGAACAAAGTCATCCGGAGAAACTGCTGCAGCAGTTTACCGATAATAAACTGAACATGAGTCACCAGAAAACGGAGATCCCGCTGGGTCGTCAGCGGGATCCGAATGATCAGATGGCGCTGGTCAAATCCCGCCTGGTGCTCGACACCATGGCCATGCAAAAACTGGATCACTTACTCAACGCAGCCGAACTGATGGGTGATCTCTCAGATGGCGAAAGCATTGATTTGCTGCAACAGCAATTATCAGAAATCCGCGACGACTTCTACGGAAAAAACCAGATCAAACATTTCACCGATCAGGGCATGCAAAGTCATCAGGATGCGGAAGCCAATTATGATGCCACCAAATATTTCATCCGGGTTTTCAATGACTCAGAACATGGCGTTAACCAAATCACCAAAGCTGCGCTGGAAGCCACAGATCAAACCGAACTGAATCAAAAGATGAAGTCACTGCTTCACTCGTTAAAATCCTCTGACTCGGTCGCAATTAACCGGAATTACGGCGCAGAAACGGCCGGCGCTTTTATACCTGCCCCCTTACTGGATCATATTGTCGGTATGTTTCCAACCGGCGGTGCCGGTATTGCAAGAAACTATGACATCAGTTTTAGCGGGCAGGATAATGACAGTATTCAGGTGACGATCAGCAGTAACTTTGGTTATTCAGGAAAACTGGGATTCGGTGCCGCCAAAGATGTCCTGCCGGAAATCAGCGGCAAGTCTGCCAGTGAACTGAGTAAAAAATTCAACGATGGTCAGCAAACCTTCAGACCCGGTGCTGTTCTGGTTGCCAGCCTGACTGCCAGCGGGAGTAAAGTGACGCATAATGAGGTCAGTTTCACTGTACAGGGCAAAGACATCGATCAGTTCATTGATGGCCTGACTAACGGGAAAATTACGCCGGATCAGCTGGTGAATAAAGGCATAGAGCATACCTCAACTCATGGTAACAAATGGAATTTCAGCCTGGATCTGGCACTCACAGCGCAGGCCCGTGCCGGGGCTGATATGGCCAAATCAGGTCAGTTATCCAATTCTGACCGGCTGGGTGCCGGTATCAGCGCTTCAGTGAATCTGGCAGGGGTAAACAAGGAAAAGATGCACAAGCACGGCCTTGAAAACTCAGCCACCAGTCAGGCTGATAAAAGTGGTCTGTTCAATTCCGCCAGTGCATCGGCCTCTGTTGGCCTGACTTCAGTCAATATTCATAAGGATGAAAATGGCTTATTGCCGGTATCAGCCAATGTTCAGGCCGCAGTGTCGGTTTCCATCGATAACTCAGTCAGTGTGAAAGGTGAAGTCAAAACAGCGCCGGCTGCACCGGTTTCTCATACGGCAATAAAAACCATGTTTGATAGTCTCGAAAAAGCATTTCCGGACGTGCAAAATAAAACGGCACTCAAAGCAGCAAAGGCACAGGAAACCCCGGCAAAACAGCTTGAAGCACTCAATCAGCACTTTTTTGGCAACCATCAAATCACACCGGTGAACGACAAACAGTATGATGCCCTGAATAAAATACGCAGTCATACCACACAGCAGAAGGCAGCCGATCAACAGGCTGACATGATGTCCGAGCCCAAAGCGGTGATCAGCCACAGCAATCCGGCCCACCTCGATAAAGCCGGAATGATTGATTTTCTCAGTGCTTCACTCGGATCCGGTAATAAAATGGCGGTCGCCAGACAGGTTCACCATTTAATGGAACAGGACCCGGGATTTACGGAACTTCTGAACCGGGCCCGATCAGGAAAAAATGCCAAAACATCTGTGACACTGGAGTTGAAAGATGACGTCAAACTCCGGCTGGAAGAAGCGTTTGTTCAGGGAAAAATATCACTGAAAGATATTCAGAAAGCGCTGGAAAATCCGGAAAACAGACGAATTAAATCAATTGGTGTGACAGAAAGCAGGCAGCATAAAGAAGGCTTTAGTTCACCGGTCGCTCTGGCAGGCGGAACCAGCAGCAACAGCATATCAATGGGCCGGGATGCAGGTACGATCACGTTCAAATACGGTGCCAGCCAGAATATGCCTAAAGGGTATGAGTTATCCGGCGAAGTCGTTCATTCTGAACCTGAGCTGGCACAGGCGATTCGTACGCTGAAGATGGAAGGGCTGGATGTTCGTGCATAAATCCGGACACAGAAACGGTGCGCCGCACAAGCGGGGCACCTTTAAAATCCCAGGGCGACATCAGGGTCCGGATGAAGCCCGGTACTCTCTGAAACATCAATCCGCCATCCTGACCGGATCATTCAATTCAAGGCGTGGTAAACACCGCGCCTAAATGAATTCTCTGCAATAATTCGATTGCTAATGTCTGATAAATATCCGGAGAATGTGTATCAGAAGGAATATACTGAATTTCCGAAATGTAGTAATTTTTTCCGGCCTCTTCATTAATCAGTAATAATCCGCTTCTGACCTGCTCCAGAACATCCTGCGCTTCGATTCTCAACTCTTCATTTGGCAGCACGGGTAATGCCGTTACTTTCGTGTCCTGTTTCAGATCAGACAACCGGATGGCCAGAAAATTATGTGAGCGTCCCGCGATGCGGGTCGCTTTGTAAAGCCCACTGTTAAAACTGAATTGCATCATCTTTTTTATGATCTGACATCTTGGTGAACCGATAATCAGAAAACCCTCTAATTTTTAGTCAACACAACATAAAATCCGATAACAAATGAATTTATATGCCTAAAATAAGTTTTATATGATTAAATATTCAGCACTAAGGTTATCAAGCATTCTTTCTGATATTCCGGAGCATTATCACAAGTCATATACAAATATCTGTCAGCTATCACAAAAGATAAAGCAAAGTTTATACAAAACCAGACCGGTCAACCGGTGCATAAATAACCAGGGTACTTTGTTTTTTCACGACGGTTTTTCACGACGTTTCTTCGCGGCGTTTCTTCTCGACAATTGTCCACGATGATTTTTCATGGTGATTTGTCATGGTGGTTGTGCAGCGAAAATATAGCTTCAGGAGATGTGAAGTTGTCGCCTGTCGTGTCAGGCCCAACATGAAATCAATCCTCAGCAAAAATGGTATAAAAAATTGCCGGACGGGTGCAAGCACTATGGATCACGCTTTCGGCACCGGGCATTAATCATATCTTCGACCAGTTTCTGCTCTTTCCTTGCTTTTTCATAATTTTTCCGGGTACGCCAGCGCTCCAGCGCCTGTTCCAGCCCTTTCACCCGGGCATGTTTGTGTTCCAGTACTTTCTGCACTGAATGGCACTCAGCCTCCATCAGCGCTTCTTCCTGCTCATGGTGACTCAACATTTTCTGCAACATCTGATCAACCCGGTTGAGGTTCATCAGCAACGCACTGTTCAACGCAGGTACACTTCTGGCTGACTGGCCGGAGTGGGATTTCAGATCTGCCAGCTGCTCAAGCTGCTCCTGCATGTTTTGCTGACGCTGACGCATGGTGTCGAGCTGCTGACCAAGGCGATCACGCATCTTTTCTTCGACTTGCTGTAACCGGCCAACTGCCCTGAGTTTTGAGTCATCCATCAGACAGCTCCGGTTCCGTTATCCTGAAACAGATGCGCTAATTCAGTCAGGCTGTCATTGTAGCTGATGGTTTCATCCGCAGACTGCTGCAGGTAAGCTTTCAGTCCCGGATACATGGCAACCGCCTGATCCAGCTCCGGATCCTGGCCCGGCTGATACCCCCCAAGAGGTAACAACTCTTTTACCTGCAGATAATTAGCATAAAAATGGCGGAACTGACTGGCAACCATCGCATGGGAAGGATGCGTACAAGCTGTCATACAACGGCTAATCGACGCATTGATATCAATCGCCGGATAATGGCCCTGTTCTGCTAACTGACGCGACAGGACAACATGACCATCAAGAATCGCACGGGCAGAATCTACCACGGGATCCAGCTGATCGTCCCCTTCAGCCAGTACGGTATAAATCGCGGTTAAACTTCCGTCCGGGTTCTCACTGTTTCCGGCCCGTTCCAATAGTTGAGGCAGGATGCCAAACACCGAAGGCGGATAGCCACGGGTGGCAGGCGGCTCGCCCAGAGCCAGTGCAATTTCCCGCTGGGCCATCGCATAGCGGGTCAGGGAGTCCATCAGGAGTAAGACATCATTTCCCTGATCACGGAAATATTCCGCAACCCGGTGACACAATAAAGTTGCCCGGAGACGCATTAACGGCGATTCATCTGCCGGAGCGGCAATAATAATCGCTTTCTGTCGCGCTTGTGGCGTCAGATTTCGTTCAATAAACTCGCGGACTTCGCGTCCCCGCTCACCAATTAATCCGACCACAATCACATCGGCCTGAGTATTTTTTGTCAGCATACCAAGCAGCACACTTTTCCCGACACCACTCCCGGCCATCAGACCAATCCGCTGCCCTTTACCAATCGTCAGCAAACCGTTAATCGTCCGGACACCGACATCCAGCGGCGTATCGACCGGACGGCGTTTCAGCGGGTTAATCTGCCGGGCTTCCAGAGAAACGCGCTCCCCGCCTTTCAAAGCCGGACCATCATCCAGTACTTCACCCAGGCCATTCACAACCCGTCCCAGCCACTGGTGGCCGATGTGTACTGTACTGTCGCCATCAAGCGGCACAACTTTAGCTCCGGCGAACAAGCCACCCAGCCGCCGGATCGGCATCAGATAAGCGACATTATGATCAAAACCAACCACCTGTGCTTCGATCATGCTGCCTTCTGCGGTTTCAACCAGACAACGTTGTTCAAGCCTGAACCGGCATCCGACCGCCTGCATCATTAAGCCATTCACTTTCACCAGCCGGCCTGTCACCCGGGCAACCGGGATCGAATCCAGTGATGCAATCGCTTCATTCAGACGTTCAGACAGTAAGAGCTGAGCCCGTGAATTACTCATTCAACAGCCTCTTCCTCTGCCTGAACATTCTGTGCCATTTCTGTATCCGGGGTACCTTCAGTTTCGGCAGATACATCAGGTAAGACGGTAATTTCTTCCAGCATATGCTGTTTCACATTATCCATACAGGCCTGAAGGCGGGAGTCACAGCTTGCGTCTGCTTCTGCATCCTCAGTCACCAGCTGGCAGCCACCAGCCGGTAGTTCCGGATTGGCAACCAGTTTCCACACCTGAGGCAAGTCCGCATTAATCTGCTTAATCCGCTCCAGATCCTGTGGATTCAGATGCACTGTCACTGATTCTGATTTTCCGGGCATCGCCTCAAGGGTTTCATCCACCAAAGACAGAATCTGTTGCGGCATCAGCGTCAGTTCGGCACGAATCACCTGCTGGGCAACTTTCTGTACCAGTTCACAAATCATATGACGCTGCTGCTGTTCGCGTTCTTCAAGCCAGCGGGAAAGTGTCTGATAAATATCATGAACGGGTTTCGCGGCTTCAACAAACGTCTGCTTACCGGATTGCTCCCCGGAAACAAACCCGCGCTGAAAGCCTTCTTTCTGCCCTTCCAGCAGCCCTTGCTGTTTTCCCTGTTCGATCCCCTGAATTAAACCCTCATCGTATCCCTGCTGAACACCCTGCTGGAAACCGGCTTCGAGCTTTTCCTGTAATACGGCCTGCTCATCCAGCCACTGATCATCGGATTCAGGCAATTCGCCCGGCAGCTTTAACGGCTGAGCCATGGGCGGAAAACGGTAAGCCCGGTAGTTTCCCTGCATCAGGTGCATGAGTTTATCTGACTTCATCACTTACTCCACGGTTGGTTCCTGATAAAGCAATAATTCAACTTCACCAGAATCACTCAGTTCACGGACAATCTGCATGATTTCCTGACGAGACTGTTCAACCCGGCTGAGTGGTAACGCACCACGAACCTGCATCTCATCTTCAAGGGCTTTCACCATCCGCTGCGGCATTGAGCGCTTAATCGCCTGTTGCAGGGAAATATCGGCACCTTTCAATGCAACAGTCCACAATTCCAGTGGCACTTCCTGAACCAGACGATCCATTGTTTCTTCGGTCTGACGGCCAAGCACAAGGAACTCAAACATGTTCTCTTCGATTTCTTCAACCACATTTTCATCATGCAGTTTGAGCATTTCCATCAGTGCAGCACGATCGCCCTGGAAGCGGTTAATGATATCCGCAACCTGCTTCACGCCGGAAAGCGGTGCACTCTGGGTGACAGAAACCTGCTCGATACAACGCTCAATCAGGTCATTGAGGTCATTCGCCACCTGATGGTCGATATCCTGCAGCCGGGCAATCCGGTACAAGAGTTCATCATGGTAATCCTGAGGCAAATGTTTCAGCACCTCGGAAGAGCTGTCTGCCGGCAGATAAGCCAGGAAAATCGCCTGCATCTGCGGGTGTTCATCCGCAATAAAGCGGGCAAGAATTTCCGCATCCACCCACTGTAAACGCTGCATATTGTTACGAATTTCATCGCCGTAAAGGTTATTCAGCAACCCTTTGGCCAAATCATTCCCCAGAGCTTTGCGTAAGGTATTGGACAGATACTCTTTCGAAGCACCCCGAATCCCGCTGTGCTGACGGAAGTCATCAAAGAAACTCTGAATGACCCGGTGCGCGTTATCACTTTTGATCCCGCTTAATTTTGCCATCGCACGGGTGACTCTCTGTGTTTCATCCCGGCTGAAGTGACGCAGCACTTTCGCTGCGGCATCTTCACCCATGCCGAGTAAAACCAGTGCGGTTTGTTCAACAGGATTAAGCTTGTTCTGCTTCTTCGCCTGCGTCGACTCTGCTGTGTTCATTAACATTCACCCATTGTTTCAGTACTTCGGCAACCCGTTGCGGTTCTTCATTTGCAATCAGTTGTAAGTGTTTCAATTGAATTTCCAGCGGCGATCCTGGCGGCGGCAACATATCACTACCGACATCCAGTCCGTTGGACGCTGATATCCCTTTCTCTGCCAGACGACGGTTCAACGCTTCTTCACGTTCACGCTCTTCACGTGTTTGCAGGTTATCGTAAACCGTATCATCCTGTTCAGCGGCGGCTTCTGCTTCCTGATCACGACGATCTGCCCCGGTCAGATGCATCACCAACGGACGCAATACAAAGAAGATCATCGCCAGCCCTAACATACCGCCAATTACATAGCGCAATGGCTGCTGCACGGTTGGATCCTGCCACCACGGAATCTGCGGCGGCGCTTCAATCTCAACCGGGGTGAAGTTAAAGCTCATCAGGCTCAGACTGTCTCCGCGGGCTGTCGTCATGCCGACCGCTTCTTTAATCATGTCGCTGATCTGAGATTTCTCTTCATCTGTCCAGGCCGTTCCGTTTGGCGCAACCGCAGAGTTCAGCAGGACAGAAATGCTCAGTTTGTTGATATGACCCTGCTGATATTGCGTCCGGCGTACTTTACTGCCTACAGCATATTGACGGTTCACTTCAGAACGGGCATTGGTGTTCTGGCTGTCTTTGGTTGGTTTTTCTCCGGTGACCGGCGGCTCGTTACTTAATGAGCCCGGAACACCGAGAGCAATTTGATCCACCGAGTTGTTATTGATCGTATGTTCACTGCGCACCACAGGATCATCGCTCATCACTTCACTGGTCTCTTCAACCCGGCTGAAATCCATATCTGCAGCAACCTGAACCCGGAAGTTACTTGGCCCGACAATCGGCGTCAGCATATCGGCTGCCCGGCGGATAACCTGTTTCTCGACATTTTTCTGATATTCAAGAAACTTCGCATTCACTTTGCCTGATTCCGCAGAACCGATATCAGCACTCAGCAAACGGCCATACTGGTCAATCACCGACACAAATTCCGGCTTCATGCCGGTCACACTACCCGCAACCAGATTTACAATCGCTTCAACCTGCTCCGGTTTCAGATCATCACCCGGATTCAGCTCCAGCATCACAGACGCAGTAGGGTTCTCACCATTCTGGCGGACAAATAAGGTTTCACGGGGAATGGCTAAATGCACCCGGGCATTGTTCACCGCGTTCAAAGAGATGATCGTGCGGACTAACTCACCTTCCAGACCATGACGGTAACGGGCCGTTTCCATAAACTGGCTGGTACCGAGAGAACTGTCATCTTTCAGCGTATCCAGTCCGGTCGGCAGTTTGGCCTTCACGCCTTTCGCTGCCAGCAGCATCCGGGTATGAGCAACCTGACCTTCCGGCACAAGCACCTGACCATTTTGCTCCTGCAGCCGGTAACTGATGCCTTCAGACTCCAGCACAGAAATAATATCACCGATATCAAACCGTTCCTGCTGGCTGTATAAAGGACGGAAGCTCTGGGCAGAACTCCACAAGGCAACCACAATAATTGCAGCAACAATCGTTGCCAGCACGGCAGACAGTACCAGATTACGCTGACTGCTCGACCATAAGTCCTTCATCTTACGCGTCAGGTTATCCATGTTGTCTGAATTCACGGGTTGGGCCGGAGAGGCGGTCCCCGCTGCAGCACCAGCCACATGAGTTGAAAGTTCAGCCATAATTTACACCGATATTTTCATGATATCTTCAAAGGAAGAAACAACCTTATTACGCACCTGTAATAAAGCATCGAAAGACAAACTTGCTTTCTGGCTGGCAATCATTGCACCGACCAGATCATCACTTTTTCCGGTTTCGACAGCTGTCATTTTTTCACTGGCGATAGCCTGATGTGAATCAACAACATTCAAAACCCGGGTCATGGCTTCAGAGAAAGACAAAGGCTGATTTAATGGCTGAGTTGCCAGTAAATTGCTCTCCGGTAATTTGCTGTCCAGCGGATTTGCACTCACCATAAAATCAGGCTGAGCTTTTGCCCGCATCATGTCCATTTTGGACAGCATCAGCTGCTCTGCTGAAGTTATATTATTCATTGATTGATTTGCCATTTTTGTATCTCCGTTCAGGCAGCTGAGCCCAGTGCCGACTGTAAATCGATTCCCTGTTCCCGCATCGCCGCAAGTTTATAACGCAGCGCCCGGGTTGAAACACCAAGGGCATTCGCTGTTTTGGTCCGGTTACCACCGAACTGACGTAATTTATCTAAAATATATTGATATTCTGCCTGCTTCTTCGCCTCAACATGACCAAATACCGGGCCGGATTCCACAGCAGCCGTTGCTGGCTGAAATTCTGCCGACAACATTAAATCCTGGGCGGTAATACAATCACCGTGACGCATCACCAGCGCACGCTGGACGACATTCTCCAGTTCTCTGATATTTCCCGGCCAGTGATACTGGCTTAAAGCCTGCCGGGCATCCTGAGATAAATAGCATTGACTGCCATCCTGATACTTACGGATAAAGAACTGACTGATCGGCAGAATATCTTCCCGGCGTTCACGCAAAGGCGGCCAGTACAGCGGTAATACATCCAGCCGGTAATATAAATCTTCACGGAAATGACCTTTCTGCACTTCTTCGCGCAGGTCTTTATTGGTGGCAGCGATGACCCGGATGTCCAGACGAACCGGTTTGTGGCTGCCAATCCGTTCGACTTCATGTTCCTGAAGTACCCGCAGTAGTTTTGCCTGCACCGCCGGAGACATTTCTCCGATCTCATCGAGCAAAATTGTACCGCCGTTGGCTTCTTCAAACTTACCGCTCTGCGATGCTACTGCACCGGTAAATGCCCCTTTGACATGACCAAACAGCACCGCTTCCAGCATCGATTCAGGAATCGCCGCACAGTTCACCGCAATAAACGGACCATCAGCACGGGTCGATTGCTCATGCACATAACGGGCAAGCACTTCCTTGCCGGTACCGGATTCACCGGAAATCAGGACACTGGCATTGGTACAGGCAGCCCTGTGAGCCAGCTGAAGGACCTGTTTACTCCGCCATGATTCCGCCACAATATTGGCCATCGGCTTACCCAGCGCTTCGACCCGGCGTAATAAACTCAGCAATTGATTTGACTCGAAAGGACGCAGTAAATAATCAGTCGCACCCGCCTTCATAGTTTCCGCCGCCAGCAGGCTCTGATCCTGCTCAACAATTGCAATAGCAACACCGCAGTCTGCCTGTTTCTGATGGCACGCCACCCATTCACGAACACACATATCAGGCAAATCAGAACTAACAACGGTAATCGCTGCTTTTTCTTCAAGCAATGCACCGCGCCCCGTGCGTGCATGACGCACGCTGTATCCTGCGCTTTCTAACACCTCAATGACTGGTTGAGAAAAATGTTCATTGGGCTCAACCAACAAAATATCTGTATTCGTCATTATTGAACCTTCTTCTGAGTGGTTTTCCGGGAGACAACCTGTTCATTATCACGAACAAGACGAATGGTTACACGGCGGTTTTTCGCCCGACCTTCAGCGGTATGATTACCTGACACCGGATACCGTGAACCATGTGCTCTGACCTGGATTAATGCAGACTTCACCCCGTACTTCTTCAGTACCGCGGCAACTTCTTCAGCTCTGGAGCGGGATAAATTCAGATTCGTGATGGAAGAACCAACATTATCGGTATGACCATCAATCAGGATGTGCTGAATACGGGAATCGACATCGATATAAGTCACCATGTCTTTCAGCTGCCGCAGCTGACCGGCAGATAAATGACGCTGACCGTTGATATAGTGCAACACTACCGTTCTTGCCTGTCGGTAAGACATCGCAGGCAGGCGGCTCCGGCAAGACTGAAAGTTTTTCAGCGCCTGATGAATCCGGACTAACGGAATAGTGACAGTTTCGGAGGCGGAAGTTTCTTTTCCGCTTAACATCACCTGAATCCACTGTCCCTGCTCAATATCCTGCAATAACGACTTAATATTGCGGCGGAATGAAAACCGTCCGGAAGCGCCTTTCTGAGCCGTTGTTACCGGCACAGTTAAAGCAGGCTCAACCCACGGTGGGCTGACCTTTGATAAGGTTGCAGAGGTCCAGTGCTGAGATTGTTTATTTAAATGAAATTCAAATGATAACTGGTCATTAGGTAAAGAGCGGAAATAAAACTTCCCATAGGAAGTACCCAGGTGATTTAATGTACATTTCACCTGAGTTCCAGAATATCCCCATGATGATAAATCCATAGGAATTTTAATATTCTGAAGCGCAAAACATGAACTAGAAAAAAATACAATCGCAATGGCAAAATATATTCTTACAAAAAAGTAACAAAAGTACTTCTTACCACAGCCTGACATTATTTCATTATATAAATATGCCACAGCGTATTTTTTTCTGGCATATAACCTCATACTACACACCTTAAAAAACAGCACACCAGGCATTATTAATTTTATTTATTAATAACTTATACCTATAGCATTAGCTCTAAACCGGCTAATTACAACACTATGTCCAGGCAACCTGAAGATGCATGATTCAGCGTGTAGCCGAAAGGTACAGTTCAAGGAAAGAGAATGCAGGAATGTCCCCACTTTTCAAATTCTCCTGACACAGAAATGAGCCTTTCAGCTCAAGCCCTGCGGGTGATTTTGTCTGGCTTTGATACGGCGTGACTGATTTTCAACGTAGAATGACTATGTTTACAAATCAGTGCCTTGTCTCTGAGCCTGACAAATCTCACTGAAACCTGCATCTTCAGGTTGTTTGAGTATAAAATTCAGCCATAAATAAAATGTACCTGGCGTTCTTATGAAATCGGTTATTACGAATATTTTTGTTTATAATTTTGTATATTATTGTACAAAATATATCTGACTGATTATCTTTTGTACTTATCTATATTATTTGGAACAGTAAGTTACCCCCTTTCTATTATTTTTTGAAGTATTAAAATGATGTTTGACGCCAACATATGAACTAAAGTCACAAACTTATAATCCGACACAAAAATTTAGTAAAAACTTTTTAAAAACTCTGTGTAAACTGCAGTTCACTTAATTAAGTTACTCTTTTATCCATTGTTAACGCACGGTAAAATACAAATGGAAATGAAAAACAATACGCCAGTTCCGGAGGTTCGGCCTCTGAATGTGGAGTTATTGGGAAAGCCTGTACATTTGATCCGGGAAAAACTGGAAACAATTATTTCCGGGTCATGTAATAAGCTGGCAACCGAATTACAGAACTGGCTTAAAAACCATCAAATTGATGTGAAGCTTGAATTTGTCGAACTACACTGGCTGAAACCAGCAGACATTGACAAACACTCAGTCACACAGTTTAAACATCAGGATGGCGGTACTTTATTTGTCAGTTTAGAAAATACGACGTTAGTCAAACTGGCAGACCGCTTTTATGCTGCTGATGTAGAAAGGCAGGAAAGTACATTAACTTCCAGCGATCTCAGATTGCAGGAACGCATCGGTAAATTAGTCAGCCAGTGGATTGCGCCGGGTGAAATGTGGGAAGTCAGCGAAAGTGAGATCGGCAGTGATGTCGGGCTTCGCGCAGTTGCGACCATCAAATATGGCGATCATGCCGGTCACCTTGCACTGATCATCGAAAGCAATCTGGTTCAGACGCTGATCAACGAACTTAATCTGGATCCGGCTCAGGATCTTTCTCCTCAGTTACACCGTTCTTTAGAAGCAACCCCCGTGCGCCTGAATGTGCTTCTCAGCAAGAAAACACTGCCTTTAAGTGATGTTCTGAGCTTAAAACCTGACGATATTCTTCCCATTGAACTTTTGTCGACAGTTCCCGTAAATATTGGCAATGAACACCTGTTTTCCGGACGTGTTTTTGAGCAGGAAGGGCAACTCGTGTTGACTTTAAACCCAACTAAGGAGTCTCAAAGATGACTGACACGATCATGAGTGATAATGCAGAAAAAACAACGATTGATGGCGAAGACATTAATTTCGATGACTTTCAGCTTGAAGACTTCGACACTGCTGCAACATCAGCAGAGCCGGTACAACAACATGCCGGACATGATTTGAATTTTTTTAAAAATATCCCGGTCACCGTCACCCTTGAAGTTGCAAGTAAAGAGCTTTCGCTGGGCGATCTGATGAAAGCGGGAGAAGGCTCAGTGATTGAGCTGGATAAAATGAATGGTGAACCACTGGATGTCAAAGTGAATGGTTCATTACTGGGTCACGCAGAAGTGGTGGTTGTAAATGACAAATATGGATTGCGTTTGATCGATGTGATTGATACTGCACTATCATCTGTTGAAGCATAACGGACTTCAAAGGCGATGGAAAAACAACGTTCCTTTTTGTGGTACTGGATGATGGGGATTGCGCTGCTTTTGCTGGCGCATTCTTCATTTGCAGCCGATAACGGCCTGACACTTTTCACGGTTTCGGATGGTGAGAGTCATCAGGAATACAGTGTTAAGCTGCAAATTTTGTTGCTAATGACAGCATTAAGCTTCCTGCCCGCCTTTATCTTGATGGCAACCAGTTTTACCCGGATTATTGTCGTACTGGCGATTCTCAGACAAGCGCTGGGACTGCAACAAACCCCGCCAAACCGGGTACTGGCCGGTATTGCGCTGGCTTTAACCATTCTGATTATGCGCCCGGTCTGGTCTGATATTTATCAGCATGCCTTCAAACCCTACGATGACGGTGAAATCACCCTGATGCAGGCATTTAAAACGGCTGAAAAGCCGGTACGGCATTTTATGCTGGCCCAGACACAGAAAAATGCACTGGAACAGATGTTGCGGATCGCTAATGAACCGGTAGATCAAAAAGCCGAAGATATTTCTTTTGCTGTTGTGCTGCCGGCCTTCGTGATCAGCGAGCTGAAAACAGCATTCCAAATCGGCTTTATGCTGTTTATTCCGTTTCTGATTATCGATCTGGTCGTCGCCAGTGTTTTGATGGCCATGGGGATGATGATGCTGTCTCCGTTGATTATCTCCTTACCTTTTAAACTGGTTGTTTTCGTTCTGGTTGACGGATGGGCAATGACCGTCGGTACATTATCGGCCAGTTTCGGATAGTGCAGAGAGGTTGCCTGTGACACCTGAATTAACGGTTACTCTGATATCAAATGCAGTCTGGACTGTGATCACCATGGTGGGTGTGCTGGTCGTACCCGGATTGATTGTCGGTCTTGGTATTGCAATTTTTCAGGCAGCCACCCAAATCAATGAGCAAACACTCAGCTTTCTTCCCCGTCTGATGGTCACGCTGCTGATGGTGATCTTTACCGGTCACTGGATGCTGCAAAAGATCATGGACCTGTTTGATTATCTGTTTCACAACATTCCGGGGATGATTGGCTGATGGAAATCTCTTTCGCACAGATTTCCAGCCTGCTCGGGCAACTCTGGTGGCCCTTTTTCCGCCTGGGGGCCGCTTTTTTATCGATGCCCTTCTTCGGCAATAGCATGATTCCCGTCTGGGTGCGCTCGTTGCTGGTGCTGTCCATCGTCACCATGACCGCGCCGCTGATGCCGCCGATGCCGGCGGTAGATCTGATGTCCCTGACGTCCTTGTTTCTTGCCTTTGAACAGGCGATTTGGGGGATTTTATTCGGCCTGATTCTGCACATGTTATTCGGCATCTTCACAATGCTGGGCCAGATCCTTTCCCTGCAAATGGGTCTGGGTATGGCCATGATGAACGATCCCATCAATGGTCAGTCGGTGGCAGTTCTCGGGCGCTTATTCGCTGTATTCAGTACCCTGCTGTTTCTGGCGCTTGAAGGACATTTGCTCATCATTGATATTCTGATTCAAAGCTTTCAGGTCTGGCCGGTCGGTTCCGGCATTACTGTTTTATCGTTAAAAGGCGTCATCTCTGTATTTGGCTGGATGTTTACTTCCGCCCTTGCCCTTGCGCTGCCAGCCATCGTTTCCATGCTACTGGCTAACATCAGTTTCGGGGTGATGAACCGGGCAGCCCCGAGCCTGAACGTTTACGCGCTGGGCTTTCCGATGACCATGTTACTGGGTCTGTTTAGTGTGCTGATTTCTGTCTCCGGGGTTCCCGGACGCTATACGGCACTGGTACACGACACACTCAGGTATATGGACCGTTTAATGCTGGGGGGAACATGAGCGATCAGGCATCCAGTCAGGATAAAACCGAGAAGGCTTCGCCCCAGAAAATTAAAAAGGCCCGGCAGGAAGGTCAGATTCCCCGGGCAAAAGAGTTCACCACAGCAACCATTTTTATGGCTGTGGCGATTTATTTTTACAGCCAGCTGCCGGTGATCTGGGAA